>NZ_AMXD01000007.1 GCF_000310185.1 Thauera aminoaromatica S2 | reverse complement strand
GATGCGGATCGACAAGCCGATCGGCACCCTGCTGCTGCTGTGGCCCACGCTGTGGGCGCTGTGGATTGCCGCGGCAGGCTGGCCGCCGCTGCACATCCTGGTGATCTTCATCGTCGGCACCTTCCTGATGCGCTCCGCCGGCTGCGTCATCAACGACTACGCCGACCGCGACTTCGACGGCCACGTCGAGCGCACCCGCACTCGCCCGCTCGCCACCGGCGTGGTCAGCCCCGGCGAGGCGCTCGCGCTCGCCGCCGCGCTGTCGGCGGCCGCCTTCGTCCTCGTGCTGCCGCTCAACACCCTCACCATCCTGCTCTCGGTGCCCGCGCTGCTGCTCGCCGGCAGCTATCCCTTCACCAAGCGCTTCTTCGCGATCCCGCAGGCCTACCTCGGCATCGCCTTCGGCTTCGGCATCCCGATGGCCTTCGCCGCCGTCACCGGCACGGTGCCGGCGACCGGCTGGCTGATGCTGCTGGCCAACATCTTCTGGGCTGTCGCCTACGACACCGAATACGCGATGGTCGATCGCCCGGACGACCTCAAGATCGGCATCAAGACTTCGGCGATCACCTTCGGCCGCCACGACGTGCTGGCGGTCATGCTGTGCTACGCCGCCACTTTCGTGCTGCTCACCGTCGTCGGCGCGCTCGCCGGGCTGGGCTTCGCCTGGTACGCAGGCCTGGTCGTCGCCTGCGCCATCGCGGGCTACCACTACACCCTGATCCGCGCGCGCGACCGCGCCGACTGCTTCAAGGCCTTCCGCCACAACAACTGGGTCGGCGGCGCGATCTTCGCCGGCCTCTTCATCGACCTCCTGCTGCGCGCTTGAGCCCTGTCGG
This sequence comes from Thauera aminoaromatica S2, assembly GCF_000310185.1. Classification (GTDB taxonomy): domain Bacteria; phylum Pseudomonadota; class Gammaproteobacteria; order Burkholderiales; family Rhodocyclaceae; genus Thauera; species Thauera aminoaromatica. Next base: position 57,096 of record NZ_AMXD01000007.1, on the reverse strand, counting down.
CGCGCGGCGCGCTCTGCCTCACACCGGACCGATCCCCATGCACTTCATGACCGCCCTCCGCGCCGCCTGGCAGCAGCGCGACAGCCTGCTCTGTGTCGGCCTCGACCCCGACCCCGCCAGGTTCCCCGCCCACCTGCAGGGGCGCTCCGACGCCATCCTCCGGTTCTGCACGCAGATCGTCGACGCCACCGCCGACCTGGTGTGCTGCTTCAAGCCGCAGATCGCCTACTTCGCCGCGCACCGCGCCGAGGATCAGCTCGAGGCGCTGGTCGAGCACATCCACGCCCGCCATCCCGGCACCCCGGTCGTCCTCGACGCCAAGCGCGGCGACATCGGCAGCACCGCCGAGCAGTACGCCATCGAGGCCTTCGAGCGCTTCAAGGCCGACGCCATCACGGTCAATCCCTACATGGGCCGCGACTCGGTCGATCCCTACCTGGCCTACCCCGACAAGGGCGTGATCCTGCTCTGCCGCACCTCCAACCCGGGCGGTTCGGACCTGCAGTTTCTGGAGGTCGATACGTCGAAGGGCCGCATGAAGCTGTATGAACACGTCGCGCGCACCGTCGCCGAGGACTGGAACGCCAGCGGCAACTGCGCGCTCGTCGTCGGCGCCACCTTCCCGGCCGAGATCGCACGCGTGCGTGCGCTCGTCGGCGAGCTGCCGCTGCTGGTGCCGGGCATCGGCGCCCAGGGCGGCGACATCGCCGCGACCCTGGCGGCGGGGCGCACGGAGAACGGCACCGGGCTGATGATCAATTCCTCGCGCGCGGTGCTGTATGCGGGGAAGGGGGAAGACTTCGCGGAAGCGGCGCGGAGGGTGGCGGAGGAGACGCGGGACGCGATCAATGCGTACCGCTGATCGAGTCCGATCGCTCGCGGCGGCAACTTACCGGCGGCGGGTGCGTCAACGCCGGCCGCTGCTTCGCACCCATCACGAGACGCACGAATGAAATACGACGACCTCCGCGACTTCCTCGCCCAGCTCGAAGCCCGTGGCGAGCTCCGGCGCATCAAGACCCCCGTCGACACCCACCTCGAGATGACCGAGATCGCCGACCGCGTGCTGCGCGCCGGCGGGCCGGCGCTGCTGTTCGAGAGGCCGGTGACCAGGGGCGTGGCGCAGGCGATCCCCGTGCTCGCCAACCTCTTCGGCACGCCGCAGCGGGTGGCGATGGGCATGGGGGAGGAGGTCGCCGACGGCGACTGGAGCACGCCCCTGCGCGAGGTCGGCAAGCTGCTCGCCTATCTCAAGGAGCCCGAGCCGCCCAAGGGGCTGAAGGACGCCTGGGACAAGCTGCCGGTGCTGAAGCAGGTGCTCAACATGGCGCCCAAGGAGGTGCGCTCCGCGCCCTGCCAGCAGGTGGTGTGGTCGGGCGACGAGGTCGACCTGGCGAAGCTGCCGATCCAGCACTGCTGGCCGGGCGACGCCGCGCCGCTGATCACCTGGGGCCTGGTGGTGACGCGCGGGCCGCACAAGAAGCGCCAGAACCTGGGCATCTACCGCCAGCAGGTGATCGGCCGCAACCGGGTGATCATGCGCTGGCTGGCGCACCGGGGCGGGGCGATCGACTTCCTCGAGCACCAGCGCGCGCATCCGGGCGAGCCTTTCCCGGTCGCGGTGGTGCTGGGCTGCGATCCGGCGACCATCCTCGGCGCGGTGACGCCGGTGCCCGATTCGCTCTCGGAGTACCAGTTCGCCGGCCTCCTGCGCGGTGCCAAGACCGAGCTGGTGAAATGTCTCGGCAGCGACCTGCAGGTGCCGGCGTCGGCCGAGATCGTGCTCGAGGGCGCGATTCACCCGGGCGACATGGCGCCCGAAGGCCCCTATGGCGACCACACCGGCTACTACAACGAGGTCTCCGATTTCCCGGTGTTCACGATCGAGCGCATCACCATGCGGCGCGATCCGATCTATCACAGCACCTACACCGGCAAGCCGCCCGACGAACCGGCGATGCTCGGCGTCGCCCTGAACGAGGTCTTCGTGCCGCTGCTGCAGAAGCAGTTCACCGAGATCGTCGACTTCTACCTGCCCCCGGAGGGCTGCTCGTATCGCCTGGCGGTGGTCAGCATCCGCAAGCAGTACCCGGGCCACGCCAAGCGGGTGATGTTCGGCATCTGGAGCTTCCTGCGCCAGTTCATGTACACCAAGTTCATCATCGTGGTGGACGAGGATGTGAACATCCGCGACTGGAAGGAGGTGATCTGGGCGCTCACGACGCGCATGGACGCCACGCGCGACACCACGCTGGTCGACAACACGCCGATCGACTATCTCGACTTCGCCAGTCCGGTGGCGGGGCTGGGCAGCAAGATGGGGCTGGACGCGACCAACAAGTGGCCGGGCGAGACCAGCCGCGAGTGGGGGACGCCGATCGTGATGGATGCGGCCGTGAAGGCGAAGGTGGATGCGATGTGGGGCGAGCTGGGGCTGTAGGCTTACGTTTTGTTGTTGCACTGCAGCCGAACACCCGGCATGGTCCGCGGTCGAAGCCTTCGTCATGCGCTGCGGATGTCCCCGGCGCGGGCTTCCGTTCGAGGAAAGTCGATGAACAGTCCCTACCCCGCCCCGCTCGAGGCCGGCCAGCCGTCCGAGAACATGGTCACCGTCACCCACCTGGTGTATGCGCTGCATGCCTTCGCGGTGTTCTCGGCGGTGGTGGGCTCGGCCACCATCATCTTCAGCTTCGTGGCCAGCCTGCCCTCGATCGCTGCGGTGATCCTGAACTACTGGAATCAGAATGCGGTGCGGGGTACCTGGCTGGAGAGCCACTTCCGCTGGCAGATCCGCACCTTCTGGTTCGCGGTGCTGTGGATCGCGGTGTCGGTGCTGATGGTGGTGACCATCATCGGCGTGCCCTTCGCGCTCGCGCTGCTGTTGATCGCCGGGCTGTGGATCCTCTACCGCGTGGTGCGCGGGTGGTGGAACCTGATGCAGCGGCAGACGATGCCGATGGCGTGACGTCGCGATGGAGGAGTCGTGGCTGGCGCGAGCCAGCGGGCGCCTGTGCTTGCCGCAGCGCTTGCCGGAGCGCCGCATTCGCGGCTTGCGCCGCTCCTACAGGAGCCGCGGTGCTTCCTGACCCGCAGGAGCGCCGGAAGGCGCGAATGCGGCGCCGCCGTTGCGCGTGGGCCTCATTCCCCGCCGCTCCACAGCCACTCCAGCAGGGCGTCCTGCGCCGCGGCGCTGGCGGCGGCCTCGGGGTGGTTGACCATCATCACCACCGCGTGGCGTTGGCCATTGCGGTCGAGCAGGTAGCCGGCCATCGCGCGCACGCCATTGAGCGTGCCGGTCTTGATGTGGGCCTGGCCGCGTGCGGGGCTGTCGCCGAGGCGGCGGCGGGCGGTGCCGTCGACGCCCGCCACCGGCAGGGCGGCGATGAACTCCGGCATCCACGGCCGCTGCCAGGCGGCCAGCAGCAGCATTCCCAGGCTGTCGGCGCGGATGCGCTCGATCCGCGACAGCCCCGAGCCGTTCTCGATCACCAGCCCGTCGGTGTCGATGCCGGCGGCGGCCAGCGTCGCGGCGGCCGCGCGTGCGCCCGCGGTCACCATGTCCTCGGTCGCGTCCTCGCGCAGGCTCACCCGGCCCAGCGTGGCAAGCAGCTGGCGCGCGATCACATTGCTCGACCACTTGTTCATGTCGCGCACCACGTCCGCGAGTGGATCCGAGTCATCGGAGAACAGTTCTTCCGCCCCGGTCGGCAGGCGGCCTTCGCGCACCGTCCCGCCCAGGTGTCCGCCGACCTCGCTCCACAACGCGGCGACCAGTGCGCTGCCGAATTCGGCTGGCGGCAGCGGCGCGGCGCTCCAGGTGCGCGGGCCGCAGGCGGCGGGCAGGCTGCCGCTCAGTACCAGGCGGCGACCGGGTTCGACCACGGCCTGCAGGTCCTGGTACCAGCTGCCGCAAGGGGCGTCCGAGGTGAGGACGCGGTTGTCGATGACGAGGCCGGCGAGCGGCGGCTCGGCGGCCAGGGCGACCGGCGCGTTGGCCGCCTTGCCCGGGGTCAGGCCGAGCAGCAGGGTGTTGTATTGCAGCAACAGGCCGTACGGACCGCTGTTGTAGGGGCGCACGCCGCGGCCATCGAAGGCGTCGGGGTCGTGCGGCGGCAGGCGCAGCACCGAGGCGTCGAGCACGATGTCGCCCGCCACGCGCTCGATGCCGAGCGCGCGCAAGCGGCGCAGCACCTTCCACAGGCGGTCGTAGCCCAGTACCGGATCGGCGCCGCCGACGAGGTAGAGGTTGCCTTCCAGCACCCCGGCATGGATCGGGCCGTCGCGGGCGATGCGGGTCGTCCAGGTGTGGGCGGGGCCGAGGCGTTCGAGCGCGCTGAAGGCGGTGACGAGCTTCATCACCGATGCCGGATTCATCGGTGCGGTGGCGTTGATTGCGAGCGCGGGCGTGGCGTGGTCCACAGGGCGGGTCCAGAGGCTCACCGCCTCTGCCGGGATACGCGCGCTGTCGAGTGCAAGGCGCACCCCGGGCGGCAGGCCGGCGACGCCGGCGTGGGTGATCGGGGCCAGCAGCAGGCCGGCGATGAATAGCGCGCAAAGGGAAGGATTCTTCATGGGCAGCACAGGGATCCTGATCGAGTGCAGGCGGGCGAGGCGCTAGAATGCGCCCTTCGCCGGCGCAGCTGCGCGGCGGTTTCCATTCGGAGCGGCACACCCGCCGCGCATCTGCAGTCACGCGGCAGGCATACACGGGAAAGATGAGCGGATTCGGACACTACACGCGCACCGCGGATGAACTGGAGCGTGAAATCGTCAAGCGCGGCATCGCGATCGGCATCGACTGGGACGACGCGTCGAGGATGCGCGAGCTGGCACACCGTGCGCTGACTTGCACGCCCGCCTGCATGATGAAGCTGCTGCGCAGCCCGGTGCGCCAGGACAAGCTCACCGGCGAGCTCTTCGCGCTCTCCGAGCTGATGCTGCAGAACATGCGCCAGAGCGCCGAGATCGGCTTCGAAACGCACGGCGGACCGGCCTGGAAGGCCTTCGGGCGCGCGCTCAACGAGGAATACGACGCCGGGGCGCGCCCGCCGGTGGCGAGCGCCTGAGGCGGGCCCCATACGCCGAGCAGGTGCGTCGGTCCGATCGCGGGCCGATCGCGGGATCTGCGGCCGTTGCCCTCGCCACCGGGCTCCCGCCGTCTTACCCCGGCGTGCGCTCGCGCGCGAACAGCTCTTCCACCGTCTCACGCTCGCGCACCACGTGCGCGCTGGCGCCGTCGACCAGGATCTCGGCAGCGCGTGGGCGGGTGTTGTAGTTTGAAGCCATGGTCATGCCGTAGGCGCCTGCCGACAGGATCGCGAGCAGGTCGCCCTCGGCCACCGCGAGGCTGCGCGCACGGGCGAGGAAATCGCCGCTCTCGCAGATCGGCCCGACCACGTCGTAGGTGGTGGGGGCGAGGGCGCGCGGCGTGACCTCGACCACCTCGTGCCAGGCGTCGTAGAGCGCGGGGCGGGCGAGGTCGTTCATGGCCGCATCGACGATCGCGAAGTTCTTCGTTTCGCCCGGCTTGAGGTATTCGATGCGGGTCAGCAGCAGACCGGCGTTGCCGACCAGGGAGCGGCCGGGCTCGAAGCAGAGCTCTTCCTCGCGATCCGCAAAGACCTCCAGCAGCGGGGCGAGGTATTCCGCGACCGGTGGTGGGGTCTCGTCGCGATAGCGGATGCCCAGGCCGCCGCCGAGGTCGATGTGTTCCAGCACGATGCCGTCGGCGGCGAGGCCTTCGACCAGGCCGCGCAGCTTCTGTGCGGCCTCGGCGATGGGCGCGCGGTCGAGCAGCTGCGAGCCGATGTGGCAGGCGACGCCGGTGATGCGCAGGTTGGGCAGCGCCGCGGCGCGGCGGTAGAGCGCCGGGGCGTCCGCGAAGGCGACGCCGAACTTGTTGCCCTTGAGGCCGGTGGAGATGTAGGGGTGGGTCTTGGGGTCGACGTCCGGATTCACGCGCAGCGACACCGGCGCGCGCACGCCGAGCTCGCCCGCCACCGCGTCGAGGTGCTCGAGTTCCGCGGCCGACTCGACGTTGAAGCAGCGGATGCCCGCCTGCAGCGCCTGGCGCATCTCGGCGCGGGTCTTGCCGACGCCCGAGAACACCACCTTGTCGGCACGCCCGCCGGCGGCCAGCACGCGCGCGAGCTCGCCGCCCGAGACGATGTCGAAGCCTGCGCCCAGGCGCGCGAACACCGACAGGATGCCGAGGTTGGAGTTGGCCTTGACCGCGTAGCACACCAGCGCTCGGCGCCCGGCGAGCGCGTCCTTCCAGGCCGCGAAGGCGGCCTCGAGCGCGGCGCGCGAGTACACATAGGTAGGGGTGCCGAAGCGCGCGGCGATCTCGGCGAGCGGCAGCTCCTCCAGCCAGAGCGCGCCGTCGCGCGCGGACAGGGTGGGGGCGGGCCAGCGGGAGGCGGGGGCGTTCATTCGAGCGGCGATTCCTTGATCAGATCCTTCGGCACGACGGGTTTGCTATGATCGGCGCCCGCCGGGGGCGCCGAGGCGGTGCCGGGCGCCGGCAGATAGAGCGGGCCCTTGATGCCGCAGGCCGTCAGCAGCGCGCAGGCGAGCGCGATCGCGGGGAATTGCACGCGTAGGGGGACTCGCAACGGGACTCGCTGAGGGACTCGCATCGCCGTTCTTCGCAAAAAACCGGAATGCTAACAGAAGGAATCAGCATGGAAGAGTCTGTGTTCAATGCACTCGCCGAGGCCGAGCTGGCGCGCATCGAGACGGCCCTGGAGGATTGCGGGGCCGAGCTCGACGTCGAGCCCAAGCCGGGTGGGATCCTCGAGATCGAGTTCGACAACGGCAGCAAGATGATCATCAACCGCCACACCGCGGCGCGCGAGATCTGGGTGGCGGCGAAGTCGGGCGGCTTCCACTTCCGTCCGCTGGACGGGGGCTGGGTCAACACCCGCGATGGTCGCGAGCTGTGGGCGATGCTCGCCGCGCTGGTGGGCGAGCAGTCCGGCGAAGCGGTGAGGCTGCTGCGGCCGAACTGAGCGGAAGGGGCGCTCCTTCCGGGGCGCCCGATGGCGACTTGCGTCGTTCCTGCACGGCGGCCGCGGAGTCGTCATCGCGGGTTCCGCCCCTTGCAGGATCGACGCGAATCGCCATCCCGCGAGCGCCCGCCTGCTCAAGGCCGGATCGGCATCGGCCGGCGTTCCTCGACCGGGGCGGGCGCCTGCGCGCGCGCCGGGCTGGGCGGCGGCAGGATCAGCGGTGCCGGGCCGGGCGGGATCGCCTCGCTTTCGGCCTCCATCGCCGGTGCACTGTCGTTGGCGAACATGTCGCGCAGCCAGTCCGGAACCGGCGGCGGCGCGGGCGGAGCGTATTCGGCATACTGCCAGTCCTGGCTGGTGCCCAGACCGTTCTGCACCTGCATCAGGCCCTCGGGGCGCGGCAGTTCGACCTGCGGCGCGCCTTCGAGCGCGGAGGCCATGTAGTTGATCCAGATCGGCAGCGCGGCCGCGCCGCCGGTCTCGCCCTTGCCGAGGTTGCGCGGCTGGCTGTGGCCGACCCAGCTCACCGCGACGAGGTCCGGGTTGTAGCCGCAGAACCAGGCGTCGACGTAGTCGTTGGTGGTTCCGGTCTTCCCGGCGATGTCCTCGCGCTTGAGGCTGCGCGCGCGTGTCGCGGTGCCGCGCTGGACCACGTCGCGCATCATCGAGTCCATCAGCCAGGCGTTGCGCGCATCGATCACGCGCGGCGCGCTCTGGCCCGCCACCGGCGGGTCGGTACGCGCGATCAGGCGGCCGCTGCCGTCGTACATTTCCTTGACCACGAAGGGATCGACCCGGTAGCCGCCGTTCGCGAACACCGCGTAGCCCGCCGCCATCTGCCAGGGGGTGGCGGCGCCGGCGCCGAGCGCCATGGTCAGGTAGGGGGGATTCTGCGCAGGGTCGAAGCCGAAGCGGGCGAGGTAGTCGCGTGCGTAGTCGGGGGTGATCTTCTCCAGCAGCCGGATCGAGATCATGTTCTTCGAGCGCGCCAGGCCGTCGCGCAGGGTCATCGGTCCCGCATAGCGCCCGTCGTAGTTCTTCGGCTCCCAGGCCTTGCTGCCCGTGACCCCCGCCGGGTAGTAGAGCGGGTTGTCCTCGAGCACGCTTCCCGGACCGAACTGGCGGTCGAGCGCGGCCGAGAAGATGAAGGGCTTGAAGCTCGATCCGGGTTGGCGCACCGCCTGGGTCACATGGTTGAACTTGTTGCGGTGGAAGTCGAAGCCGCCGATCAGCGCGCGCACCGCGCCGCTGTGCGAGTCGATCGCCACCAGCGCGGCCTGCACTTCCGGCAGCTGTGCGAGCTCCCAACCATCCTTGCCGGTATTGCGCACGCGCACGATCGCCCCGCGGCGCACGCGTCGGGCTTGCGGGGCCTTGTCCGAGAGCATCGGCGCGACGAAGGACAGGCCCTTGCCGGTGATGCGGATCTCCTGGCCACGGCGGTAGGCGAGCACCTCCTTCGGGCTGGCCCTGAGCACCAGTGCGGCAAGCAGGTCGTCGTGGTCGTTGGTCTCGCCGAGTGCCTCGTCGAGTTGCTCGTCGGGCACCTGCCCGGAGGGCAGCTCGACGAAGGCCTCGGGGCCGCGATAGCCGTGGCGGCGGTCGTAGTCGAGCACGCCGCGGCGCAGCGCAGCGTAGGCCGCTTCCTGGTCCTTGCGGGTGACCGTGGTGATGATGCGGATGCCGAGCTCGTAGGCCTGCTCGCCGAACTGTTCCACCGCGATCTGGCGCGCCATCTCGGCGACGTAGTCTCCCGGGACGACGATGTCCTGGACGCGGCGGGCCGCGGCGATGTCGCGCTGGCTTTGCTTCGGAGTGGCGAAGGCGAGCGCATGCTGATACTGGGCGTCGTCGATGAAGCCGGCTTCGAGCATGCGGCGCAGGACGTATTGCTGCCGCACTGCGGCGCGCGCGGGGTTCACGATCGGGTTGAAGGCCGAGGGGGCCTTGGGAAGGCCGGCGAGCATCGCCGCTTCGGGCAGGGTGAGCTGTTCGAGTGTCTTCCCGTAGTAGGCGCGTGCAGCGGCGGCGAAGCCGTAGGCGCGCTGGCCGAGGAAGATCTGGTTGATGTAGAGCTCGAGGATCTGGTCCTTGCCGAGGTTCTGCTCGATCTTGAGCGAGAGCAGGATCTCGTAGAGCTTGCGGTTGTAGGTCTTCTCCCGGGAGAGGAAGAAATTGCGCGCGACCTGCATGGTGATCGTCGAGGCCCCCTGGCCGCGGCCCCCGGACGACAGGTTGGCGAGTGCGGCGCGGGCGAGGCCGAGCGGGTCGATGCCGCGGTGTTCGTAGAAGCGCTCGTCCTCGGCGGCGAGGATGGCGTGCTTGAGGTGGGAGGGAACCTCTGCGATGCGAACTACGTCACGGCGCTCCTCGCCGAACTCGCCGATGAGGTGGCCATCGGCCGTATATACTCGGAGCGGAACACGCGGCCGGTAGTCGGTGAGCGTGTCGAGCGCGGGCAGGTTGGGCCAGGCGAAGAACGCCATCGCCGCGAGCGTGGCGATGCCGAGAATGGCCAGCGCGAGCAGCGCTGCGATCGGATACAGGACCCAGCGCATGGGCAATCCAGGATGGTTTCGAGCGGAGCGGCATTATACGGGATGCGCCCGCGTGGCTCGTGTGTCCGTGGATGAGCCGGTCTCGACCGTGACGGGGTTCGCTTTACACCCCAATGGCTTGTTGCTAGCATGCTAGAGCGTTGCTGAGCAATAGCGCGTAACATAAAGAAATTCAAGGGTTTTCTTTGTGATCGACCTCCCCTTTTTCAGCCCTTCGGCGCGCCAGCTCGTCGGGCTCGACATCTCGTCTTCATCCGTGAAGCTCGTCGAGCTATCGGCCGGGGAAAAGGACGCTTACAAAGTGGAGCGCTATGCGGTCGAGACCCTGCCGCGCGATGCGGTGGTCGATGGCAACATCGCCAACCTCGACGCGGTGAGCGAATCCGTGCGGCGCGCGCTGCGCCGCTTCGGCTCCGGCGTGCGCAACGTGGCGCTCGCGTTGCCGTCGTCCTCGGTCATCACCAAGAAGATCATTCTCCCCGAAGGCCTGCGCGAGACCGAGATGGAGTTCGCGGTCGAGGCCGAGGCCAATCAGTACATCCCTTTCGCGCTCGAGGAGGTCAATCTCGACTTCCAGAGGATCGGCCCCGCACCCGGCAGTCCCGGGGATGTCGAGGTCCTGATCGCCGCCTCGCGCAAGGACAAGGTGGAGGATCGCGTCGCGGTGGCGCAGGCGGCCGGGCTCAAGGCGGTGATCGTCGATGTGGAGTCGCTGGCCACCGAGTCCGCCCTGGAGTTGGTGTGCCGGCAGTTGCCGCGCGGCGGAGCCGACCAGGTGATCGCGCTGGTCGACATCGGCGCCTCGGTCATGAACGTGACGATGTTCCGCAACGGCCACTCCATCTATTCGCGCGAGCAGGCCTTCGGCGGCAGCCAGTTGACCCAGGACATCGCACGCCAGTACGGCATGAGCTTCGAGGAAGCGGAATCCGCCAAGCGCGCCGGCTCGCTCCCCGACAGCTACCCGCGCGACCTGATGCGTCCTTTCATGGACAGCCTCGCGCTCGAGGTCTCGCGCGCCTTGCAGTTCTTCTTCACCTCCACGCCGTTCAACCAGGTCGACCACGTCGTGCTTGCGGGCGGCTGCGCGGTGCTGCCGGGACTCGGCGACGTCGTCGCGGCGCGTACGCAGGTCGATACGCTCATCGCCAATCCCTTCGCGAGCATGACCTTGAGCGGCAAGGTCCGCCCTAAGGCGCTGCTCGCCGACGCGCCGGCGCTGATGGTCGCGTGCGGGCTGGCGCTGCGGAGGTTCGACGCATGATCCGCATCAATCTGCTGCCGCACCGGATTGCCAAGCGCAGGCAGCGCAGGCGGCAGTTCTACGCGCTCGCCGGCAGCATGGTGCTGCTGGGGGCGCTGATCGGCTTCGGCGTGCACATGGTTTACACCGCACACATCGAGGACCAGGAGGCGCGCAACGCCTTCCTCAAGGAGGAGATCGTCCGGCTCGACCGCGAAATCGCGGAGATCCGCCGCCTGCGCGAACAGATCGATGCGATGCTGGCGCGCAAGCAGGTGATCGAGTCGCTGCAGGGGACCCGGGCCGAAACCGTGCATCTGTTCAACGAGCTCGCCCAGCGCCTGCCCGACGGCGTATATCTGAAATCGGTCAAGCAGACCGGCAGGCAGGTGAGGGTCGTCGGGCTGGCGCAGTCGAACGCGCGGGTGTCGCACTTCATGCGCAACGTCGAGGCTTCCGCCTTCCTGGAGCAGCCCCGGTTGATCGAGGCCAAGGCCGTCACCCAGGATAACCGCCGCTTGAGCGAGTTTTCCCTCGACATCGCCATCCGCCCGCCGGTGCAGGCGGAGCCCGAGGGGGCCGCCGGCGCCGCGAAGGCGGCCGCGAAGGGGACGCAAAAATGAGCTTCGATCTGGGCGCGCTGCGCGACGGCATCGACTTTCGCCGCCTGGCGGAGGATTTCCGCGGCCTTGATCCGCAGGATCCCGGCATGTGGCCCGCCGCGCCGCGCGTGGTGGTCGCGGTCTGTCTGCTGTTGCTTACGGTCGCCGGGTTCTGGTGGTTCGACTGGCAGGGCCAGGTCGAGACCCTGGAGGCGCGCCAGACCGAGGAGGTGCAGCTGCGCGAGAGCTGGGTGACGAAGAAGCGCCAGGCAGTCAATCTCGAGGAGCACCGCCGCCAGCTCGCCGAGATCGATCGCCAGTTCGGCGCCCTGCTCAAGCAGTTGCCCAACCGCGCCGAGATGGACTCGCTGCTTTCGGACATCAACCAGGCCGGCCTCGGGCGTGGCCTGCAGTTCGAGCTCTTCAAGCCGGGCGCGGACGTGATCAAGGAGTTCTACGCCGAGATGCCGATCGACGTGCGCGTGACCGGCGTCTATCACGATCTCGGGGAGTTCGTCGCCGACCTCGCCAGCATGCCGCGAGTGGTGACCCTGGGCGACGTCGGCATCGAGGCCGACAAGGATGGACGCCTCAAGCTGCAGGCCAAGGCGGTCACCTACCGCTACCTCGACGAGGAAGAGCTCGCGCAGCAACGCAAGGCGGCGCAGGCCGCGAAGCAGGGGAACAAATGATGAACAGGGCCGTGTTGATCGGCGCCTGTGTACTGCTCGCCGGCTGTGCCGGGGGTGGCCAGGACGACCTCGAGGCCTGGATGGGCGAGCAGGCCAAGACCATGCGCGGCGCGGTGCGGCCCCTGCCCGAATTGCGCCAGGTCGCGGTCGTCGCCTATGCGGGAACGCAGGGAGACGATCCCTTCCGCAGTGCGCGCATGGAGCCCGAGCGGCGGGCCTCGGCGAGCGCGCTGCGCCCCGACCTCGATCGCCGCCGCGAGCCGCTCGAGGCCTTCCCGCTCGAATCGCTGCAGATGGTGGGCGTGCTGATGCAGGGAAACAACACCCATGCGCTGGTCAAGGCGGGGACCGTGCTCCATCAGGTGAAGGCCGGGAACTACATGGGACAGAATTTCGGCGTGATCACTCTGGTCACCGAGAACGAGATCAAGCTGCGCGAACTGGTCGAGGATGTCTATGGCGACTGGGTTGAACGGACCAGCACGCTGACATTGCAGGAGCGCCAGGAGGCAGGAAAATGAGACACCGCATCGGAGTGCTGCTGACCGCAGCCGCTTTCGCAGGCCTGGCGCCCGCGCCTGCCGTGCTGGCCCAGGACGCGTCGCAGACGCAGAGCTTCGACAACCGGATCGAGGCGCTGGAGGTCGCCGAACAGGGCGGCGCGATCTACGTGCGCCTGACCCTGCGCGAGCCGCTCGCCAGCCCGCCGCCGAGCTTCAGCGTGGCCAACCCGGCGCGCATCGCCTTCGATTTTCCGGGTACCGCGAACGCCCTCGGGCGCAACGTGCAGACCATCGACCAGGGCGACCTGCGCAGCGCCAACATCGTCCAGGCCGGCGACCGCACCCGGCTCGTGCTCAACCTCACCCGCATGAGCCCCTACGAGGCGCGCGTGCAGGGTCGCGACCTCATCATCGCGCTCTCGCCGGCCGCTGCGCGCGCGGTGCAGGGCACGGCGGTGAGCGAAGCTGCGGCCAACTTCGCCGCGCCGCGTTCGAATGCGGCGGCCGCGGGCGGCCTCGCGGTGCGCGACATCAACTTCCGCCGCGGCGCCGGCGGCGAGGGGCGCGTGGTGGTCGACCTGTCGAATCCGGAGGCCGGCATCGACATCCGCCAGCAAGGCGGCAACCTGGTCGTCGACTTCCTGCAGGCCGCGTTGCCCGACCACCTGCGCCGCCGCTCCGACGTCACCGACTTCGCCACCCCGGTCACCTCGATGACGGCCCAGCAGGTGGGCGACCGCGTACGCCTGACCGTGACCCCGAACGGGCTGTGGGAGCACAACGCCTACCAGAGCGACAACCGCTTCGTGCTCGAGGTGCGGCGCGTCGCCGAGGACCCGACCAAGCTCGGCGGCGGGCGCAGCGACTACAAGGGCGACAAGCTCTCGCTGAACTTCCAGAATGTGGATGTGCGCTCGGTGCTGCAGGTCATCGCCGACTTCACCGACTTCAATATCATCACGTCCGACTCGGTGCAGGGCAACCTGACCCTGCGCCTGAAGGACGTGCCCTGGGACCAGGCGCTCGACATCATCCTGCAGGCCAAGGGCCTGGACATGCGCAAGAACGGCAACGTCATCTGGATCGCCCCGGGTGACGAACTCGCCGCGCGCGAGAAGCTGCAGCTCGAGGCCAAGGCGCAGATCGTCGACCTCGAGCCGCTGCAGACCGAGAGCTTCCAGATCAACTACCACAAGGCCAAGGAGATCTTCGATTTCCTCAAGAGCAAGGACCAGACCATGCTCTCGAAGCGTGGCAGCGTGGTGGTGGACGAGCGCAGCAACAAGGTCTTCGTGACCGACGTCGCCACCCGCTTGCAGGCCTTGCGCCGGCTGGTGCAGGAGATCGACGTGGCGCCGCGCCAGGTGCTGATCGAGGCGCGCATCGTCGAGGCCAACAAGACCTTCGCGCGCGATCTGGGGGTCCGGCTCGGTTTCGGCAGCAAGGGCGTCGCCTCGCTGGATGGTGCACGCCTCGGCTTTGGTTCGTCGTCGCTGACAGGGGGGGGGAGCAACAATCCCAACACCTTCACGCCGACCGTCGCGCAGTCGGGGACGGGGTTCATGCCGGTCGGCTACGGCTCACTCGGGCTCAGCCTGTTCAACAGCCGAGCCACCCGTTTCCTCAACCTCGAGCTGCAGGCTCTCGAGACCGATGGCCGTGGGCGGGTGGTTTCCAGCCCGCGCGTTCTCACCGCCAACCAGGTCGAGGCTTCGATCGAGCAGGGCACCGAGATTCCTTACCAGGAGGCGTCGAGCTCCGGCGCGACCAGCGTGTCCTTCAAGAAGGCGGTGCTGTCGCTCAAGGTCAAGCCGCAGATCACCCCCGACGGCCGCCTGCAGCTGTCGATCGAGGTCAACAAGGACCGCCCGCTCTACGAGCAGACCCTGCTCGGCGTGCCGCCGATCGAGACCAAGAACGTCAAGAGCGAGGTGCTGATCGAGAACGGCGGGACCGTCGTGATCGGTGGCATCTACGAGGAAGAGGAGTCGACCGGCGAGGACAAGGTGCCGGTGCTCGGCGACGTGCCGGTGCTCGGCCATCTGTTCAAGTCGCAGAGCAAGGTGTCGAACCGCAAGGAGCTCCTCGTCTTCATCACCCCGCGCATCGTCTCCGACGCGCTCACGCTGCGCTGAGTCCGGCGCTTCTGCTGATACAATCCCGAGGGCGGGCATCCGGCATGGATGCCCGCCCTTTTTCATCAGGATTTCCGGCGAGTCACGCGTGAGCTGTCTGATACTGATCGGCATGATGGGCGCCGGCAAGACCACGGTCGGCAAGGAACTGGCACGCAGGCGCCGGATGCGCTTCGCCGATTGCGACCAGGCGATCGTGGCGCGCACCGGCGTCAGCATTCCGACCATCTTCGAGCTCGAGGGCGAGGCGGGATTCCGCCGTCGCGAGACGCAGATGATCGACGAGCTCACCCGCGAGCCCGACCTCGTGCTCGCCACCGGCGGGGGGGTGGTCGTCACGCCGCTCAACCGCGAGCTGATGCGCGAGCGCGGCATCGTGATCTACCTCGACGTGCCGACGCAGGTGCTGTTCGAGCGCACCCGTCACGACCGCAACCGCCCGCTGCTGCAGGTCGAAAATCCGCGCCAGCGCATCGAGGAACTCCACCGCGCGCGCGACCCCCTCTATCGCGAGACCGCCCACATCATCCTCGCAGGCGGCCGCGGCAACCCCTGCAACATGGTGCGCCAGATCGAGGAGGCGCTCGCCCGCTACAAGGCCGACACATGCAGACCCTGAACGTGGCGCTCGGCGAGCGCGCCTATCCCATCCACATCGGCCGCGGCCTGCTCGGGCGCGCCGACCTGATCCTGCCTCACCTGAAGACGCAGCGCGTCGCCATCGTCACCAACGAGGTGGTGGGCCCGCTCTACCTCGAACGCCTGCGCGCCGGCCTCGAGGACGCGGGCGTGCGCACCGCCGCGGTGGTGCTGCCCGATGGCGAGGCGCACAAGGACTGGGAGACGCTCGCCCGCATCTTCGACATGCTGCTCGCCGAGCGCTGCGAGCGCTCCACCACCCTGGTCGCGCTCGGCGGCGGGGTGGTGGGCGACATGGGCGGCTTCGCCGCGGCCTGCTACCAGCGCGGCATGCCCTTCATCCAGGTGCCGACCACGCTGCTGTCGCAGGTCGACTCCTCGGTGGGCGGCAAGACCGCGATCAACCACCCGCTCGGCAAGAACATGATCGGCGCCTTCTACCAGCCCAGGCTGGTGCTCGCCGACATCGACACCCTCGACACCCTGCCCGATCGCGAGCTCTCCGCCGGCCTGGCCGAGGTGATCAAGTACGGCCTGATCCGCGACCCCGGCTTCCTCGCCTGGCTGGAGCTCAATCTGGACCGCCTGATGGCGCGCGACACCGATGCGCTCGCGTGGGCGATCGAGCGCTCCTGCCGCAACAAGGCCGAGGTGGTGGCAGCCGACGAGACCGAGCAGGGCGAGCGCGCGCTGCTCAATCTCGGCCACACCTTCGGTCACGCCATCGAAACAGGCCTCGGCTACGGCGAATGGCTGCACGGCGAGGCGGTCGCGGCCGGCACGATGATGGCCGCCGAGCTGTCGCGCCGCCTGGGCTGGATCGACGCCGCCGCGGTGGCGCGCATCGAGGCGCTGCTCGAGCGCGCCCGCCTGCCGGTGTGGGGCCCGCGGCTCGGCGTCGAGCGCTATGTCGAGCTGATGTCGCACGACAAGAAGGTCGAGGCTGGCAAGCTGCGCCTGGTGCTGCTGCGCGCGCTCGGGTGCGCGGTGATGCACGGCGAGGCCCCGGCCGGCGAGATCGCCGCGGCGATCGAGGCGCGCTGCCGCTGAGTTCGCGGCGATCGAGGCGCGCTGCCGCTGAGTTCGCGGCGAGCGCGGTCGAGGGCGCTCCCGCTGCGTGCTCCGCCGTCGTGGGCGCGGGCATGCCCGCGAATGGGGCGGCGAGGAACGTCCGCCCGCTGTCGTCTTGCTGCGCCAATTCAGGAGCCTGCATGCTGCAACTCGCCCCCTATGCCGTCACCGAGACCGCGTCGCGCGGCCGTGTTCATGACGAGCCTGCCCCGGTCGCGCGCGGCCAGTTCCAGCGCGACCGCGACCGCATCGTGCATTCCACCGCCTTCCGCCGCCTGGAATACAAGACCCAGGTGTTCGTGAACCACGAGGGCGATCTGTTCCGCACCCGACTCACGCACAGCATCGAGGTGGCCCAGCTCACCCGCGGCATCGCGCGCGAGCTCGGCCTCAACGAGGATCTCGCCGAGGCCATCGCGCTCGCGCACGACCTCGGCCATACCCCCTTCGGCCACGCCGGGCAGGACGCGCTCAACGCCTGCATGAAGGACTACGGCGGCTTCGAGCACAACCTGCAGTCGCTTCGAACGGTGGACCTGCTGGAAGACCGCTATGCAGGCTTCGACGGGCTGAACCTGATGTTCGAGACGCGCGAGGGCATCCTCAAGCACTGCTCGCGTGCCAACGCCGAGCGCCTCGGCGAGCTCGGCCAGCGCTTCCTCGACGGCACCCAGCCCTCGCTCGAGGCCCAGCTCGCCAACCTCGCCGACGAGATCGCCTACAACAATCACGACGTGGATGACGGCCTGCGCTCGGGGCTGATCACGCTCGAGCAGCTCGACGAGGTGCCGATCTTCGCGGTGCAGCGGCGCGAGGCCGAGGCGCGCTGGTCGGGTCTTTCGGGGCGCAAGCTGATCAACGAGACGGTGCGGCGCATGATCCACCTGATGGTGATCGACCTCATCGAACAGACTCGCGCCAACATCGCCGCCGAGGGGGTGGCGACGCTCGCCGACGTCCATGCCGCACCGCGCCTGGTGGCGTATTCCGACGCGCTGCTGCCGCGTCTGCGCGAGCTCAAGGTCTTTCTGCGCGACAAGCTCTACCGCCACTACCAGGTGCTGCGCATGACCAACAAGGCGCGCCGCATCGTCGGTGACCTGTTCGCGGCGTTCATGGACGATCCCCACATCCTGCCGCCGCAGTATCAGGCAATGGCGCGCGAGGACAAGCCGCGCGCCATTGCCGACTACATCGCCGGCATGACCGACCGCTACGCGATGAAGGAGCACCGGCGCCTGTTCGCGGTGGGGGAGATTTATTGAGACGGGGGCTTCCTGCATGCTCGGTGCAGTCTCCGGACTGCACGGCGAGTCGGGTCGGCTGAATCGCGACTGGCGTCGCTCCCACGGGCAAGTCGAGCACCATGGCGCGCATCGGTCACGGCGGCGGGGTGGGCGGTGGTTTTCGTAGGAGCGACGCGAGTCGCGATCCATGCATGCGAGCCCCCGCGGCGCTCGTTTGCGCGCCGCACATCGGGTTCGCCGAATCGCGACTCGCGTCGCTCCCACGGGCAAGCCGAGCGTCGCGGTGCCATTCGGCTGCGGGGGGCGACTGCGGGGTCTCGGAGAGGCCGCCCGGCGGGTGTTTTCGTCGCGTGCCGCAGTGCAAAAAAACTGTTGAATCCGGCGAGCTTTGGGGGGTATAGTTTTTCGACCGCAGCGAACAGGACGGTAGTGTCCAAAATGGTGCATGAGGCCTGAAAAGGTCGCCCTTCGACCCTGTGGAATCGCTGTTTCTGCACCAGATTGGTGCAGACTACAAAGCCGGTGCGCGCGCGCCCGGCTTTTTTGTGCGCGTTCGGTTTGTCGGCGACGGCCTTTCGGCCGATTTCGTCCGACCCCGAGCACGTGATCTTGAGTGTCGTTTGAGGAATCGAAGATGGATCTGCCCCAAAAGCAGGGTCTGTATGACCCCGCCAATGAACACGATGCCTGTGGCGTGGGTTTCATCGCCCACATCAAGGGCGAGAAACGTCATGACATCATTCTGCAGGGCCTCGAGATCCTGAAGAACCTCGACCATCGCGGCGCGGTGGGGGCCGACCCGCTGCAGGGCGACGGCGCGGGCATCCTGATCCAGATCCCCGACCAGCTCTACCGCGAGGAGATGGCGGCGCAGGGCGTGACCCTGCCGTTGCCCGGCGAGTACGGCGTCGGCATGGTGTTCATGCCCAAGGAAGCCGCCTCGCGCCTCGCCTGCGAGCAGGAGATCGAGCGTGCGGTCGTGGCCGAAGGCCAGGTCGTGCTCGGCTGGCGCGACGTGCCGGTCAACCGCGACATGCCGATGTCGCCCACGGTCAAGGCCATGGAGCCGATGATCCGCCAGATCTTCATCGGCCGCGGTCCCGACGTCATGGTCACCGAGGCGCTCGAGCGCAAGCTCTACGTCGTGCGCCGCCGCTCCGCCAACGCCATCGGCGCGCTCAAGCTCAAGCACGCCAAGGAGTTCTACATGGTGTCGTGCTCGGCACGCACCGTGAACTACAAGGGCCTGCTGCTCGCCGACCAGGTCGGCGAGTACTACCCCGACCTGCGCGATGCGCGTGCGGTGTCGGCGCTGTCGCTGGTGCACCAGCGCTTCTCGACCAACACCTTCCCGAAGTGGAACCTCGCCCACCCGTTCCGCTACATCGCACACAACGGCGAGATCAATACCCTGCGCGGCAACTACAACTGGATGCGCGCGCGCGAGAAGGGCGTGCATTCGCCGCTGCTCGGCGACGACCTGCAGAAGATCTGGCCGCTGATCTACCCCGGCCAGTCCGACTCGGCCTCCTTCGACAACGCGCTCGAGCTGCTGGTGATGAGCGGCTACTCGCTCGCCCACGCGATGATGATGATGATCCCCGAGGCCTGGGAGTCGCACACGCAGATGGACGAGAAGCGCCGCGCCTTCTACGAGTACCACGCGGCGATGATGGAGCCCTGGGACGGCCCCGCGGCGGTGGCCTTTACCGACGGCCGCCAGATCGGTGCCACCCTCGACCGCAACGGCCTGCGTCCGGCGCGCTACCTGATCACCGACGACGACCTCGTGGTGATGGCCTCCGAGTCCGGCGTGCTGCCCATCGCGGACAGCAAGATCGTCAAGAAGTGGCGCCTGCAGCCCGGCAAGATGTTCCTGATCGACATGGAGCAGGGCCGCATCATCGGCGACCAGGAGATCAAGGAGTCGCTCGCCCACGCCAGGCCCTACGCCGACTGGCTGCGCCGCATCAACATCAAGCTCGACACCCTCGAGGCGCCGGCCGTGCTCGACACCGCCGCCGCCGACGAGCGCGTCGCGCCGCTGCTCGATCGCCAGCAGGCCTTCGGCTACACGCAGGAGGACATCAAGTTCATCCTCGAGCCGATGGGCAAGGCAGGTGAGGAAGGCACCGGCTCGATGGGCAACGACTCGCCGCTGGCGGTGCTGTCCTCGAAGAACAAGCCGCTGTTCAACTACTTCCGCCAGCTCTTCGCGCAGGTCACCAACCCGCCGATCGATCCGATCCGCGAGCAGATGGTGATGTCGCTGGTGTCCTTCATCGGCCCGCGCCCCAACCTGCTCGAGATCAACGAGATCAACCCGCCCTTCCGCCTCGAGGTGAGCCAGCCCGTGCTCGACTTCGAGGGCATGGCCAAGATCCGCAACATCGCGCGCTACACGCAGAACAAGTTCCGCTCCGCCGAGCTGGACATCTGCTACCCGGCGGAGTGGGGCAACGAGGGCGTCGAGGCGCGCCTGGCCTCGCTGTGTGCCGACGCCGAGAACGCGGTGCTGGCGGGCACCAACATCCTCATCGTGTCCGACCGCAAGCTCGCCGCCGACCGCGTCGCCATCCCCGCGCTGCTGGCGCTGTCCGCGATCCACCAGCACCTGGTGGAGAAGGGCCTGCGCACCCGCACCGGCCTGGTGGTCGAGACCGGCTCGGCGCGCGAGGTGCATCACTTCGCGGTGCTCGCCGGCTACGGCGCCGAAGCCGTGCATCCCTACCTCGCGCTCGAGACCCTGGCCCACCTGGCCGACGACGCCGAGACCGCGGCCAAGTACGTCAAGCACTTCGTCAAGGCGATCGGCAAGGGCCTGATGAAGGTGATGTCCAAGATGGGCATCTCGACCTACATGTCCTACACCGGCGCTCAGATCTTCGAAGCCGTCGGCCTCAAGCAGGCGCTGCTCGACAAGTACTTCACCGGCACCACCAGCCAGGTCGAGGGCATCGGCGTGTTCGAGGTGATGGAAGAATCCATCCGCCTGCACAAGGCCGCCTTCGGCACCGACCCGGTGCTGCACGACATGCTCGACGCCGGCGGCGAGTATGCCTTCCGCATCCGCGGCGAGGAGCACATGTGGACGCCGGACGCGATCGCCAAGCTGCAGCACGCCACGCGCTCGGGCAAGGCCGACACCTACAAGGAATACGCCAAGATCATCAACGACCAGAGCCGCCGCCACATGACGCTGCGCGGCCTGTTCGAGCTCAAGGCCGCGCTCACCCCGGTGCCGCTCGACGAGGTTGAGCCCGCCAAGGAGATCGTCAAGCGCTTCGCCACCGGCGCGATGTCGCTCGGCTCGATCTCCACCGAGGCGCACACCACGCTTGCGGTGGCGATGAACCGCATCGGCGGCAAGTCGAACACCGGCGAGGGCGGCGAAGACCCGATGCGTTTCAAGCCGCTGACCGAGGCGATCAAGCTGTCGCAGGTGATCGGCGAGAAGCGCATCGCGCGCGACCTCGACCTCAACGCCGGCGACTCGCTGCGCTCGGCGATCAAGCAGGTGGCCTCGGGCCGCTTCGGCGTCACCACCGAGTACCTGGTCAACGCCGACCAGATCCAGATCAAGATGGCCCAGGGCGCCAAGCCCGGCGAGGGCGGCCAGCTGCCCGGCCACAAGGTCTCGGAGTACATCGGCTTCCTGCGTCACTCGGTGCCGGGCGTTGGCCTCATCTCGCCGCCGCCGCACCACGACATCTACTCCATCGAGGACCTCGCGCAGCTCATCCACGACCTCAAGAACACCAACCCGGCCGCGAGCATCTCGGTCAAGCTGGTGTCCGAGATCGGCATCGGAACGGTGGCGGCGGGCGTGGCCAAGGCCAAGGCCGACCACATCGTGGTTGCCGGCCATGACGGCGGCACCGGTGCGAGCCCGTGGAGCTCGATCAAGCACGCCGGCTCGCCGTGGGAGCTCGGGCTGGCCGAGACGCAGCAGACCCTGGTGCTCAACCGCCTGCGCGGACGCGTGCGCCTGCAGGTCGACGGCCAGATCAAGACCGGCCGCGACGTCGTCATCGGCGCGCTGCTCGGCGCCGACGAGTTCGGCTTCGCCACCGCGCCGCTCGTCGTCGAGGGCTGCATCATGATGCGCAAGTGCCACCTCAACACCTGCCCGGTCGGCGTCGCCACCCAGGACCCGGTGCTGCGCGCGCGCTTCTCGGGCCAGCCCGAGTACGTGGTCAACTACTTCTTCTTCGTCGCCGAGGAAGTGCGCGAGCTGATGGCGCAGCTCGGCGTGCGGACCTTCGACGAGCTCATCGGCCGTGCCGACCTGCTCGACATGAAGAAGGGCATCGCGCACTGGAAGGCGCAGGGCCTCGACTACTCGCGCATCTTCTACCTGCCCAACGTGCCCGCCGAGGTGCCGCGCCTGCATCGCGAGACGCAGGACCACGGCCTCGACAAGGCACTCGACAGGCAGCTCGTCGTGCTCGCCAAGCCGGCACTGGAGAAGGGTGAGAAGGTCAACATCGACCTGCCGGTGCGCAACATCAACCGCACCGTGGGCGCGATGCTCTCGGGCGAGGTGGCCAAGCGCTACGGCCATGCCGGCCTGCCCAACGACACCATCCACATCCGCCTCAACGGCACCGCCGGGCAGAGCTTCGGCGCCTTCCTGGCGCGCGGCGTCACGCTCGAGCTGGTGGGCGAGGGCAACGACTACGTCGGCAAGGGCCTTTCGGGCGGCCGCATCATCGTGCGCCCGAAGGCCGAGTTCCGCGGCGACACGCCGCAGAACATCATCGTCGGCAACACCGTGCTCTACGGCGCGACCGAGGGCGAGGTCTACTTCGCCGGCGTCGCGGGCGAGCGCTTCGCGGTGCGCAACTCCGGCGCCACCGCGGTGGTGGAGGGCGTGGGCGACCACGGCTGCGAGTACATGACCGGCGGCACCGTGGTCGTGCTCGGCGAGACCGGGCGCAACTTCGCCGCCGGCATGTCGGGCGGCGTGGCCTACGTGCTCGACGAGGACGGCACGTTCGAGCAGCGCTGCAACATGGCGCAGGTCGCGCTCGAGCCGCTGCCCGAGGAGATCGCCGCGCGCAAGGGCTCGGAGTCGGGCGACGAGCTCGAGTCCCACGGCCGCGTCGACATCGACCACCTGACGATGGGCGACGAGCTCATCCTCAAGGGCCTGATCGAGCGCCACGTCCGCTTCGCCAGCAGCGTGCGTGCGCGCGAGATCCTGAACAACTGGGGCCTCTGGCGGAAGAAGTTCGTCAAGGTGTTCCCGCACGAGTACCGCCGCGCGCTGACCGAGATGGCTCAGCAGCGCGAAGCTGAGAAGGAGGCCGCATAAATGGGCAAGCCCACCGGATTCATGGAATATCAGCGTCTGTCCGAGGCCTACGAGCCGGTCGACAAGCGCCTGAAGACCTACAAGGAGTTCGTCGTCCGCCTCACCGACGAGCAGGCGTCGGTCCAGGGCGCGCGCTGCATGGACTGCGGCATCCCGTTCTGCAACAACGGCTGCCCGGTCAACAACATCATCCCGGACTGGAACGACCTCGTGTATCGCGGCCACTGGCGCGAGGCGATCGAGGTGCTGCACTCGACCAACAACTTTCCCGAGTTCACCGGCCGCATCTGCCCCGCACCCTGCGAGGCGGCGTGCACGCTGAACATCAACACCGACGCGGTGGGCATCAAGTCGATCGAGCACGCGATCATCGACAAGGCCTGGGAAGAGGGCTGGGTGGTGCCGCAGCCGGCCGAGGTCAAGACGGGCAAGAAGGTCGCCGTGGTCGGCTCCGGCCCGGCCGGCCTCGCGGCCGCGCAGCAGCTCGCGCGCGCCGGCCACGACGTCACCGTGTTCGAGAAGAACGACCGCATCGGCGGCCTGCTGCGCTACGGCATCCCCGACTTCAAGATGGAGAAGTCGCTGATCGACCGCCGTGTCGAGCAGCTCCAGGCCGAGGGCGTGGTGTTTCGCACTGGCGTGCTGGTCGGCGCGCAGAATGTGCCCGCCGGCATCGTCAATGATGCGAAGCAGGTCGTCAGCGCCGAGCAGCTCAAGCAGGACTTCGACGCCGTGGTGCTCGCCGGCGGCTCCGAGATCCCGCGCGACCTGCCGGTGCCGGGCCGCGAGCTCGGCGGCGTGCATTACGCGCTCGAGTTCCTCATCCCGCAGAACAAGCAGGTCGCCGGCGACAAGCCCAATCCGATCTCGGCCAAGGGCAAGCACGTGGTGGTGATCGGCGGTGGCGACACCGGCTCCGACTGCGTGGGCACCTCCAACCGCCACGGCGCAGCCAGCGTGACCCAGTTCGAGCTCATGCCGATGCCGCCCGAGCAGGAGAACAAGGCGCTGACCTGGCCCTACTGGCCGACCAAGCTGCGCACCTCGTCCTCGCACGAGGAAGGTTGCGAGCGCGACTTCGCCGTCGCCACCAAGGAGTTCATCGGCAAGAACGGCAAGGTCAAGGCGCTCAAGGCCTGTCGCCTGGAGTTCAAGGACGGCAAGATGTCCGAGGTGCCGGGCTCCGAGTTCGAGATCAAGGCCGACCTGGTGCTGTTCGCGATGGGCTTCACCCAGCCGGTGGGCGGCGTGCTCGAAGCCTTCGGTGTGGACAAGGACGCCCGCGGCAATGCCAAGGCGAGCACCGACGGTGCGGGCAGCTACACCACGAACGTGCCCAAGGTCTTCGCCGCCGGCGACATGCGCCGCGGACAGTCGCTGGTGGTGTGGGCGATTCGTGAGGGCCGCCAGTGCGCCCGTGCGGTCGATGAGTTCCTGATGGGTGAGAGCTTGTTGCCCCGATAGGCGAATCGCCCACGAGGGGAGAGTTGACGATTGCGGGCCGACCGGCCCGCAAGGCGCGAGGGCCGCCAGTGTGCCCGTGCGGTCGACGAGTTCCTGATGGGTGAGAGCCTGCTGCCGCGCTGATATCCTCTGCGCTGAAGCGATTTGCGAAAGGCGGTCCGCGGACCGCCTTTTTTCTACCCGCCGCCCGGAGCGCGCCCCCCATGCCCAAGGTCCTCGTCATCAACGGCCCCAACCTCAACCTGCTCGGCACCCGCGAGCCCGAGATCTACGGCGCGACCACGCTTGCCGACGTCGAGAACGGCCTGCGCGCGCAGGGCGAGGCGCTCGGCATCGAGCTGCTGTGCTTCCAGAGCAACCACGAGGGCGCGATCGTCGATCGCATCCACGCTGCGCGCACCGAGGGCGTCGCGTGGATCCTCATCAATCCGGGTGCCTACACCCATACCAGCGTGGCGATCCGCGACGCGCTCGCCGGGGTGGCGATCCCCTTCGTCGAGGTGCATATTTCCAACGTGCACAAGCGCGAGCCCTTCCGCCACCACTCCTACCTGTCGGACGTCGCCGAGGCGGTCATGGCCGGCTTCGGCGTGCACGGCTACGGTCTCGCGCTGCAATACATCGCCCTCCGCCTGAGCTGATCGCCCCCGCGCCTGCCCGGCGATGGACGCCCTCGGCTGGTTCGTCACCGCCTCGCCATCCTGCTCACCGGCATCTCCAAGGCTGGGCGGGGCGCTCGGCGGGCTGGCGGTGCCCTTCATGTCGATGTGGATCCCGCCGCGCGACGCAGTGGCGGTGGTGTTGCCGATCCTGAGCGCGATGGACATGGTCGGTATCCGGGTGTGGCGCGGCAAGGCCGACCGGGGCGATCTGCGCCACCTGATCCCGGCCGCGCTGCTCGGCATCGGCGCGGGGACGCTGCTCTGCGGCGTGCTCTCCGACCGCATGGTCAAGCTCGTGCTCGGGCTGATCGTGCTCGCCTTCGTTGCCGACCGCCTGCTGCGCCGGCGCACCGCGGTCGCCGCGACCGGCGAAGGACCGCGCGTGCTGCCCTTCGCCCGGTCGTGCGGCGCCAAGCTGCTGTGGGACGGGCTGGGCGGCTGAAGCCGGCCGATCAGCCGGAAAAGTGGAACACCTCGGGGTCGTCCCAGTGCTCGACGAGCACGCGCCGGACGCGGTCCTGCCACAGCTGTCCGAAGCGCTGCAGTTCGCCGGCGTCGGCGTCGCCGCGCATGCAGCGGCCCATGCGCTCGGCCATCTCGGGGTGGGGCTGCACCTTTGCCAGTTCGGCGGCAGCGTCCACGGAGGCGCCGGTGTCGCTGCGGCTGAAACGCAGCGCGAGCGGCTGCGGTTCGCCGAAGCGCTGCAGGTTGCGGCGCACGAAGCGCCCGGCGATGCCCTTGAAGCCGCCGTCCTGGGCGCTGCCGGTGAGGAGCCCGACCACCGCGGCGACGACGCCGGTCACGCCCTCGTCGAGAGGATGCTGGAAGCCCACCTGCACCATGCCGCGCACGGGCAATGCGCCGGGGAAGAGCCGCGTCATCGCGTGGTGGGCGAGGGCGTAGGCCGAGGCCACCGTCGGGCAGGAATGGCCGGCCAGGCGCACCGCGTCGGCGTAGCCGTACTCGAGCACGCCCCCCTCGGCGGCGCCGAGGAACTCGGCGAGCGGATCGCGCACCACGAGGCGTGGCACCTGGTCGAAGAAAGCGGGAAAACGTTCGCTGGACATGCTCGCTCCGGGGCGTTGGGGAGCGCCGATTCTCCGTCCGCGCCGGTGTCGGCCGCCTTGACGTGGCTCAGGCCGCCTGCTTGCCGAGGCGGCGCTCGATCGCCTTCGCAGCCGCGCGCACCCGGCATGCGGTGAGGCCTTCCCAGTCCGGATCGACGCTGCCGACCGGTCCCATCGCGGTGATCGCGAGCGCGAGCTGGCCGCCGCCGTCGAAGACCGGCGCGGAAAACGCATGGATGCCCGGGATCGGATTGCCGAGTGCGCGCGCGAGGCGCTGCGTGCGGATCTCGTCGAGCACCGCCCGGACGTCGGCGGGGGACATCTCCAGCGGTGGGGCGCCCACCGCAGCCGCTTCGGCGGCGAGCACGGGGGCGACGATGCGCTGCGGCAGGAAGGCCGCGAACACGCGCCCGGTGGCCGACAGCAGCAAGGGCGTCATGACCGTGCCGGGCCGCATGTTGATGTGGATCTGGCGGCTGCACTCCTCGATGTGCACGACGGTGGGGCCGTGGTTGCCCCACACCGCGATCGCCACGTTGAGCTCGATGTCGTCGGCGAGCCGGGCGGCTTCGGGCAGGGCCGCCTTGATCGGATCGAGGCCGTGCAGCGCGCTCAGGCCCATCTGCAGCGCGAACGGGCCGAGCCCGTAGCGGCCGGTGAGCGCGTCCTGCTCCACCAGGCCGAGCTTGCCGAAGCTCACCAGGTAGGGATGCGCCTTGGCCGCCGGCATGCCGGCCTCGCGTGCGAGGTCCTTCAGCATCATCGGCTTGCCTTCGCGCACCAGGGCGGACAGCAGGCTGCCGCCGACCTCGATGGACTGGATGCCGCGGCGCTCGGCGGCGGACTCGGCCGCATCGCGTGCGGTCGAGGGGGAGGGATTAGGGATGTCCTGCATGCTGCTCTCCGGATTCGCGGCGCATCTTAACAGTCCACCGGACTGGCCGCGTATCCGGAAGATTTGCCTATAACAAACGTATTGACGATTAACGAACTCACAACTAGTATGGATCCATCGCTGCACATCACCGGAGACCTCCCCTCATGAGCACCAAGAAATTCGCCTCCCAGGCCGACCTCGAAGAGAAGAAGATCAGCTGGGAGAAGCTGTCCGAAAACGCCTATGCCTATACCGCCGAGGGCGACCCCAACACCGGCGTGATCATCGGCGACGACGGCGTGATGATCATCGACGCCACCGCCACCCCGGTGGCCGCGCAGGGCGTGATCGCCAAGGTGCGCGAGATCACCGACCTGCCGATCAAGTATGTGGTGCTCACCCACTACCACGCGGTGCGCGTGCTCGGCGCCTCGGGCTACAAGGCCGAGGGCCTGGAGCAGATCATCGCCAGCAAGGACACCTGGGACCTCATCGTCGAGCGCGGCCAGCAGGACATGGACTCCGAGATCGGCCGCTTCCCGCGCCTGTTCCAGGCGGTCGAGAGCGTGCCCGGACTGACCTGGCCGACCATGACCTTCAGTGGCGAGATGACCGTGTGGATGGGCAAGCTCGAGGTCCGCATCAAGCAGCTCGGCCGCGGCCACACCAAGGGCGACACCATCGTCTATCTGCCCGCCCAGGACATCTGCTTCTCCGGCGACCTGGTCGAGGCCGACGCCGCCTGCTACACCGGCGACGCCTACCTCGCCGACTGGCCGCAGACCCTCGACAACCTGGCAGCGATGAACTTCGCCAAGCTCGTGCCCGGCCGCGGCCCGGCGCTGATGACGCCGGAGAAGGTCCAGGCCGGCCTCGCCTACACGCGCGATTTTGTCTCCACGCTGTACCGCAGCGCGCAGGAGGCGGTCGCGAAGGGCATGGACCTGAAGGCGACGATGGCGCACACCCGCGCCAACATGGACCCGAAGTTCGGCCAGGTCTTCATCTACGAGCACTGCCTGCCCTTCGACGTCACCCGCGCCCACGACGAGGCGAGCGGCATCCGCGATCCGCGCATCTGGACCGCCGAGCGCGACCAGCAGATGTGGCACGCGCTGCAGCAGGGCTGAGCCTGCAGCGGGCAGGGCGTCGTGTGGCGCCGCGCCTCTCGCACCCCTGATTTCCAGCAGCGTCCGGCGCCGGCTGCGGCGCCCCGCACCGCACCGCAGGACCGCGCGCCAAGACGCGGCCCCGGCGCACACGAACAAACCCGGAGGAGACCGCCGTGCTGAGCACGTACCAATACCCCAAGTTCGAATACGTCCGTCCGCCCGAGATCGCCGAAGGGCGCGACGGCCACTACCCGGTGGTGATCGTCGGCGCCGGCCCGGTGGGTCTGTGCACCGCGATCGACCTCGCCCGCCAGGGCCGGCAGGTGCTGCTGCTCGACAACGACGACACGGTGTCGATCGGCTCGCGCGGCGTGTGCTACGCCAAGCGCACCCTCGAGGTGCTCGACCGCCTCGGCTGTGGTGAGGAGATGGTGCAGAAGGGCGTGTCGTGGAACGTGGGCCGCACCTTCTTCCGCGAGGACGAGGTATTCAACTTCAACCTCTGCCCCGAACCCGACCACCACCGCCCGGGCATGATCAACCTGCAGCAGTACTACCTCGAGGACTACCTGGTGCAGCGCGCGCGCAAGCTCCCGAACCTCGAGATGCGCTTCAGGAACAACGTGATCGCGGTCACCCCCGGCGAGAAGCAGGCGAGCCTGCGCGTGGAGACGCCCGATGGCGCCTATACGCTCACCACCGACTGGCTGGTGGTGGCCGACGGCGCGCGCAGCCCGATCCGCACCATGCTCGGGCTGGATATCGAGGGCAAGGTCTTCATGGACCGCTTCCTCATCGCCGACGTGGTCATGAAGGCGGACTTCCCCACCGAGCGCTGGTTCTGGTTCGACCCGCCCTTCCATCCCAACCAGTCGGTGCTGCTGCACCGCCAGGCCGACAACGTCTTCCGCATCGACTTCCAGCTCGGCTGGCAGGCCGATCCGGAGCAGGAGAAGAAGCCCGAGAACGTGATCCCGCGCATCCAGGCGATGATCGGGGACGATCGCGAGTTCGAGCTCGAGTGGGTCAGCGTGTATACCTTCCAGTGCCGGCGCATGAACCGCTTCAATCACGGTCGCGTGCTCTTCGTCGGCGACTCGGCGCACCAGGTCTCGCCCTTCGGCGCGCGCGGCGCCAACTCCGGCATCCAGGACGCCGACAACCTGGTGTGGAAGCTCGCGCTGGTGATGGACGGCAAGGCGCCCGCCACGCTGCTCGACACCTACGGCGACGAGCGCGGCTTCGCGGCGGACGAGAACATCATGAACTCGACGCGCTCGACCGACTTCATCACGCCCAAGAGCCGCACCAGCAGGACCTTCCGCAACGCGGTGCTGGGCCTGGCCGAGCACCATCCCTTCGCGCGCGCCCTGGTCAACTCCGGGCGCCTGTCGGTGCCGAGCTTCCTCGTCGATTCGCGGCTCAACACCGCCGACGATGCGGTGTTCGCCGGCAACATGGTGCCGGGCGCGCCGATGGACGACGCCCCGATCGAGTCCGTCGGCGGCGAGCCCTGGCTGCTGCAGGTGCTCGGCGACCGCTTCCAGTTGCTGCACTACGTGGCCGACGCCGCCGACCTCGACGCCGCCAGCGTGGCCGCGCTGCAGTCGCTCGCGGAAGGGCCGATTCCGGTGGAGCCGATCGTGGTCGCGGCGCGCGGCCGGGCGCCGGCCGGACTGCGCACGCTGATCGACGCCAAGGGCCGCATCCGCGAGCGCTACGACCTGCAGCCCGGCACCACCTACCTCGCCCGCCCCGACCAGCACGTCGCCGCGCGCTGGCGCGCCCTCGACCCGGCCCGCGTGCGCGCCGCCGTCGCCCGCGCCACCTGCAACGCCTGAAGGAGACCGTCATGGCCCTGAACACCCAGCCCAACCTGTTCGAACCCGGCAAGCGCTACTTCCGTGCCTTCTCGCCCGGCGACGATTTCTACGAAGCCCTGATCGAGACCCACCGTGATCTGAGCGACGAGCAGAGCGAGATGGTCAACGCCCGCCTGATCCTGCTGCTCGCCAACCACATCGGCGACATCGCGGTGCTGCGCGAGGCGATGAGCATCGCTCGCGCAGGGGTGGTCGCAAAGGACTGATCGTTACGCGAGCCGGTCGATGGTGGCCGTGCTGCAGACGACGTGCAGCGAGCGGGATCGCTGCAATGATGATGCCCGGACCGGAGCGCTCCGTTATCTTCCCGAAATGCCGCAACGGAGCTTCGGCACTGAACCAAGGACGAGGAGACCGCAATGACCCCGATCGTGAAGAAGATCCATCACGTCGCCTACCGCTGCAAGGACGCGCTCGAGACCGCGCGCTGGTACGAGAAGCACCTCGGCATGAAGCTCGTGCTGTCGATCGCCGAGGACGCCGTGCCCTCTACCGGCGAGCCCGATCCCTACATGCACATCTTCATGGACGCCGGCATGGGCAACGTGCTCGCCTTCTTCGAGCTGCCCACGCGTGCGCCGATGGGCCGCGACGAGAACACCCCGGCGTGGACCCAGCACCTGGCGATGGAGGTCGACTCGATGGAGACCCTGCTCGCCACCAAGGCCCGCCTCGAGTCCGAGGGCATCCAGGTGGTCGGTCCCACCGACCACGCGCTCTTCCAGTCGATCTACTTCTTCGATCCGAACGGCCACCGCCTCGAGCTCGCCTGCAACACGAACCGCCCGGGCATGCTGGAGGCGCTCGACAAGGTCAAGTGGGACATGCTCGAGGAGTGGGCGCAGACCAAGAAGGCCCCCAGGCACGCGGCCTGGATGCACGACGGCCGCTACAAGGAGATGTTCCAGTGAAACTCGCCACCCTCAAGCAAGGCGGCCGCGACGGCACCCTGGTCGTCGTCAGCCGCGATCTCACCCGCTGCCGTGCCGTGCCGGCGATCGCCCGCAGCCTGCAGGCCGCGCTCGACGACTGGCAGGCCTGCGAGCCGCCGCTGCGCCAGGTGTATGAGGCGCTCAACAGCGGCGCGGTCGACGCCCAGCCCTTCGACCAGACCGCCTGCGCCTCGCCGCTGCCGCGCGCCTACCAGTGGGCCGACGGCTCGGCCTACATCAACCACGTCGAGCTGGTGCGCAAGGCGCGCAACGCCGAGATGCCGCCCTCGTTCTACACCGACCCGCTGATGTACCAGGGCGGCTCGGACAGCTTCATCGGCCCGCGTGACGCGGTGGTGGCCGACGAGGCCTGGGGCATCGACTTCGAGGCCGAGGTCACGGTGGTGACCGGCGACGTGCCGATGGGCGCCACCCCCGCCGAGGCGGCGCAGGCGATCCGGCTGGTGATGCTGGTGAACGATGTGTCGCTGCGCAATCTGATTCCCAACGAGCTCGCCAAGGGTTTCGGCTTCTTCCAGAGCAAGCCGGCCTCGGCCTTCAGTCCGGTCGCGGTCACGCCCGACGAGCTCGGCGAAGCCTGGAGGGATGCCAAGGTGCACCTGCCGCTGGTGGTGCACCTCAACGGCAAGCTCTTCGGCAAGCCCGAGGCCGGCGTCGACATGACCTTCGACTTCGGCCAGCTCGTCGCCCACGTCGCCAGGACGCGCGAGCTCGAGGCGGGCTCGATCATCGGCTCGGGCACGGTCTCGAACAAGCAGGGCGACCTGTGGGGCTCGTCGATCGATCACGGCGGCGTCGGCTACTGCTGCCTCGCCGAAGTACGCACCTACGAGACCATCGAGCAGGGCAAGCCGGCCACGTCCTTCATGCGCGACGGCGACGTCGTCCGCATCGAGATGTTCGACCGCCAGGGCCGCAACGTCTTCGGCACGATCGAGAACCGGGTGACGGCGCGCAAGGGCTGAGGCAAGTGAAGCTCTACACCTACTTCCGCAGTTCGGCCGCGTATCGCGTTCGCATCGCACTGAACCTCAAGGGCCTGGACTACGAGGCCGTGCCGGTGCACCTGGTGCGCGGCGGCGGCGAGCACCGCCAGCCCGCCTACCTGGGCCTCAATCCCGCCGGCCTGGTGCCGGCGCTGGAGGACCAGGGCCAGGTGCTGACCCAGTCGCTGGCGATCATCGAGTATCTCGAGGAGAGCCATCCGCAGCCGGCACTGCTGCCGGCCGCGCCGCTCGACCGCGCCCGCGTGCGTGCGATCGCGCAGGCGATCGCCTGCGACATCCACCCGGTGAATAACCTGCGCGTGCTGCAGTACCTCACGCGCGAGCTCGATGCCAGCGAAGAGCAGAAGAACGCCTGGTACCGGCACTGGATCGGCGTCGGCCTGCAGGCGGTGGAGGCGATGCTCGCCGGCGATGCGCGTACCGGTGCGTTCTGCCACGGTGATACGCCCGGCCTGGCCGACTGCTGCCTGGTGCCGCAGGTCTTCAACGCCCGCCGCTTCGGCTGCGAGCTGGCGGCGATGCCGACGGTGCTGCGCATCGCGGAGACCTGCGCCGGGCTGGAGGCTTTCCAGCGCGCCGCGCCCGAGGCCCAGCCCGACGCCGAGTGAGCGGCGCAGTCTGGCTTTCCGGCCTTGCAGGTGAGCGGTTGCGAATGGCTGCGCGCGCAGGCGAGGGAGACCGGGGCGCGTGCGCGAGTCGCGCAGGGATGCCCGGCGACGATCTTTTTTTGCCCTTCGTCCTGCCACCGGCGGTATCTTCCGCGGGCTTGGTCCCCGTTTTCGGAGTCCCGATGTCGACCGCTTTCGTCGTCCTTGCCTTGTCGCTGCTGCTCGGCCTCCAGCCGGTCACCACCGATCTCTATCTGCCCGCGCTGCCCTCGATCACCCAGGACCTGGGCGCCTCGGTGGCGCAGGCGCAGCTCACGCTGTCGGGCCTGCTGCTCGCCTTCGGCCTGTCGCAGCTGGTGTGGGGACCGATCTCGGACCGCTTCGGGCGCCGGCCGGTGCTCCTGCTCGGGCTGGCGAGCTACGTCGTGGCGGCGGTGGGCAGCACGCTCGCCGGGTCGATGGAGGCGCTGCTGCTGTGGCGGATCGCCCAGGGCGCGGCGATGGGGGCGTCGGTGATGTGCGCGCGTGCGCTGGTGCGCGACCTCTACAGCCCCGAGATCGGGGCGCGCGCGATCAGCAAGGGGCTCACCGGGCTGGGCGTGATCGCCTGCCTGAGCATTCCGCTCGGCGGCGTGCTCGCCGAATTCTTCGGCTGGCGGAGCGCCTTGTCGGCGCTGGCGCTGTTCGGTGCGGCCACCTTGGCGCTGATCGCGCTGCGCTTCGAGGAGACCCTGCAGCGCCCCGATCCGGATGCGTTGCGCCCGGCCACGCTGGTGCGCACCTGGATCACCATCCTGCGCAACCCCACCTTCCTCGCCTTCGCGCTGCTGGCTGCGGCGACCTACGGCGGCCTGTTCACCCTGCTGGCGGCCTCGTCCTTCGTGTTCATCCGTCTGATGGAGCTGTCGCGCATCGAGTACGGCGCGCTGATGTTCGTGATCGTGCTCGCCTACGTTGGCGGGACCCTGTTGTGCCGCCGCCTGCTCGTGCGCTTCGGCGTGCAGCGCACGGTGGCGATCGGCGGCGTGTTCTCGCTCGCGGGCGGCAGCCTGCTCGGGCTCGGCGGGCTGGCCGGCCTGGAGGGCGTGTGGCCGATCCTGCTCCCCGCCTTGATCTACATGGTCGGCCACGGCATCCACCAGCCCTGCGGCCAGGCGGGCGCGGTCGGGCCCTTCCCGAAGGCGGCGGGCGCCGCCTCGGCGATGAGCGGCTTCCTGATGATGGTGGTGGCGTTCGCGATGGGGCAGTGGCTGGGCGCGAGCATGGACGGGACGCCGCTGCCGATGACCAACGGCATGTGGTTCTGGGGCGTGGCGACGGCCGCGGTGGCCTGGGGGCTGGTCGGCCGGGTGCCGCGCCAGGCTTGAATGCATGGGGCGGGTGCCGCGAAGCGGGGCGGCTCCGATCGGAACGGCGCTCGCTCCTCCGCCGCATTCGCGCCTTGCGGCGCTCCTGCACGGGGCGCCTGCATTGAGTTTGCCGGATCAGATCGCGCCGGCTGCGCGCAGCGCGGCGATGCGGGCCTCGTCGTAACCCAGGCCCGCCAACACCGCGTCGGTGTGCGCGCCCAGCGCCGGCCCGATCCATTCGCTGCCGCCGGGCGTGCCCGACAGCTTCGGCACCACGCCCGGCATGCGGCAGTCGCGCCCGTCGGGCAGCTTCACCGTGTGCAACATCTCGCGCGCCAGGAATTGCGGGTCGGCGAACATGTCGGCCACCGAGTAGATGCGCGAGGCCGGCACCTCGGCGGCGGCCAGCGTCGCCAGCACCGCGGCCTCGTCGTGCTGCGCCACCCAGGCGTCGATCAGCGCGTACAACTCCTCGCGGCGAGCGTCGCGGCCGGCGTTGTCAGCGAGCGTGGCGTCCTCGGCGAGGTCGTCGCGCCCCATCGCACGCATCAGGCGGCGGAAGATCGCGTCGCCGTTGGCGCCGATGGTGATGTGGCGGCCGTCGCGGGTGGTGTGGGTGTTGGACGGCGTGATGCCGGGCATGATGTTGCCGGTGCGCTCGCGCACGAAGCCGAACACGTCGAACTCGGGCACCAGCGACTCCATCATCGCGAACACCGCCTCGTAGAGCGCGACATCCACCACCTGGCCTGCACCGCCATTCACTTCCTTGTGGCGCAGCGCCATCAGCGCCCCGAGCGCACCCCACAGCGCGGCGATCGAGTCGCCGATCGAGATCCCGGTCTTCACCGGCGGGCGGTCGGGAAAGCCGGTCACGTAGCGCAGCCCGCCCATCGACTCGCCGATTGCGCCGAAGCCCGGCTGCTGCGCCATCGGCCCGCTCTGCCCGAAGCCCGACAGGCGCACCATGACCAGACCGGGGTTGATCTTCGACAGCGCCTCCCAGCCCAGCCCGAGCTTGTCGAGCACGCCGGGGCGGAAATTCTCCACCACGATGTCGGCCTCGGCGACCAGCCGGCGCACCACCTCGACGCCGTCGGGGTGCTTGAGGTTGACCGTCACCGACTTCTTGTTGCGCGCCTGCAGGTACCACCACAGCGAGGTGCCCTCGTAGAGCTTGCGCCACTTGCGCAGCGGGTCGCCGCCGTCGGGCGCTTCGATCTTGATCACCTCGGCGCCGAACTCGGCGAGGATGCGGGCGGCGAAGGGGCCGGCGATGAGCGTGCCGAGCTCGACGACCTTGATGCCGGCGAGGGGTTTGGTGGGCGTGGTCATGGTGGGGTGGGGCGGTGAAGGGGATGCGTCATTATCTCAGCCTCCGGGCGTGCATCCCTGCGTCACTTGGCCGAACCGGAGCAGGCGATAATCGCGACGTCTTCCATCCTGCCCGCCGCGCCCCATGCCCACCCTCGACCGCCGCCAGTTCTCCCCCTCCGCCGCGCGCAACCGCGGCCCCATCCTCGCCGTGCTGCAGCGCGTGCTGCCGGTCGACGGGCTGGTTCTGGAACTCGGCAGCGGCACCGGCGAGCATGCGGTGCATTTTGCCCGCCACCTGCCCGCGCTGTGCTGGCAGCCGAGCGACGCCGACCCCGCGGCGCTGGCCTCGATCACGGACTGGGTGGCGCACAGCGGGCTGCCCAACCTGCTGGCGCCCGTGTGCGTCGACCTCGCCGCCACCCCCTGGCCGGTCGCCGCCGCGGACGCGATCGTGGCGATCAACGTGCTGCATTACTCGCCCTGGGAGAGCACGCCGGCGCTGTTTGCGGGCGCGGCGGCGGTCGTGCCGGAAGGCGGCGTGGTGGTCTGCTACGGCCCGTATCGCCGCGGCGGCGCCCACACCGCGCCGAGCAACGCCGACTTCGACGAATGGCTGCGCAGCGTCGATGCGCGCTTCGCGGTGCGCGACCTGGAGGCGGTGGAGACCGAGGCCCGGCGTTGTGGCTTCGGGCTGGAGGCGGTGGTCGACATGCCGGCGAACAACTTCAGCCTGGTCTTCCGTCGCGGTGGGGGGCTCGGCGTGCGCGCATGATGTGCGCGGCCGGCGCATCGGCGACAATCGATGCTGATGCGTTTCCACGCACCTGAACCGTTCTTGAGACTCCCATGCCCATCTTCTGGCGACCGCAGTTCCGCATTGGCCACGACGACATCGACGCCGACCACCGCTACCTGATCCTGCTCATCAACACGGTGGAGCTCGTGCTGCGCTTTCCGGACGACCCGCGCAATGTCGAGCTGGCGCTGACCGAGCTGCGACGCTACGCAGAGGACCACTTCGAGCGCGAGGAGCGCATCCAGATCGCCTACGGCTACCTCCACCTCGACCAGCACAAGCTCGAACACCGCGCCTTGCTGGCCGAGCTCGACATCCTCGTGCAGCGCATCCACGCCACGCTCGAGGATTCCGATGGCGGGGTGGAAGGTGTCAAGGCGCAGAGCGGCGAGATCACCGCCTTTCTGCGCAAATGGCTGGTGGATCACGTGATGAAGTCGGACATGCAGCTCGTGCCGCTGTTCCGCAAGCCGGTCGTGCGTTAGGAGCTCCGCTTTGAGCGAGCAGCCCTCGATGGATGGAGAAGATCTTGGTGCGGGCGGCTGTTGTGGCACGTGCGGTGGCGCGGCGCCCAAGCCGCGGCTGCAGCCGCTGGCGGCCGCCGAGGCGCGCACGCGCAGCGTGTTTCGCATCCCCGGCATGGACTGCCCGTCCGAGGAGCAGATGATCCGCCTGCGCCTGGCCGAGGCGCCGGTGGCGGCGCTGGCGTTCGACCTCGCCGGGCGGCGGCTGACGGTGGATCACGACGGCGACCCGCAGGCGATCCTCGCCCGTCTCGTCCCGCTGGGTTACGGCGCCGAGCTGGCGGAGTCGCATACGCTCGCCGCCGATGAGGCCGCGCCCGCCGCGCCCGCCGACGACGCGGCCGAGGCCCGCGTGCTGTGGATCCTGCTGGCGCTCAATGCCGTGATGTTCGTGGTCGAACTCGGCGCCGGAATCTGGGCGCGCTCGGCTGGCCTGGTTGCCGACGCGATGGACATGTTCGCCGACGCCGCCGTCTATGGCGTCGCGCTTTACGCGGTAGGACGGGCCGCGCGCTACAAGCTGGGTGCCGCGCGCCTGGCGGGGGGGCTGCAGCTGGTGCTGGCCCTTGGCGCGCTTGCCGAGGTCGTGCGTCGCATCGTCGGCGATGCCACGCCGGAGCCGATCGGCATGATGGGCATCGCGCTGCTCGCGCTCGCCGCCAACGTCGCCTGCTTGGTGCTGATCGCCCGCCATCGCGAGGGCGGCGTGCACATGAAGGCGAGCTACATCTTCTCGGCCAACGACGTCGTCGCCAACCTCGGTGTGATCGTCGCCGGCGTGCTGGTGGCGTGGACCGGCAGCGCGTGGCCGGACTGGATCATCGGCCTGGTGATCGGCGCGGTGGTGCTGACGGGCGCGGTGCGCATCCTGCGACTCGGGTGAACGCCACGGGGGGGCCGGTACCTTGCCTGGGATGGGTGATGCTCGACCGGGCCTCGTCGATGCGGGTGCGCCTGCGCCTGATGACGCCGGCTCCGAGCATCCTGCAAGACCCGATCAACTTCTGTGAAAGCCGACATGAACGAAGCGAAAGACGTCGAGCACAGCCCCTGGGCGGTCTTCCTGATCTTCCTGCGCCTGGGCCTCACGTCGTTTGGCGGGCCGGTGGCGCACCTGGGCTATTTCCACGCCGAGTTCGTCGCGCGCCGGCGCTGGCTGGGTGAGCGCGCCTATGCCGATCTGGTGGCGCTGTGCCAGTTCCTGCCCGGCCCGGCGAGCAGCCAGGTGGGCATGGCGCTCGGGCTGCAGCGCGCCGGATACCGTGGTGCTCTGGCTGCATGGGCGGGCTTCACGCTGCCCTCGGCGATCGCGCTGATCCTCTTCGCGCTCGGTCTCGCACGACATGGCGACGCGCTGCTGTCGGGCGCGCTGCACGGGCTGAAGGTGGTGGCGGTGGCGGTGGTGGCGCAGGCGGTGTGGGGCATGGCGGGCAAGCTCTGCATCGGCCGCGCCCGCATCACCCTGATGGCGCTCGCGGCGTGCATGGTGCTGGCGCTGCCGACGGCGTGGACCCAGGTCGGGGTGATCGCGCTCGCGGGGCTGGCCGGGCTGGCGCTGTTCAGAGCGCAGGCGGAGGCCGGGGTGCGCGAGCCCTCGGCGGCGACGCGGCGCGCGGCTTCCTCGGGCGCGCGTGCGGGGGGCCTCGGGCCGCTTCCGAGTGTGTCGGTGCCACTTGCGGGCGTGTCCGAGCCGGACTCGGGGGTCTTGGGGGCGAATACGGGTGCGCCGGGGCCGCGCTCGGGGTGGCTGTGGCTGGCGGCCTTCTTCGCGCTGCTCGCCGCCCTGCCGCTGCTCGTCGCGCTGCAGCCCGATGGCTGGCTGGCGCGCGTGGATGCCTTCTACCGTTCGGGCGCGCTGGTGTTCGGCGGCGGGCACGTGGTGCTGCCGCTGCTGCAGGCCGAGGTGGTGCCGACGGGCTGGGTGGACGGGGAGGCCTTCCTCGCCGGATATGGCGCGGCGCAGGCGGTGCCGGGGCCGCTGTTCACCTTTGCCGCCTTCCTCGGTGCCGCGGCGCAGGACGGCTATGGCGGATGGGTGGGCGGAATCGTGTGCCTGCTCGCGGTGTTCGCGCCGTCCTTCCTGCTGGTGGCGGGCGCGCTGCCCTTCTGGGAGCGCCTGCGCGGGGATGCGCGCATGCAGGCCGCGCTCGCCGGCATCAACGCGGCGGTGGTGGGGCTGCTGCTGGCTGCGCTGTACCAGCCGGTGTGGACCAGCGCGATCCACCGCCCGCAGGATTTCGCGCTCGGCCTGGTGGCGCTGGTCGCGCTGATGTCGTGGAAGTGGCCGCCCTGGCTGGTGGTGGCGGCGTGCGGGGTGGCGGGCGGGGTGCTTTCCGCGTAGCGAGGGCAGACGCTTTGATTTACCCCGGCAATTTGTCAGCCGGCATCCTCCTTATTGGTCCCGCGCTTGGCGTGTTCCCGGGATATCGCCGCCGGTTATAAATGCACGAATCCATAAGCGGAGCAGTCATGGCTATCACTCGCTCTCATCTCTGCTCATGCGGAGGTACTATCTGATCTTCATTTTTTGAAACGCATCCGAGGTCGCAGAGATCCATGGCGTTCTTCGCTCATTCCACGCAGCGTCCGGATAGGTCTGACTGGCAGGCACTGGCGGAGCATTTGCAGAACGTCGCAGCGATCGCCAGGGACAAGGCCTCGCTCTTCGGTGCCGGTGGAATGGCCGAGGTGGCGGGGCTGCTTCATGATCTCGGCAAATACTCCGACGATTTCCAGCGTCGAGTGGCAGGTGACGCGATTCGAGTGGACCACGCGACGCGCGGTGCGATGCTAGCCGTTGAGCGCTACAAGCACACCGGCATGCTGCTAGCCTATGGTATCGCTGGTCATCATGCCGGCTTGGCGAACGGCAGCGAGGGTGGTGAGCGAACCGCACTCAGCGACCGACTGAAGGGTGTTGGGCTGCCGCCCTTGAGGGAGGAGTGGCAGTACGAGGTTACCCTGCCGGAGCAGTTGCTCCCACCGAAGTTAGTTCTGAAGAAAGAACACGCCATGTTCCAGTTCGCATTCTTTGCACGCATGTTGTTCTCGTGCCTTGTGGATGCGGACTATCTCGACACCGAGTCCTTTTACGACCGGGTCGCACTTCCCGGCCAGCCCAACGACCGCAGCGCATCGCGTGGGCTGGCGTCGCCATCCCTGGAGTCTCTGCGCGAGCGCCTCGACGCTTATCTTTCCGGCTTCGATGCCGACTCGCACGTCAATCGCGTCCGGGCGGACATCCTTGCTC
Organism: Thauera aminoaromatica S2; assembly: GCF_000310185.1. Classification (GTDB taxonomy): domain Bacteria; phylum Pseudomonadota; class Gammaproteobacteria; order Burkholderiales; family Rhodocyclaceae; genus Thauera; species Thauera aminoaromatica. The sequence goes on along the minus strand of NZ_AMXD01000007.1, from coordinate 17,210 downwards.
ACACGCGGAAGGCCGCGACATACGCGCCTGGGCTGTTCTCGCTTACGGTGCCGACCGGCGGCGGAAAGACGCTGGCCTCCCTTGCCTTCGCGCTCGACCATGCCATCGCGCACGGGCTGCGGCGGGTGATCTTCGTGATCCCCTTTACCAGCATCGTTGAGCAGAACGCCGCGGTGTTCCGCACTGCCCTGGGCGATCTCGGTGAGGCTGCGGTGCTGGAGCATCACAGCGCTTTCATCGCCGCCCAACCTCTCCGATCGGACGCCGAGCGCTACCAAGCCAAGGAAAAGCTGCGGCTGGCGATGGAGAACTGGAACGCGCCGGTCATTGTCACCACCGCCGTGCAGTTCTTCGAGAGCCTGTTCGCGGCACGCCCGTCGCAGTGTCGCAAACTGCACAACATTGCAGGCAGCGTGGTGATTCTCGATGAGGCACAGACCCTGCCGCTCAAGCTGTTGCGGCCGGCGGTCGCGGCCATCGACGAACTGGCTCGCAACTACCGCAGCAGCGTCGTCCTCTGCACCGCCACCCAGCCGGCCTTGACCGCACCGAACTTTCGCGGTGGATTCGACAAGGATCAGGTGCGCGAACTCGCCCCGAACCCGCCGGAACTCTTCCGCAAACTCGACCGGGTGCGTGTGCGCCATGTCGGCACGCTCGACGATGACGCGCTCGCGGCGCAACTCCGCGACCTCAATCAGGTGTTGTGCGTCGTCAACAACCGCCGCCACGCCCGCGCCCTGTATCAAGCGCTCGCCGATCTGCCCGGTGCGCGCCACCTGACTACGCTGATGTGCGCCAAGCACCGCAGCCAAGTCCTGGCCGAGGTGCGGGCGCGTCTCAAGGCCGGCGAGCCTTGCCGGCTTGTTTCGACGTCGCTGATCGAAGCCGGTGTCGATATCTCCCTGCCCACTGTCTATCGCGCAGAAGCGGGCCTGGACTCCGTCGCCCAGGCCGCGGGGCGCTGCAACCGCAACGGCGAACGAGCGGCCGACCAGAGCGAGGTGCGTGTGTTCGCAACCGCCCACGGTGATTGGGCGCCTCCGCCAGAACTTCGCCAGTTCGCCCAGGCTGCGCAAGAGGTCATGCGCCAGCCGCAATTCCGTGACGATCCGCTCTCGCCGTCGGCGATCGAAGCCTATTTCCGCCTGCTGTACTGGCAGAAGGGCGACCAGGAACTGGATGCCACGAACCTGCTTGGCCTGTGCGCAGAAAGCCGGATCGACTCCCTGCCGCTGGAAACGCTGGCAACCAAATTCCGCATGATCGACACGGTGCAGATGCCGGTCATCGTGCCCCTCGACGACCATGCGCGCCGCTATATCGAAAGCCTGCGCTTTGCGGAAAAGAGCGGCGGGCTCGCACGCAAGCTCCAGCCCTATCTGGTGCAGCTACCACGCAACGGATTCGATGCGCTGCGCAAGGCGGGCGCGATTCAGTCCGTTGCGCCGGAGAAGTGGGGTGAGCAGTTCATGGAACTGGTGAACATGGACATCTATAGCCGCGAGTTCGGCATCTGGTGGGAGGACCCCACGTTCATGGAGTCGGCAAATACGATCATCTAGCAATGGGGGATGGTTCAAGGAGGAATGTGTGTACTAGAAAAACTCTTTGGAACTAGAAATTTTGGTAACGGAACACTACCATGCAACGGCACAACAGCGGAGTTGCCGTCATGGAACGAGAGTCCGAGATTGCCAGAGACGTTGAGATCGACCTCACGCTCAAAGTCAGGGCTCAATGGCGTCCTGCCCGGCTGTTGTGGTGTGTCGTCAGCTTGCTTGGCTCCGCCTTGCTTGTTTGGCTGGGCCGATGACGTGGGTTGAAACCAAAGTGTCTTGCTAGTAGCTGTTGAGAGGAATGGCGTCCCGGGTAATCCCGGGACGCCAACTTCGGAGGGTTATTGGATGACTTACGGAATCCGCCTGCACGTATGGGGCGAGCGGGCCTGCTTCACGCGGCCGGAAATGAAGGTGGAGCGGGTCAGCTACGACATCATCACGCCGTCGGCCGCGCGCGGCATCCTGGAGGCCATTCACTGGAAACCAGCGATCCGCTGGGTCGTGGATCGCATTCACGTGCTCAAGCCGATCCACTTCGAGTCCATTCGCCGCAACGAGGTTGGCGGGAAGCTGTCGCCGGCCAGTGTTAGCAAGGCGATGAAGGCCGCCTCCACCGCCGGGCTGGCGACCTACGTAGACCAAGACCGCCAGCAGCGCGCTGCCACAGTCTTGCGCGACGTGGCCTATGTGATCGAGGCCCACTTCGAGCTCACCGACAAAGCCGGGCCGGACGATTCGGTGGGCAAGCATCTGGACATCTTCAACCGCCGTGCCCGCAAGGGGCAGCACTTCCACGCACCCTGCCTTGGCGTGCGCGAGTTTCCCGCTCATTTCAGCCTGATCGAGGACGGCCAGCCCCTGCCCGACGCGCATCCGGAGCGCGATGTCGACAAGGATCTGGGTTGGATGCTGCACGATATCGATTTCGCTCGGGATATGACGCCGCGCTTCTTCCGTGCACAGTTGAGAGCAGGCGTCATCGAGGTGCCGCCGTGGCAGGGTGAGGAGGTCAAGTCATGATCCTGCTGGCGTTGAACCGCTACTACGAGCGGTTGATCGAGCAACAGGCCGAAGGTGTCGCCCCCGCCGGTTGCAGCCCAGAGAAGATCAGCTTCGAGATCCTGCTGACACCAGATGGTGAGATAGCGCAGGTCAACGACATTCGAGACACCAGCGGCAAGAAGCCCCTGCCGCGCGTGCTAAACGTGCCGCAGGCCGAAAAGCGCACGGTCGGCATCAAGTCCAACTTTCTGTGGGACAAGACGAGTTACGTGCTTGGCGTAAGCAACACCAGCAAGCGCGCCGACAAGGAGCATGAGGCCTTTGTCGAACTGCACGAAACAGCGCTCGCCAGTGAGGACGACCTCGGACTCAAGGCCGTGCTGAGCTTCCTGCGCGGCTGGTCGCCGACGCAGTTCGAGGCGCGCGGTTTTCCGCCCGACATGGTCGACGCCAACCTCGTGTTTCGCGTGGACGGCGAGCACTGCTATCTTCACGATGGGCCGGCCGCGCGAGCGGTACGTGCCAAGCTCCTCGCGGGCGATGAGGGGCAGGAAACGGCGACAGGCGCGGCTGTCTGCCTGGTCAGCGGGGAGGTCGCACCGGTGGCCCGCTTGCACCCCGCGATCAAAGGTGTGAACGGGGCGCAGAGTTCGGGCGCGTCCATCGTCTCATTCAATCTCGACGCCTTCACGTCCTATGCCAAGAGCCAGGGCGACAACGCGCCGGTATCGGAGTCGGCCGCCTTTGCCTACACCACGGCGCTGAACTATCTGCTGCGCCGGGGCGAACACAACCGCCAGCGCCTGCAGGTGGGCGACGCCTCGGTGGTGTTCTGGGCCGAAGCGGCCGATGCGAAGCAGGCGAGCGCGGCCGAGGATCTTTTTGCCACGCTGCTCAGCCCGCCCGCCGATGATGCGTCGGAGGCGGCACGGGTGCGCGCGGTGCTGGAGCGCATCGCAAAGGGCTGCCCGGTGGCGGACCTCGCGCCCAATCTCGAACCCGGCACCCGCATGTATGTGCTGGGCCTCGCACCCAATGCGTCACGCCTGTCGGTGCGCTTCTGGCAGGTCGATACGCTGGGGGTGCTCGCTGGCCGTATCGCCCAGCATGCGGAAGACCTGCATCTGGAGCCGCTGCCGTGGCGCACCGAGCCGTCCGTGTATCGGCTGGTGCTGGCGACAGTGCCGCACCGCGAGGGCGCCAAACCCAAGGCCGACGACGCGATCAACATCGTCATCGGCGAGACGATGCGCGCCATTCTCAGCGGCGGGCCGTATCCACGCAGTCTGTTGGCCAACACCATCATGCGGTTTCGGGCGGACGGAGACATTTCCGGCCTACGCGTGGCCTTGTGCAAGGGCGTTCTGGCGCGCGAACGGCGCCGGGACATTCGTACATCCGAGGAGGAGATCCCCGTGAGTCTCGACAAGCAATCCACCCAGCCCGGCTACCTGCTCGGGCGGCTGTTCGCAGTGCTGGAAAACGTGCAGCGTGCCGCCCTGGGCGGCCAGGTCAACGCCACGATTCGCGACCGCTTCTACGGCGCGGCATCGGCCACTCCGGCCTCGATCTTTCCGGTGCTGTTGCGTAACACCCAGAACCACCTCGGCAAACTGCGCAAGGAACGCATGGGCCAGGCGGTGAACCTGGAGAAAGACATCCGCGAGATCGTCGGCGGCCTGCCCGACCAGTTCCCGCGCAGCCTCAAGATCGAAGACCAGGGCCGCTTCGCCATCGGCTACTACCACCAGTCGCAGTCCTACTTCACGCGCCGCGACGCGGCCGGGGACGCGACCGCCGACGAATCCGCCGAACCCACCGCCATCGAAACCGAAGGAGCCGACCAATGACCGCCATCGCCCACCGCTACGAGTTCGTCTATCTGTTCGAAGTCACCAACGGCAACCCAAATGGCGACCCGGATGCCGGCAACCTGCCGCGCCTGGACCCGGAAACCAACTGCGGTCTGGTGACCGACGTCGCGCTCAAGCGCAAGATCCGCAACTTCGTCACGCTGGACAAGGACGGTGGTCCTGGTTTCGCCATCTACATGCAGGAAAAGGCGGTGCTCAACAACCAGCACAAGCGGGCCTACGATGCGCTGGAGATCAAGCCGGAGGACAAGAAACTGCCCAAGGACGAAGCCAAGGCACGTGAGATCACCGCCTGGATGTGCGCCAACTTCTTCGACGTGCGCACCTTCGGTGCGGTGATGACCACCGGAATCAACGCCGGCCAGGTACGCGGCCCGGTGCAACTGGCCTTCGCTACCTCGGTGGAGCCGGTGCTGCCGCTGGAAATCTCCATTACCCGCATGGCGGTTACCACCGAGAAGGAAGCCGAAGCGCAAAGCGGCGACAACCGCACCATGGGGCGCAAGCACATCCTGCCTTACGGGTTGTATCGTGCCCACGGTTTTGTTTCCGCCAAGCTGGCCGAGCGCACCGGCTTTTCCGATGACGACCTGCAACTGCTGTGGAACGCGCTCATCAACATGTTCGAGCACGACCGCTCCGCCGCGCGTGGCGAGATGGCGGCGCGCAAGCTGATCGTGTTCGAGCATGAAAACGCCATGGGCAATGCCCCGGCGCACGCGCTGTTCGACGCGGTCAAGGTGCAGCGCGCCGAGGGCACGGAAGACCGCCCCGCGCGCAACTTTTCGGACTATCGCGTCAGCGTCGATGCCGAAGCCATGCCCAAGGGCGTGAGCGTGCGCGAGCTGCTGTAAGGCGGCGGGCAGAAGGGGGAGAAGCATGGAGGAATCCGACGACCTCGTTCCCCTGTCCGCGCTGCAGCACTATCTCTACTGCCCGCGCCAGTGTGCGTTGATCCACGTCGAGCGCCTGTGGGCTGAGAACCGCCAGACCGCGGAAGGGCGCTTGCTGCACGACCGCGCCGACACCCCGCAGATCGAGCGCCGCCACGGCGTGCGCACGATTACCGCAATGCCGCTGTCCAGCGCGGAACTGGGCATCGCTGGGGTGGCGGATGTCGTCGAGTTCAGGGCGGATGCGGGAGGCGAGCATCCCGTGCCGATCGAGTACAAGCGCGGCCGCCCCAAGGCCCACCGTGCCGACGACGTACAGCTGTGCGCGCAGGCGCTGTGCCTGGAAGCGATGCTCGGCTGCCGGGTGGAGCAAGGCGCCCTTTTCTACGGCCAGACCCGCCGACGGCAGGCGGTGGTGTTCGACGACGAGCTGCGCTCGCTGACCATGGCAACGATACAGGCCGCACGCGAGATGATCCGTGCGGGGCACACGCCGACGGCGAGCTACCAGGCGAAACGCTGCGATGCGTGCTCGCTCATCGAGCTGTGCCAGCCGAAATTGCTCGGTAAGGGGCGGGATGTTGAGACCTGGTTGCGCGGTCAGATTGCAGAGGAGCTGTGAAACATGCGCCGGCAGCTCAACACCGTGTATGTGACGACCGAAGGCGCGTGGCTGCGCAAGGATGGCGAAAACATCGTCATGGAGGTCGAGGGTGAGACCCGTGCCCGACTGCCGGCACACATGCTCGAGAGCTTGGTTTGTTTCGGCCGCGTGCTGGTGTCGCCGCCGCTGCTTGGTTATTGCGCGGAGCAGGGCATCAGCGTTTGCTACCTGAGCCACAACGGCAAATTCCTCGCTCGCGTGGAGGGGCCGGTTTCCGGCAACGTGCTGCTGCGCCGCGAGCAATACCGCCGTACCGACGATGCACCGCGGTGCGCTGGCATTGTGCGTAATCTGCTGATCGGCAAGATTCACAACCAGCGTGCAGTGGTGTCGCGCGGGCTGCGTGACTACGGCGATGATTTGCCGACGCAGGCCCGCGATGCGCTGATACACACCGACAAGCGGCTCAAGCGTATCGGTGTGCGTTTGCTTGCCGAGGCGCCGGTCGACATCTTGCGGGGCCTAGAAGGTGAAGCGGCCCAGGCCTATTTCGGGGTGTTCGACCATCTGATCCGCGTGCCGGACGCCGCGATGCGGTTTGCTGGACGTAGCAGGCGCCCCCCAACGGATGCGGCCAATGCCCTGCTGTCATTTCTATACACCCTACTGACACACGATTGCCGCTCGGCGCTCGAAACCGTTGGGCTGGATCCCGCCGTGGGGTTTCTACATCGTGACCGTCCCGGCCGCCCCAGCCTGGCGCTCGACCTCGTCGAGGAGTTCCGCCCCGCGTTTGCCGACCGATTGGCCCTGTCGCTGATCAACCGCAAGCAGGTTTCCGCACGGCACTTCACGCACATGGACAACGGCGCCGTACTGCTCAAGGATGATGCGCGCAAGACCGTGCTCACGGCCTATCAAGAACGCAAGCGGGAACAGCTACGCCACGCCTTTCTCGATGAGAAGGTCGAGATCGGACTGTTCCCGGTGATCCAGGCCCAGTTGCTCGCCCGGCACCTTCGTGGCGATCTTGACGCCTATCCGCCATTTGTCTGGAAGTAGGGCAGCGTCATGATGATTCTCGTCAGCTACGACGTCAGTACGAGCAGCACAAGTGGCCAGAGGCGACTGCGTCGCCTAGCCAAGACGTGTCGCGACTACGGGCAGAGGGTGCAGTACTCGGTGTTCGAGATCGAGGTGGACTCCGCGCAGTGGACCTTTCTAAAGAATCGGCTGTGCGAACTGATCGACCCGGAGCAGGACAGCCTGCGGTTCTACTATCTCGGCAGAAACTGGCAGAACAAGGTCGAACACGTGGGCGCGAAACCTGCGCTCGATTTGAACGGCCCGTTGATACTTTGACCGTCGCCCGGTGCGAACCCCAAGCATCCTGCCCAGCCCCCGGTTGTTCGCAGCGGCAACAAACGCTTGTTGCGTATGGTGAGTGCCAAGCAAGTGGTCATTTGGTGGCCGCTTGACGTGACACGTGGCACTTGGTTCGCAGATCTGGGGTATTTTCACCGTGTCTTCAAGCGGTTGTGGAGACAGAGTCGCGCCCCCCGTGGGCGCGTGGATTGAAACTCCACCGCGGCCTTGATCGCAGCGCCGATCTCCTGTCGCGCCCCCCGTGGGCGCGTGGATTGAAACACGCAAACGGGCAAGGGCGTCTTGGGCGGCAGCAAGTCGCGCCCCCCGTGGGCGCGTGGATTGAAACGGCGGGGACGACGGAATCGTCGATCGCTGCTGCGTCGCGCCCCCCGTGGGCGCGTGGATTGAAACTATCGCGAAACTGACGATGCACCGACGCGCCTGGAGTCGCGCCCCCCGTGGGCGCGTGGATTGAAACTCGGTGCGACCGGCCTGCACGGGCGCGGCCGACAGGTCGCGCCCCCCGTGGGCGCGTGGATTGAAACGCCGAGACGCCGTACTACGAGGCGGGGCTCAAGAGCTGTCGCGCCCCCCGTGGGCGCGTGGATTGAAACAAGTCGCTGCCCGACACCCGGGTGGACGAGAACCGGTCGCGCCCCCCGTGGGCGCGTGGATTGAAACGTCAAGCCCGCCGCCGACGGCAGCGGCAAGGCCGCGTCGCGCCCCCCGTGGGCGCGTGGATTGAAACGTTGCGAGAATCGTCGGGACTGAGATCGTAGACTGCGGTCGCGCCCCCCGTGGGCGCGTGGATTGAAACGCGGCCGGCGTGGAGAGCGTCATGCCGTCGAGCTGCATGTCGCGCCCCCCGTGGGCGCGTGGATTGAAACTCGGCCGGTTATCCGCTCAAGTCGACCGCCTGCTAGTCGCGCCCCCCGTGGGCGCGTGGATTGAAACGGCGACATCGTCACCTGGTCGAAGGCCTGCTGGGTCGCGCCCCCCGTGGGCGCGTGGATTGAAACCGCAAGAAGTCAGGCGCCCGTAACGAGCCGCTCGAGTCGCGCCCCCCGTGGGCGCGTGGATTGAAACGCTCTCATGCCGGGCGCGCGAGGGGGATTAGATTTACGGTCGCGCCCCCCGTGGGCGCGTGGATTGAAACAGCAGCATCCGCAGCGGCACGATTGAAGAGCGCGACGTCGCGCCCCCCGTGGGCGCGTGGATTGAAACGCGGTGCAGGAGGTGGCAAGATGAAGATGGCCAGAGGTCGCGCCCCCCGTGGGCGCGTGGATTGAAACCGCTGCCATGAGCATCGTAATCGTCTCTTACTCGTGTCGCGCCCCCCGTGGGCGCGTGGATTGAAACACGATGCTGTCGGGGCAGTCGACGCAGTCGGATGTCGCGCCCCCCGTGGGCGCGTGGATTGAAACTCCGGCAAGTGGCTGTACGACCGAGGCTTGCGCGTCGCGCCCCCCGTGGGCGCGTGGATTGAAACGACATCGGCCCCTCAGCGCAGCAGCTGCTGGCGCGTCGCGCCCCCCGTGGGCGCGTGGATTGAAACTTCCTGTTGTCGCGTTTCGTGGTGAGCCGGAGCGAGTCGCGCCCCCCGTGGGCGCGTGGATTGAAACAAGGTGACAACAGTTGTCAAGAGGAAAACGAGCGCGTCGCGCCCCCCGTGGGCGCGTGGATTGAAACGGCCACTCGTATTGCTTGCGGCCGAGGCCGGTGGCGTCGCGCCCCCCGTGGGCGCGTGGATTGAAACAGGCAATCAAATGGCTGCAACGTGCGGCCGGCGCAACCGTCGCGCCCCCCGTGGGCGCGTGGATTGAAACGCGTAAAGCTCACCGCCGACACCTCCGGGCTGCAGTCGCGCCCCCCGTGGGCGCGTGGATTGAAACGCCCCGGCGGTGCAGCTCATCAATCCGTCGTACCAGGTCGCGCCCCCCGTGGGCGCGTGGATTGAAACTCGCAACCGCTTTTCGACCCCCCGCCACGCGCTGGGTCGCGCCCCCCGTGGGCGCGTGGATTGAAACGTCGCCCATGCGGGCAAACTCGGCACCGTTGCCGGTCGCGCCCCCCGTGGGCGCGTGGATTGAAACCGCAGACGCTGGAGCAGTACGAGGCGCTGGTGCGTCGCGCCCCCCGTGGGCGCGTGGATTGAAACCACAGCTTGCGGTAATCCCCGACCGTGCGCGGCTGTCGCGCCCCCCGTGGGCGCGTGGATTGAAACGCCTATCTCGAGAAGCTTGCCGACAAGGATCCGGTCGCGCCCCCCGTGGGCGCGTGGATTGAAACCGCGATCTGCGCGCCAAGGCCGCCAGCGATGTCGAGTCGCGCCCCCCGTGGGCGCGTGGATTGAAACCAAGCTCAACAATCATGCTTGCCGCCTCACAGCAGTCGCGCCCCCCGTGGGCGCGTGGATTGAAACTTCCGGACAGCATACCCCGTTCCGCTTTGGTGACGTGTCGCGCCCCCCGTGGGCGCGTGGATTGAAACTTCGATCTCGCCGGCCGCGTGACCATAGCTGCGCGCCGTCGCGCCCCCCGTGGGCGCGTGGATTGAAACTGGGTCGCCCTCGAGGCTGCTCAGCAGCAGCCCGGTCGCGCCCCCCGTGGGCGCGTGGATTGAAACTTGCGAACGTTCTCGCGGTGCCAGGCGAGCACTTCGTCGCGCCCCCCGTGGGCGCGTGGATTGAAACATCCGCGACTGCGGCGACTGGCTCAAGTTCTACGGGTCGCGCCCCCCGTGGGCGCGTGGATTGAAACGTGGAGGGCGCCACGCCCGACACCGGCGAGATCCAGTCGCGCCCCCCGTGGGCGCGTGGATTGAAACGCCGCCGCCCGCCTGGCGATGGTGAAGCAGGTGGTCGCGCCCCCCGTGGGCGCGTGGATTGAAACGCGTGGATGGCAAGACGCACGCCGCGGCGAACGTAGTCGCGCCCCCCGTGGGCGCGTGGATTGAAACCGCGTCGAGTCCTCGCCGGTCAAGCCGCAGTCCCTCGTCGCGCCCCCCGTGGGCGCGTGGATTGAAACTTGCCGGCGTAGCTCAGGTTTGCGATCTGCTCGGGGTCGCGCCCCCCGTGGGCGCGTGGATTGAAACTGATGCTGTACCGCCACCTGAAGACGGGCCACGCCTGTCGCGCCCCCCGTGGGCGCGTGGATTGAAACCTGCAACTGATGTTGGTTGGCGAGACCCCCGTCATGTCGCGCCCCCCGTGGGCGCGTGGATTGAAACGCATCCACACCAGCGCAGGATACTCGGCCGACGATGTCGCGCCCCCCGTGGGCGCGTGGATTGAAACGTCCAATGGCGCCGCAGCCGAGCGTCCCGCACAATCGTCGCGCCCCCCGTGGGCGCGTGGATTGAAACAACGGTCGGCGGCAGTGCGCGCAGATCATGCCGGTGTCGCGCCCCCCGTGGGCGCGTGGATTGAAACTCCGCATAGGACTGGAACGCGCGCTGCAGGTCGGGTGTCGCGCCCCCCGTGGGCGCGTGGATTGAAACCATTCCCGGCGACACGACGACCAGTACGACCAGGTCGCGCCCCCCGTGGGCGCGTGGATTGAAACGGTGACTTCTCGGAAGAGGATCTTGCGAAGGGTGTCGCGTCGCGCCCCCCGTGGGCGCGTGGATTGAAACGAGCACGGGATTTGGCGAATGACGGACGTTGCGACGGTCGCGCCCCCCGTGGGCGCGTGGATTGAAACGTGACGCTGTGGGGGTTGCTGGTATTGCCGGCGTGTCGCGCCCCCCGTGGGCGCGTGGATTGAAACCACCTGGCCGTCGACCGTGAGCTTGTAGTAGCTGAGGTCGCGCCCCCCGTGGGCGCGTGGATTGAAACTGCGCCCCCTGATCGAAGGCGCGCGCGTGGTTGAGGGTCGCGCCCCCCGTGGGCGCGTGGATTGAAACGGCCACGGTGTCGCAGTCCCAGGCTGACACATACGTCGCGCCCCCCGTGGGCGCGTGGATTGAAACGGTGATGCCGGCGGTGCGGCCGTAGGTTCGCCAGCGTCGCGCCCCCCGTGGGCGCGTGGATTGAAACCGGCGTGCTGCGTAAAAGTCGGGAAAGGGCCGGTGGTCGCGCCCCCCGTGGGCGCGTGGATTGAAACTTGAGTGCCACCAGTAGTTTTCCTCCGCGCGCTGCGTCAGGTCGCGCCCCCCGTGGGCGCGTGGATTGAAACTTGAGCGTCTCAAGCACGGGCGTGCCGAGCTTGATCGTCGCGCCCCCCGTGGGCGCGTGGATTGAAACCATGTCGGATTCGACGGGCAACCAGTCAAATTCGGTCGCGCCCCCCGTGGGCGCGTGGATTGAAACGCGCCCATCGCCAGCACGTCAGCGACGCGGCCGGGTCGCGCCCCCCGTGGGCGCGTGGATTGAAACGGCAGCGAAGTGAAATCCAGCGCCATCGTTGGTGATCGTCGCGCCCCCCGTGGGCGCGTGGATTGAAACCTGCTCGAGCTGCGCAACTGCCCGTTCGACCAGGTCGCGCCCCCCGTGGGCGCGTGGATTGAAACAAATTCAGATAGGTGAGGCTGAATCCCTTGCGGCGTCGCGCCCCCTGTCAAGCGACACGAAGATTTAACCCCCTGACGACATCTGGAATTGACCCCCTGGGTTAATCAACTCTCCGACGTGATCGGGGTGGGGGCAGCGGCCTTCTGCAGAAGGCCGCTGCGGCGCTTGTCGCGCAGCCGGTAGCTGTCGCCCCGGATCGTGATGACCTGGCTGTGATGGAGCAGCCGATCGAGGATGGCGGTGGCGGCCACCGCGTCGCCGAACACCTGCCCCCACTCGCCAACGGGCCGGTTGCTGGTGATCAGCATGCTGGCCCGCTCGTAGCGTCGCGACACCAGCTGGAAGAACAGGTGCGCAGCGGCCGGCTCGAGCGGCAGGTAGCCCAGCTCATCGATGATCAGCAGCTTGGGCTTGGAGAGCTGCAGCAGCTTCTCCTCGAGCCGTCCGTCGGCGTGCGCCTTCGTGAGCCCGGCCATCAGCGCCGCTGCCGAGGTGAAGAGCACCGTGTAGCCGCGATCCACCGCTTCGCGCCCGAGGGCGACCGCCAGGTGCGTCTTGCCTACGCCCGGCGGACCGAGCAGCAGCAGGGCCTGACCGTGCCCGATCCAGCGACCGGAGGACAGATCCCGGATCTGCCCTGGATCGATCGAGGGCTGCGCGTCGAAGTCGAAGCCTTCGAGCGTGCGCACGCACGGGAAACGGGCGAGCTTCATGCCCATCTGGATGCGTCGGGTGTCGCGCCGGGCGACCTCGCGCTCGGCCAGGAAGAGCAGCGCTTCGCGCAGTGTCATCTGCGCCCGGCTGGCTTCGTCGAGCAGGCTGTCGAGCTGGTCGCGGATCGCCGTGAGCCGCAGCCGGGTGAGCAGTTCGTCGAGTCGGTCGGCATCGATCATCACCAGCCTCCTCCGACGAGCGCTTCGTACTCGGCCAGCGGACGCAGCAGCGCATCGGTGGGCGGCGGCGCCTCGATCTGGGCCGGCGGCAGCGACCCACCCAGCAGGTGGCTGCGCTCGATGCTGCGACCGCGACTGCCGGCGAGCTCCGCATGGCGGGCGACTTCCTCGCCGGCGTACTCGACCACCACGGTGTCGGCGCTGACCACGACCGTCACCGTCTCGCCAATCAGCCGCCACGGCACGCTGTAGGCGTTGGTGTCGAGCTCGATGCAGCCCTCCGCATTGACTCGGCGCACGAGCTCGCGCACCTGCAGGAAGGGGGCGATCCCGGCAACCGGACGCAGGTGTTCACGCTCCAAGTCGAAGCGCTCAGCGGGCGTGACACCGGTCGTACCGTGGATGCGCACATCGGCCACCTCGCGCTGCCAGCGCGCCAGGTGCGCCTCCATCGCCGTCCAGCTCTCGAAAGCATGGCCGGCGATGGCGTTCTTCTTCACGTAGCCCACGCCGTTCTCGGTCTTGCCCTTGGTGCGCGCGCGAAACGGCGCGCACGCCTTGGCACGGATATCCCAGTGCCGGCAGAACGCCTCGAAGCGGCTGTTGAGTCGGACCTGGCGCGTCTGCGTGTCGTGTTTGTCGACCAGCGCCTTGGCGTTGTCGATGAGCAGCGTCTGCGGCCGTCCGCCGAAGTGGACAAACGCCGCCTCGATCCCAGCGAACCACGCACTCTGGCGCTCGTGCCGGAACGCGCACGCAAATCCCCGGCGCGAATAGCCCAGCGTCGCCACGAACAGGAACACTCGCACCGACTCGCCGCCGATCAGCACACGTGTCTGGCCGAAGTCGATCTGCATCTGTTCGCCCGGTCCGGTCTCGAAGCGGATCGTCGCACGGCGACTCGCCTCCAGTTCCTGGCGGAACCCTCGACACGCGCGCTCGACCGTGCGCAGGCTCGTCTCGATCCCCAATTCCTTGCTCAACTGCTGACGCACCACGTCGCAGTTGCCCCGGTGCTGCAGGAAACGCTCCCGCAGCCATGCGTCGTGACCGCCCAGCACGCTGGCACGCTGCGGCTGCCGGTACGCCACCGGCCCGCCCGCGTTCAGATACCGCCGCACCGTGTTGCGCGCGATGCCCAGCGCCTTCGCAATCCGCTTCGCACCCCAGCCCGATTGCCCCAACCGAACGATCGTCGTGACCGCCTCCGGCTCCAACATCTCCTGCACTCCGCAAACCAGACGGCGTACAGGATTCACCTCGATGTGCTTCGTTTCCAATGATGGCCTCCTCGCGAACGAGGGGGTCAGTTCCTCGTGTCGCTAGGGGGTCAATTTACGGTGTCGCCTGACACCCCCCGTGGGCGCGTGGATTGAAACCACCTCACGACGATCCACCTCGGCGCGGGCGAACTCGTCGCGCCCCCCGTGGGCGCGTGGATTGAAACTGCAGAAATCCACCCGTAGTATTTTGACGGGCGAGTCGCGCCCCCCGTGGGCGCGTGGATTGAAACCCAGGGCAGCAGGGGGTAGCGCGGGAGGATGCGCGTCGCGCCCCCCGTGGGCGCGTGGATTGAAACACCGCAAGGTCGGCCACGCCGGAAGCGACACGCTCGTCGCGCCCCCCGTGGGCGCGTGGATTGAAACACCACGACGGACGGCACGTCGCCCTTGCCGATCGGTCGCGCCCCCCGTGGGCGCGTGGATTGAAACATCGGTGACAGCCGCAGTCGCTACGGGTACAGGACGGTCGCGCCCCCCGTGGGCGCGTGGATTGAAACGGCGACATCGGCGAATCGTGGTGGGACGAGACCGTGTCGCGCCCCCCGTGGGCGCGTGGATTGAAACCGTTGACGGTGGCGATGAGCTCGACCGGCTCGCCGTCGCGCCCCCCGTGGGCGCGTGGATTGAAACTGGATCGCGTCGAGATCAAGGAGGCAGCGTGATCGTCGCGCCCCCCGTGGGCGCGTGGATTGAAACTCGTAGGGGCAGGCCCAGAGGAGCTTGCGCAGCGCGGTCGCGCCCCCCGTGGGCGCGTGGATTGAAACTCACGGTAGACGGGACGTGACGCCTTGACAAGTGCGTCGCGCCCCCCGTGGGCGCGTGGATTGAAACCGTACGGTGAACGCGGCGGGCGTCGGGCAGGTGATCGTGTCGCGCCCCCCGTGGGCGCGTGGATTGAAACCGCCGATCATCCCGATCCAGCACGAACAGCACCTGTCGCGCCCCCCGTGGGCGCGTGGATTGAAACGACCGCCTGGGGGTGCTGCGCATGGGGCGGCTGGTCGCGCCCCCCGTGGGCGCGTGGATTGAAACTCGAGCAGGATCGGAAAGTCGCCGGTGCCCTGCGGTCGCGCCCCCCGTGGGCGCGTGGATTGAAACGGACACGGGGGCCCGGTTATGGATGACGAGCGCGGGTCGCGCCCCCCGTGGGCGCGTGGATTGAAACAAGACCGTCGACGCCCTGGTGTATGACCTCATCGCGTCGCGCCCCCCGTGGGCGCGTGGATTGAAACGCCGCGAGCTTGTCGGCCGGCGCAGTGAGCGCGTGTCGCGCCCCCCGTGGGCGCGTGGATTGAAACCCACCGCCGCCCACCGTCCGCGTAGTACGGCATCGTCGCGCCCCCCGTGGGCGCGTGGATTGAAACTGGTGCACGATGCGCTGGCCGAGCGGGTGTGCGGGTCGCGCCCCCCGTGGGCGCGTGGATTGAAACGTCGTCGAATAGTGATATCCGACAGAGAGGATCGGTCGCGCCCCCCGTGGGCGCGTGGATTGAAACGGTCAGAGATGAGGCGTCGTAGACCGAGAACAGAGGTCGCGCCCCCCGTGGGCGCGTGGATTGAAACTTCCTTTTTGTGCGGCCGTCATGCCGCAACGCTGAGTCGCGCCCCCCGTGGGCGCGTGGATTGAAACGATACCTACACGACCGAGGACGCTCCGAGCGAGTGTCGCGCCCCCCGTGGGCGCGTGGATTGAAACAGCACGTCGAACTGGCGCTGCACGCTCACCAGGCGACGTCGCGCCCCCCGTGGGCGCGTGGATTGAAACGCCGTCGCTCGGGTCCGATTTATGACTGGCCGGATGGTCGCGCCCCCCGTGGGCGCGTGGATTGAAACATTACCGCGATGTTGATCGCGTTGGGCGGCTACAAGTCGCGCCCCCCGTGGGCGCGTGGATTGAAACAGTTCGTCGAGCGTGCAGCGGGCGGGCGCGGTGGATTGTCGCGCCCCCCGTGGGCGCGTGGATTGAAACGTAAAGAGCGAAGTCGACCCGATGCTGCGGGACGTGTCGCGCCCCCCGTGGGCGCGTGGATTGAAACCCAGAATACACAGCATAGGCGCCGACGAATGCATACTGTCGCGCCCCCCCGTGTGTCAAGCGACACGGGGATTTGACCCCCTATGCGATATCTGGGCGTGCCCCCGGATTGCGCAATTCTTCGATGTGATGGGGTAACGGGTCTTAGGCCGGGTCTTCCTCGTCCAGCATGCGCTTGAGGTAATCCGGCACGCCCGACAGCACCAGGGTGTCGGTGGCGCGGTCGTAGTGCACCGCGCCGGAATGCAGGCCGCTGCGCTCGAACTCCAGCTTCCAGTTCTCCGCGCTGGCGCTGAAGCGTACCAGCGGGCGGATGGCGCGCCGGTTGGGCACGAAGCCGGGGGCGATCTTCGTCTCCTCGGCGCGCAGCAGCGCGTCCAGGCGCTCGGGCTGTTCGGGGAAGACCTCGCACGCGAGCTCCTCGAACACCACCGGGGCGCCGGCCTCGCCGAGGGTGTCGAGGTAGTCGTGGGCGCGTTCGAGCACGGTGTCGCGGGTGGCGGGGGCGAGGCGCTCGGTGTCGACGAAGCGGTCGAGCGTGGCGACCAGCTTCTTGGTCTCCTGCAGCGCCACCATCACGTCGCTGCAGCCGAGCACGCGCTTGAACCAGGCGCCGCCCTTGCCGCGCCCGCGCAGGAAGCCGAGGTAGCGCTCGTCGCCACGCCGCCAGCCGGCGAGGTCGACGCGCCCGGCGGCGTGCAGCGCGGAGAAGTCCACATGGGTGCAGTCGAGCGGTGCGAGGTCGCCGCCGATCGCCACCCCGTCGCTGCTGCCGAGCAGCGCCACCCACAGGCTGTCGCCCTCGCCCTCGCGGATGCGCGCGAGCACGAGATGGCCGCCTTCTTCCAGCTCTTCCTCGTCGGCGATCGCCTGCACGCGCTCGGCGAGCTGGCGGGAGAGGGCGGTGAAGTCGAGGGTCTCGTCGACGAGGTGCTCGCGCAGCCAGCGCGCGAGCGGGAAGCGCTCCTCGTCCTCCTCGAAGCGGCCGAAGCCCTTGGCGCTGCGGCTCTCGTACTGCGCGCACAGGCGCTCGGCCAGGCGCAGCGTCGCCGCGTCGAGCGCGCAGGGCGCCTCGCGCAGCACCAGGCGCGAGGGTGCGCCGGGCTCGCGCACAAGGGCGTGGAGGATCAGATGGGTGACGACGTGTTCGACGGTGCGCATGGGGCGGGCTTGGGCGGGGCGGGGG
>NZ_AMXD01000006.1 GCF_000310185.1 Thauera aminoaromatica S2 | reverse complement strand
CGCCGAGGCGGCGGCCCTTGCCGAGCCGGAGCCCGCTGCGCAGGCGCCAGCCGAAGCCGTGCCCGAGCCGCAGCCGGAACCCCCGGGCGAGTCGACGCCCGAAGCCCCCGTCGCGGTCGAGCCGGCGATCGAAGCCGAACCCGAAGCCGAGCCGGAGCCGGAGCCGGAGCCGTCCGCCGCCGCCGCGGTCGCGAAGAAGTCGTGGACCGAGCGCCTCAAGGCCGGCCTCGCGCGCACTCGAAACCAGATCGGCGGAGGGCTGGCGAGCCTGTTCGGCCTGCGCAAGATCGACGAGGACCTGCTCGAGGAGCTCGAATCCACCCTGCTGATGGCCGACTGCGGCGTCGACGCCACCCAGCACCTGATCGACGACCTGCGCCGGCGCTGGAAGCGCGACCGCCTGGAGACCGCCGACCAGCTGCAGAAGGCGCTCGCCGACGGCCTGCACGAGATCATCGCGCCGCTCGAAGCGCCGCTCGAGGTCGCAGGTCATCGCCCCTTCATCATCATGATCGCGGGCGTCAACGGCTCCGGGAAGACGACCTCGATCGGCAAGCTGGCCAAGTACTTCCAGGCCCATGGCAAGAGCGTGCTGCTCGCCGCGGGCGACACCTTCCGCGCCGCCGCGCGCGAGCAGCTGATGACCTGGGGCGAGCGCAACAACGTCACCGTGGTGGCGCAGGACAGCGGCGACGCCGCGGCGGTGATCTTCGACGCCATCAACGCCGCACGTGCGCGCAAGATCGACGTCGTGCTCGCCGACACCGCCGGCCGCCTGCCCACCCAGCTCCACCTCATGGAAGAGATCGCCAAGGTGCGCCGGGTGATCGCCAAGGCCGACCCGAGCGGGCCGCACGAGGTGCTGCTGGTGCTCGACGCCAACATCGGCCAGAACGCGCTCGCCCAGGTGAAGGCCTTCGACAAGGCGATCGGCGTCACCGGCCTGGTGGTCACCAAGCTCGACGGCACCGCCAAGGGCGGCGTGCTGGCGGCGATCGCGCGCCAGTGCCCCAAGCCGCTGCGCTTCATCGGCGTCGGCGAGGGCATCGACGACCTGCAGCCGTTCAAGGCGCGCGAGTTCGTCGATGCGCTCTTCGAGCCGGGTGCCGGTGCGGTCAAGGCGGGAGCGGAAGCGCGCAGATGATCGTCTTCGAGGACGTGGCCAAGCGCTATGCGGGCGGCTACACGGCGCTGGCGGGCGTCAGCTTCGAGATCCGCCATGGCGAGCTGGTCGTGCTCTCCGGCCATTCCGGCGCGGGCAAGAGCACGCTGTTCAAGCTCATCCCGGTCATCGAGCGCCCGACCGCCGGTCGTGTGCTGATCAACGGTCAGGACGTGTCGCACCTGCCGCGCACGGCCATCCCCTACCTGCGCCGCAACCTCGGCCTGGTGCTGCAGGAGAGCCGGCTGCTGTTCGACCGCAACGTCTACGACAACGTGATGCTGCCGCTGGTGATCACCGGCCACCCCGCGGCCGACGCCGCGAAGCGGGTGGCGGCCGCGCTCGAGCGCGTGGGCCTGGACGGGCGTGGCAAGGAGATGCCGGCGGGTCTGTCGGGCGGCGAGCAGCAGCGCGTGGCGATCGCGCGCGCGATCGTCAACCGGCCGTCGATCCTCATCGCCGACGAGCCCACCGCCCACCTCGACCCCGCCTACGCCGCCGACATCGCGGCACTGTTCCGCTCCTTCAACCAGGCCGGCGTCACCGTGCTCGTGTCCACCCACGACGCCAGCCTGTTCGCCGCCAGCCGGCCGCGCCGGCTCGTGCTGGCCAAGGGGCAGCTGGTCGAGGACTCGCGCCCGGGCGGACGGCCGGCGCAGGAGGAGGTTGCGGCGTGATCAACTGGTTCTACCTGCACCTGCGTGCGATCCGTCACGCACTGCACCGGCTGGTGTCGCAGCCCGTAGGCACCCTGCTGTCGGCACTGGTGGTCGGCATCGCGCTGTCGCTGCCGGGCGGCGGCTACCTGCTCCTCGACAACCTCGGCTCGCTGGCGCGCGGCGTCTCCGGCACGCCCGAGATCAGCCTGTTCCTGGACATGAACGCCGGCGCGGCCGAGGTCGCCGCGATCGAGCAGCGCCTGAAAGGCGAGAGCGAACTCGCCAGCTACCGCTTCGTGCCACGCGACGAGGGCTTGCGCCAGCTCGAGGCTGCAGGCCTGGGCGACGTGCTCGGCGGGCTCAAGGCCAACCCGCTGCCCGACGCCTTCGTGCTCGCGCCGCGCCGCGAGGATCCGGCGCTGTTCGAGCGCATGGCCGAGCGCATGCGCTCCTGGCCCAAGGTGGCGCACGTGCAGCTCGACTCGGCCTGGGTCGAGCGCCTGCATGCGCTGCTCGGGCTTGGACGTTCGGCGGTGCTGATGCTCGCCGGCCTGCTCGGCTTCGCGCTGGTGGTGGTCACCTTCAACACCATTCGCCTGCAGATCCTCACCCAGCGCCAGGAGATCGCGGTGAGCCGGCTGCTCGGCGCCACCGATCCCTTCATCCGCCGCCCCTTCTACTGGTTCGGCGGCCTGCAGGGCGCGCTCGGCGGTCTCGTCGCGCTCGGCACCATGGCGCTCGGCATCGAGGCGCTCGCCGCCCCGGTGGCGCGGCTCGCCGAGACCTACGGCGCCGTCTTCGCGCTGAGCGGGCCCGAGCCCGAGGCCAGCCTGGCGATCGTCGCCTTCGCGGCCTTCCTCGGCTGGCTGGGCGCGGCGATCTCGGTGCGGCGGCATCTCGCCGGCACTTGAACTTTCGTCATCCGTCCCCAGTTACATTCGATCGTCGTTTGCACGCTGCCCGCGGACGTTGTCCCGGGCGGTGGCGGCGCGATCGACGATGCACTCCGGTAATCGCGAGTCCATAGGGACCTCCAATCGACTGGATCTCCATAATCAATTAGAGCAATTCAAGGAACCGGTCTAAACTTTGCTCCATCGAGTTGCACCGAACCGTTCCAACAACCCTTCTGGAGGATTACAGATGTCGCTGATCAACACCCAGGTTCAACCGTTCAAAGCCCAGGCCTTCCACAACGGCAAGTTCGTCGAAGTCTCCGATGCGAGCATGAAGGGCAAGTGGTCCGTGGTGATCTTCATGCCGGCCGCCTTCACCTTCAACTGCCCGACCGAGATCGAGGACGCGGCCGAGCACTACGCCGAGTTCCAGAAGGCCGGCGCAGAGGTCTACATCGTCACCACCGACACCCACTTCTCGCACAAGGTCTGGCACGAGACTTCGCCGGCCGTCGGCAAGGCCAAGTTCCCGCTGGTCGGCGATCCGACCCACCAGCTGACCCGCGCCTTCGGCGTGCATATCGAGGAAGCCGGCCTGGCCCTGCGCGGCACCTTCGTGATCGACCCGGAAGGCGTCATCAAGACGATGGAAGTGCACGACAACGCCATCGCCCGTGACGTGACCGAGACCGTGCGCAAGCTCAAGGCCGCCCAGTACGTCGCCTCGCACCCGAACGAAGTGTGCCCGGCGAAGTGGAAGGAAGGCGAAGCCACGCTGGCCCCGTCGATCGACCTGGTCGGCAAGATCTAAGGCAGTGCTGCACCTTTCCCCGGACCGCCGTGGTCCGGGGCGCAAGCTCCGCAGCCGGCCACGCGCCGGCTGCGTCGTATCCGGACTGCCGTAAACAGCGGCGGTCGCAAAACAGAAGGGGAGTGACCATCATGCTGGACGCCAACATCAAGACTCAACTGAAAGCCTACCTGGAGCGGGTGACGCAGCCGATCGAGATCGTGGCGTCGCTGGATGATGGTCCGAAGTCGAAGGAACTGCTCGAGCTGCTGCACGACGTCACCGAGCAGTCGAAGCTGATCACCCTGGTCGAGCGTCGCGATGACGACGAACGCAAGCCCTCGTTCTCGGTCGGACCGCGCGGCGGCGAGGCGCGCGTGCGCTTCGCAGGCCTGCCCATGGGCCACGAGTTCACCTCCCTGATCCTCGCCCTGCTGCAGGCCGGCGGCTACCCGCCCAAGGTCGAGGCCGAGGTGATCGAGCAGATCAGGAACCTCGACGTCGAGCTGAACTTCGAGACCTACATCTCGCTGTCCTGCCACAACTGCCCGGACGTGGTGCAGGCGCTCAACCTGATGGCGGTGCTCAACCCGAAGATCCGCCACACCATGATCGATGGCGCGCTGTTCCAGAAGGAAGTCGAGGAGCGCCAGATCATGGCGGTGCCGACGGTGTACCTGAACGGCGAGGAGTTCGACCAGGGCCGCCTCGAGCTCGGCCAGATCCTCGCCAAGGTCGACACCGGCGCCGCGGCGCGCGACGCCAGGAAGCTCTCCGAGAAGCCGGCCTTCGACGTGCTTGTCGTGGGGGGCGGACCGGCCGGCGCGGCGGCGGCGATCTACGCCGCGCGCAAGGGCATCCGCACCGGCGTGGTGGCCGAGCGCTTCGGCGGCCAGGTCATGGACACGCTGGCGATCGAGAACTTCATTTCGGTGAAGTACACCGAAGGCCCCAAGCTGGTCGCCAGCCTGGAGGAGCACGTCAAGGAATACGAAGTCGACGTCATGAACCTGCAGCGCGTTGCCGGCGTGGTGCCGGGCGAGAACCAGCACGAGGTGAAGATGGAGAACGGCGCCAGCCTCAAGGCCAAGACCGTGATCGTCGCCACCGGTGCGCGCTGGCGCGAGATGAACGTGCCCGGCGAGAAGGAGTTCCGCGGCAAGGGCGTGGCCTACTGCCCGCACTGCGACGGCCCGCTGTTCAAGGGCAAGCGCGTGGCGGTGATCGGCGGCGGCAACTCCGGCGTCGAGGCCGCGATCGACCTCGCCGGCGTGGTCGCCCACGTGACCCTGCTCGAGTTCGCCGACGACCTGCGCGCCGACGCCGTGCTGCAGAAGAAGCTCTACAGCCTGCCCAACGTCAGCGTGATCAAGAGCGCGCAGACCACCGAGGTCACCGGTGCCGACAAGGTGAATGGCCTGGTGTACAAGGATCGCAAGACCAACGCCGAGCACCGTCTCGAGCTCGAAGGCATCTTCGTGCAGATCGGCCTGCTGCCCAACACCGACTTCCTCAGGGGCACGCTCGAACTGTCGCGCTTCGGCGAGGTGATCGTGGACGCCAAGGGCCAGACCTCGGTGCCGGGCATCTTCGCCGCCGGCGACTGCACCACGGTGCCGTACAAGCAGATCATCATCGCCATGGGCGAAGGTGCCAAGGCTTCGCTGTCCGCCTTCGACCACCTGATCCGCAGCAGCGCGCCGACCATGTAAGCCCGGCCCGCCGCCCTCCTGCGCGGGTGGCGGCAGCCGCGAACCCCGCCCCGCCACGCGCGGGGCTTTTTGCTTTGCCGCGGGCACCCGCGGCCCATCCGGCCGGTCACAGGCCGGACCCATCACGGAGAGCCGCCGTGCCTTTCAGCTGGTTCGAACGCCGCGTCGACCCCTATCCCGAAGCCGCCCCCGGCCCCGCGCCGCGCGGCTTCTTCGCCTTCCTGTGGGCGGGCACCGAGGGCATGCGGCCCTTCATCCTCGGCATGATGCTGCTCACCGCGACCATCGGCGCCTTCGAGGCCCTGCTGTTCGCCATGCTCGGCCGCGTGGTCGACTGGCTGGCCGCGGTCGAGCCCGCGCGCCTGTGGGCGGACGAGGGCGGCACCCTGCTGCTGCTCGCGGCCATCATCCTCGGCAGCATCGTGCTGGTGGCGGTGCAGACCCTGCTCAAGCACCAGAGCCTGGCGGGCAACTTCCCGATGCGGCTGCGCTGGCGCTTCCACCGCCTGATGCTCGGCCAGAGCATGAGCTTCTACCAGGACGAGTTCGCCGGCCGGGTGTCGGCCAAGGTCATGCAGACCGCGCTCGCGGTGCGCGACACCTGCCTGATCCTTACCGACATCCTGGTGTTCGTGAGCATCTACTTCTTCACCATGACCGCGGTGGTGGCGAGCTTCGACGCCTGGCTGCTCGCACCCTTCCTCGGCTGGCTGGCGCTCTATGTGCTGGCGCTGCGCTGGTTCGTGCCGCGCCTGTCGAAGGTGTCGCGCGCCCAGGCCGACGCGCGCGCGCTGATGACCGGGCGCATCACCGACGCCTACACCAACATCGCCACCGTCAAGCTGTTCTCCCACGCCGGCCGCGAGGCCGGCTACGCGCGCGGCGCGATGCAGGAGTTCCTCGGCACCGTGCATGCGCAGATGCGCCTGGTGAGCGGCATCGAGATCGTCAATCACAGCCTGTCGATGGGGCTGATCCTCGCCACCGGCGGCACGACGCTGTGGCTGTGGAGCCAGGGCGAGGTCGGGGTCGGCGCGGTGGCGGCGGCGACCGCGATGGCGCTGCGCCTGAACGGCATGTCGCACTGGGTGATGTGGGAGATGGCCTCGCTGTTCGAGAACGTCGGCACCGTGCAGGACGGCATCAACACCTTGTCGCGCCCGCATGCGGTGGTCGACCGTAGCGACGCCAAGGCGCTGGTGGTGAGCCGCGGCGAGGTGCGCTTCGAGCGGCTCGTGTTCGCCTACGGCGCCACCGGGCCGCAGGCGCGGCGGGTGATCGACGACTTCACGCTGACCATCCGTCCGGGCGAGAAGATCGGCGTGGTCGGGCGCTCGGGCGCGGGCAAGTCGACCCTGGTGAACCTGCTGCTGCGCTTCTACGATCTCGAGCAGGGCCGCATCCTGATCGACGGCCAGGACATCGCCGGCGTGACGCAGGACAGCCTGCGCGCGCAGATCGGCATGGTCACCCAGGACACCTCGCTGCTGCACCGCTCGGTGCGCGACAACATCCTCTACGGCCGCCCCGACGCCACCGACGCCGACATGATCGCCGCCGCGAAGCGGGCCGAGGCGCACGAGTTCATCCTCGGCCTTACCGACCCCAAGGGTCGCAGCGGCTACGACGCCCACGTCGGCGAGCGCGGCGTGAAGCTCTCCGGCGGCCAGCGCCAGCGCATTGCGATCGCGCGCGTGATGCTGAAGGACGCGCCCATCCTGCTGCTCGACGAGGCCACCAGCGCGCTCGACTCCGAGGTCGAGGCCGCCATCCAGGCCAGCCTGTATCGCCTGATGGAAGGCAAGACCGTGGTGGCGATCGCGCACCGCTTGTCCACCATCGCGGCGATGGATCGCCTGGTGGTGATGGACAAGGGCCGCATCGTGGAGGAGGGCGACCACCACAGCCTGCTCGCCCGCGGCGGCCTCTATGCGCGGCTGTGGGCGCACCAGAGCGGCGGCTTCCTCGGCGAGGAGGCCGAGGACGGCACGCCGCTTCATCCCGCCTGCCCCGCGTGAGGAAAGGTGTCACGCTTCCATGCGCGCTTTCTCCATAGAATGAAGCATGACCACCGGAGGCGATGACATGGCGTCGGAGTCCGCATCCGGCGATGCGCATCCCCTGCGCGTCGTCGCGCTCATCTACCTCTGCGGCGCGCTGCTGTTCGGAACGTTGCTGGTGCTCGAATGGCGGCTGATCGACCGCAGCGTCGTCGCGATCGCCCGCGAACGCGGTGCGGCGCTGTTCTCGCTGATCCAGACCACCCGCGAGTGGAACGCCAGGCATGGCGGGGTGTATGTCGTGGTGGACGAGAGCACCCAGCCGAACCCTTGGCTGAAGCACCCGGCGCGCGACCTGCAGACCACCGACGGCGTGCGCCTGACCATGGTCAACCCGGCCTACATGACGCGGCAGATCGCCGACCTCGCCCTGCACGCGGAGGGCGCGCGCCTGCACCTCACCAGCCTCAAGCCGATCCGACCCGAGAACCGTCCCGACGCCTGGGAGGCGATGGCGCTCGCGCGGTTCGAGGCCGGCGAGACCGAGGTGCTGGCGCTGGTGGAGGGCGGCGGCGAGGGCGGAAGCGGCCCGGCGCATCGCTACATGGCACCCTTGCTGGTGCGCGAGCCCTGCCTGCAGTGTCATGCAGAGCAGGGTTACCAGGTGGGCGACATCCGCGGCGGCATCTCGGTGACGATGCCTGCCGAGGTGCTGATCGCCCGGCGCGATCAGCTGCGCATGCGCGCGGTCTTCGTCTATCTGCTCGCCGGGCTGCTCGCCGCCGGCCTGATGCACGGCCTGCTGCGTGCCAACCGGCGCCATGTCGTCCAGGTGCGGCGGATCAACGCCGAGCAGGAGCGTCTGATCGAGCGGCGCACCGTCGAACTCGCCGAGGCCAACCGCCGCCTCGCCGGCGAGGTCGACCTGCACCGGCGCAGCGAGCAGCGCCTGGCGGCGAGCGAGTCGCGCTACCGCGCGATCTTCGACAGTGCCGCCGAGGGCATCATGCTGCTCGACGCCGCGCTGCGCATCGTCCAGGTGAACCCCGCCTTCTGCGAAATCACCGGCTACGCGGCCGAAGAAGTCCTTGGCCGCAAGCCGTCCATGCTCGGCTCGGGGCGCCACGACCGGGCCTTCTTCCGCGAGCTCCTCGCCACGCTGGCCGCCGCCGGACGCTGGCAGGGCGAGGTGTGGAACCGGCGCAAGGACGGCGACCTGTACGTGCAGTGGATGTCGGCGGTGCGGATCGGCGAGGCCGACGCGCCCGAGGGCTTCGTCGCCACGATGACCGACATCACCTCGCGCAAGCAGACCGAGGAGAAGCTGCGCTTCCGCGCCAACCACGATGCGCTCACCGGCCTGCCCAACCGCCGCCTGTTCGAGGATCGGCTGCAGTCGGCGATCGCCAGCGCGCTACGCCATGGCGAGCGTTTCGCGCTGATGCTGGTCGACCTCGACCACTTCAAGGGCGTCAATGACCGCTTCGGCCACCTCGCCGGCGACGCGCTGCTGGTCGAGGTCGGCCGCCGCCTGGAACTGTGCGTGCGCGCCTCCGACACGGTGGCGCGCCTGGGCGGCGACGAGTTCGCGGTGATCCTCGGCGAGGTCGGCGGCCGCGAGGATGCCGCCGAGGTGGCCGAGCGCATCTGCGCCGCCATGGCCTTGCCCTTCGAGCTCGGCGAGGGCGTCGCGCACATCGGCGCCTCGGTCGGCATCGCCCTCGGTCCGCAGGACGACGCCGACGCCGGGGAACTGCAGCGCCGCGCGGACGCCGCGCTCTATGCCGTCAAGCACGATGGCCGCGGCGGCTTCCGCTTCCACGGCGAGCCGGCCTGAAGGTTCGGTTTCGACAAGGACGCCGGCCCTGCAGGCGCCCCCGGCAGGCCGCGGCCGCGATTCGCGCCGCGCGGCCTGGTCTTCGCGCCCGGGCCGGTGCCGCCTCACTGCTTCTGCACGATCGCGCTGCCGCCGCCGTGGCGCAGCGGCTCGCTGACCGCGGTCACCGTGCCGTCGGGGTTGAAGCGGATGGCGTTGGCGGCGCCGATCTGGTCGGTCTCGCGCCACTTGTGGCCCTTCGCCTCCAGCGCCTTGGCCTGCTCGCTGCCCGGGAAGCCAAGCAGGGTCTCGACCAGGGTCGTCTCGCCGTTGCGCTGGCTCATGCGCGGGGCGGCGAGCGCGTCGGCCAGGCTCATGCCCAGGTCGACGTGATTGACGATGGTCTGCAGCGCGGTGGTGATGATGGTCGAGCCGCCGGGCGAGCCGATCGTGAACGCGGGCGCGCCGTCCTTCAGCACGATGGTCGGGCTCATGCTCGAGCGCGGGCGCTTGAAGGCCTCGGGCAGGTTGGGGTGGGGGCCGCTGAAGTCGAAGTCGGTGAGCTCGTTGTTGAGCAGGAAGCCGCGCCCCGGCACCACGATGCCGCTGCCGCCCCAGTCCTCGATGGTGAAGGTGTAGGCGACCACGTTGCCCTCGCGGTCGGACACCGTGAGGTGGGTGGTATGCATCGACTCCTGCGCGAGCGGCTTCGGCTGCGGGCGCAGCGGCACCGAGCGGTCGTCCTCGAAGGGGTAGGGGTCGCCCGCCGCGACCTTGCCCGGCGCCGCGCGGGCGCCGATCTGCCGCGCGCGCTCGCGCGCGTAGGCCTTCGACAGCAGGCCGTCCTTGGGCACATCCACGAACTCCTCGTCGGCCACGTAGGCGTTGCGGTCGGCGAAGGCCAGGCGCGAGGCCTCGAGGTAGAGGTGCTCGATCTCGGCGCGCGGCTTGCCGGCGAGGTCGAAGGTCTCGAGCAGGTTGAGCGCCTGCGCGATCGCGATGCCGCCGCTCGAGGGCGCAGGCATGCCGTGGATCTCGTAGCCACGATAGGTCGAGCGGATCGGCGGACGGATGCGCGCCTCGTAGTCCTTCAGGTCGGCCATGGTGAGGCCGCCGGCGATCACGCTCGTGCCGGGCGTGACCGGCGGGTGGTTCACCGCCGCCACCATGCTCGCCGCGATCGGGCCCTCGTAGAAGGCCTTCACCCCGCCGCGCGCGATATCGCGGTAGGTCTGCGCGAGCTCGGGGTTGCGGAAACGCGTGCCCACCGGCAGCGCCTTGCCGTCCTGCAGGTAGAGCGCCGACGCGGTGGAGAAGCGCGCGAACTTGGCCTCGTTGATCTTGTTGATGCGGTGGAAGTTGGGGCCGACCGCGAAGCCTTCTTCGGCCACCCGGATGGCGGGCGCGAGCACCTTGTCGAAGCCCATCGTGCCGTAGCGCGTCAGCGCCTCGTGCCAGCCGCGCACCGTGCCGGGCACCCCGACCGAGATGCCGTTGGGCACGGTGGCCTTCCAGTCCATCTCCTTGCCCTCGGCGTCGAGGAAGACGCCGGGGTGGAAGCTCGCCGGGGCGACCTCGCGGTGGTCGATGGCGATCACGCGCCGGTCTTTCGCGGAGTAGATCAGCATGAAGCCGCCGCCGCCGATGCCGCAGCTGAACGGGTCGGTGACGCCGAGCGCGGCCGCCGCGGCCACCGCGGCGTCGATGGCGTTGCCGCCGGCGTCGAGGATCTGCATCGCGGCCAGGCTGGCCTCGTGCGAGATGGTGGCGACCGCGCCGCCGTGGCCGGTGTCGACCGGCTGCTTCGCCAGGGCGCCGAACGCCGCCATCATGAGCGCGGTGGCGAGGAGGGTTTGCCTTTTCATGGTGTGCTCCGTCGTGCTGGGGAGCATGACGGTAGCACCGGCCGCAGGGTATGCCCAAGGCGGGAATACCCGGGTGGATTGGGGCGAAAGGATCGCGCGGGGAGGGCGGACTGCGCGGGTCGAGAGGCCGCGATCGCGACTTGCGTCGCTCCCACAGCGCCCCCGACCCCCGTGCCCGCATGCGGGGCGTAGGAGCGACGCAAGTCGCGATCCGGCGGGGTCTTGTGGGAGCGACGCGAGTCGCGATCCGGCGAGGGTCTTGTAGGAGCGACGCAAGTCGCGATCCGGCGAGGGTCTTGTAGGAGCGACGCGAGTCGCGATCCGGCGAGGATCTTGTAGGAGCGACGCAAGTCGCGATCCGGCCGATGGATGAAGCGCGGCGCGCCGGCGCTGGCCGATGCGCGCCGCCCGCGCCGCCTACAGCCCCAGCGTCTCCGCCGTGTAGCGCGCGATCATGCGCTCTTCGTTGGTCGGCACCACGGCGACCGCGACGCGGCTGGCCGCGGTGTCGATGCGGCGGGCGTGGTCGGCGTTGGCGGCGGGGTCGACCTCGATGCCCATCCACGCCGCCAGCGCGGCCACCTTCTCGCGCACCGGCGCGGCGTGCTCGCCGATGCCGCCGGTGAACACCAGCGCGTCCAGCCCGCCCGCCGCCGCAGCCAGCGAGCCGAGCTCGCGCGCGATGCGGTAGCAGAACAGGTCCACCGCTTCCTTGGCCTCGGGGGCGTCGGAGGCGAGCAGGGTGCGCATGTCCTGGCTGATGCCCGACACGCCGAGCAGGCCCGATTCCTTGTAGAGCAGGCTGGTGAGCGCCTTGGCGTCCATGCCCTTCTGCTCCATCAGGTAGAGCATCACGCCGGGGTCGAGGCTGCCGGTGCGGGTGCCCATCATCAGGCCCTCGACCGCGGTGAAGCCCATCGTCGACGCGACGCTGCGACCGTCGCGCAGCGCGCACATCGACGCGCCGTTGCCGAGGTGGGCGATCACCACCGCGCCGCGGGCGCGCTCGCCGACCACTGCCGGCAGCTGGCGCGCGACGTAGTCGTAGGACAGGCCGTGGAAGCCGTAGCGCTTGATGCCCTCGGCCGACAGCCTGCGCGGCAGCGCGAAGGCCTGCGCGACCGCCGGCTGGGTGCGGTGGAAGGCGGTGTCGAAGCAGCCCACCTGCGGCACCTGCGGCATCAGCGTGGCGACCGCGCGCACCGCGCGCAGGTTGTGCGGCTGGTGCAGCGGGGCGAGCGGCACGAAGGTGTCGAGCGTGCGCAGCACCGCCTCGTCCAGCCGGGTCGGCGCGCTGTAGTGCTCGCCGCCGTGCACGATGCGGTGGCCGGCGGCGACGATGTCGAGCGCCGGGTTGTGGCGGACGAGCAGCGCGAAGACGTGCTCGAGCGCGTCGCGATGCTGTTCGCCCTGGCTGCCGCCGGTCACCACCGGCTCCTGGATGCGTTCGCCCGCGGCGGTCTTGAAGGTGACCTCGGGTCTGGCGCCGATGCCTTCGACCTGGCCGGACACCGCCGGCGCGGCGGCCACGTCACCGTCGACCGGGTAGAGCGCGAAC
The DNA here is from genome assembly GCF_000310185.1 of Thauera aminoaromatica S2. Lineage (GTDB taxonomy): Bacteria > Pseudomonadota > Gammaproteobacteria > Burkholderiales > Rhodocyclaceae > Thauera > Thauera aminoaromatica. The sequence continues at coordinate 46,892 of NZ_AMXD01000006.1, read as the reverse complement.
TTCAGGCTCGACGAGCCCGCATTGAGAACGAGGACGGCCTTCATGCCTTCAGGGCCTCGCGCTTCTTGTGGGCCATCAGCTGCACGACCGCGCACGACGCGGTGCGCGTCTCGGCGGTGTCGGCACGGCTGGTCAGCACGATCGGCACGCGCGCGCCCAGCACCACGCCGGCCATCAGCGCGTTGGCGAGATATTCGAGCTGCTTGGCGACCATGTTGCCGGACTCGAGGTCGGGCACCACCAGGATGTCGGCGTTGCCGGCCACGACCGACTTGATGCCCTTGGTCTTGGCGGCGACCAGCGACACCGCGTTGTCGAAGGCGAGCGGGCCGTCGAGCAGGCCACCCTTGATCTGGCCGCGGTCGGCCATCTTGCACAGCGCGGCGGCGTCGATCGTCGAGCGGATCTTCGAGGTCACGGTCTCGACCGCCGACAGGATCGCCACCTTGGGTTCGGGCAGGCCGAGGATGTGGGCGAGCTCGATCGCGTTCTGGATGATGTCGACCTTATCCTCGAGGGTGGGCTCGATCATGATCGCCGCGTCGGTGATCATCAGCGGGTGCGGGTAGGTCGGCACGTCGGCGAGGAAGACGTGGCTGATGCGGCGGCCGGTGCGCAGGTGCTTGATCACCTGGCTCATCATCTCGTCGGTGTGCAGCGAGCCCTTCATCAGCGCCTCGGCGCCGCCGTCGCGGCACAGGGCGACGGCCACCTCGGCCGAGGCGTGGCTGTGTTCGGTGTCGACGATGCGCAGGCCCTTGATGTCGATCTCGTGTTCTTCGGCCACGGCGCGGATGCGCGACTCGGGGCCGACCAGGATCGGCTCGACCAGGCCGGCGCGTGCCGCCTGGACCGGGCCGAGCAGGGATTCGCGGTCGCAGGGGTGGGCCACCGCGATCGGGATCGGCGACAGGCCGGCCGACACCGACAGCAGGTGGCGGTAGCGCAGCTCGCGGTCGGACACGGTGACCTCGGGCAGCACGACGCGCGCGCGCGAGATCTTCTCGGTCGGCGCCATCACCTCGGCGATGCCGTCGATCACCTTGAGACCGTCCTGGTTCACCGCCAGGCAGTCGAAGATGATGTGGTGGTTGTGCTCGAACTTTTCCTTGCAGGTGACCGTGATCGTCAGCGTGTCGCCGATCGTGATCGGGCGCCAGAAGTTCAGCCCCTGCGACACGTACACCGTGCCGGGGCCGGGGAACTCGGTGCCGAGCACGGTGGAGATCAGCGTGCTGCCCCACATGCTGTGGCCGACGACCTCGCGGAACTGGCTGGAGCGTGCGTATTCGAGATCGACGTGGGTCGGGTTGACGTCGCCCGACATGGCGGCGAACAGGTGGATGTCCTCGGGGCGCAGCGTGCGGACGAGCTGGGCGAAGTCGCCCACCTGGATCTCGTCGAAGGTGCGGTTCTGGATCATCTGTTGTGCGGCAGGAGCTTTCATGGCAACTCTCGTTCTTGGATGCATTGCAACACGCGATTCTAGACCTTGTATGTGACTGCCACATGCGCTAAAACGATCGAATTGTGCAATGCGTCAATCACACGCACGTTTCCTTGCGGCGCGGATGTTTTTCATGCCCGCACCATGCGATTGCTCACGATTGGCTGCGCGGGTCGCGTGCTAGACTCCGCGCGTTTTTACGATCTGCGGGCGCGGATGGGGTCGGTTGTGCGCCCGAAACCTGTCGAATCTCCTCATTTCGCCACGGAATCAACCATGCAAGTCGTCGTTCTCGCTGCCGGCCAGGGCAAGCGCATGCGCTCGGTCCTGCCCAAGGTCCTCCAACCCATCGCCGGCAAGCCGATGCTGGCCCACGTGCTCGATGCCGCCCGCACGCTCGACGCCCAGCGCGTCTGCGTGGTGTACGGCCATGGGGGTGAAGTGGTGCGCGAGCGCCTCGATGCCGTCGACCTGGCCTGGGCGCGGCAGGAGCCGCAGCTCGGTACCGGTCATGCGGTGCAGCAGGCGCTGCCCCACCTCGACGACGAGCACGTGGCCCTGGTGCTGTACGGCGACGTGCCGCTGATCGGCGTGCCCACGCTGCGCCGCCTGGTCGCCGCCGCCGGCGACGCGCGCCTGGCGCTGCTCACCGTCGAGATGGACAACCCGACCGGCTACGGCCGCATCCTGCGCGACGCCGCCGGCAAGGTGGTGCGCATCGTCGAGGAGAAGGACGCCTCCGACGCGGAGCGCAAGGTGCGCGAGGTGAACACCGGCATCCTGGTCGCCCCGGTCCGCCACCTGCGCGCCTGGCTCGGCCGCATCGGCAACGACAACGCCCAGGGCGAGTACTACCTCACCGACATCATCGGGTTGGCCGTGGCCGACGGCGTCGAGGTGACGACCGTGCAGCCCGACGCCTTCGCCGAGACGCTGGGCGTCAACAACAAGATGCAGCTCGCCGAGCTCGAGCGCATCCACCAGGGCAACATCGCCCGCCGCCTGATGGAAGAGGGCGTCACCCTGATCGACCCGGCGCGCATCGACGTGCGCGGCACGCTCACGGTCGGGCGCGACGTCGAGATCGACGTCAATTGCGTCTTCGAAGGCGAGGTCGAGCTCGGCGACGGCGTACGCATCGGTGCCAACTGCGTCGTCCGCGACGCCCGCATCGGCGCCGGTACCCGGCTCGAGCCCTTCAGCCACGTCGACAGCACCACCATGGGCCAGGCCTGCGTGATCGGGCCCTACGCCCGCACCCGCCCCGGCACCGTGCTCGGCACCGACGTGCACCTGGGCAACTTCGTCGAGATCAAGAACAGCGTCATCGCCGACCACTCCAAGGCCAACCACCTCGCCTACGTGGGCGACGCCGACGTCGGCAGCAAGGTCAACATCGGCGCCGGCACCATCACCTGCAACTACGACGGCGCCAACAAGCACCGCACCATCATCGAGGACGAGGTCTTCATCGGCTCCGACACCCAGCTCGTCGCGCCGGTGCGCGTGGGCCGCGGCGCCACCCTGGGCGCCGGCACCACGCTCACCAAGGACGCCCCCGCCGGACAGCTCACCGTGTCGCGCAGCAAGCAGATCAGCCTCGAACACTGGAAGCGCCCGGTCAAGCAGCCGCGCTGAGCCCCTCCGCCAGCCGATCCGCCCGCCCCGCCCTCCGCACCGAATCCAAAGACCGACAAGGAAGCCCCGCCATGTGTGGCATCGTCACCGCAATCGCAACCAACAACGTCGTCCCGGTCCTGCTCGAGGGCCTGCGCAAGCTCGAGTACCGCGGCTACGACTCGGCCGGCCTCGCCGTGCTCGCCGGCGAGCTCACCCGCCTGCGCTCCTGCGGCCGCGTGGCCGAGCTCGCCGCGCTCGCCGATGCGCGCCAGCTCTCCGCCCACATCGGCATCGCGCACACGCGCTGGGCCACCCACGGCGTGCCCTCCGAGCGCAACGCCCACCCGCACATCTCGGGCGGCCTCGCCGTGGTGCATAACGGCATCATCGAGAACTTCGAATCCATCAAGGCCGACCTGCAGGGCAAGGGCTACGTCTTCGAGTCCGAGACCGACACCGAGGCCATCGCCCACCTGGTCCACTACAAGCTGCAGGCCAACACCGACCTCTTCGAGGCCGTGCGCCAGGCCACCAACGAGCTCGTCGGCGCCTACGCCATCGGCGTGGTCGCCGAGGCCGACCCCTTCCGCGTCATCGTCGCGCGCCGCGGCTCGCCGCTGCTGCTCGGCATCGGCGAGGACGGCATGTACGCCGCCTCCGACACCGCCGCGCTGCTGCAGGTCACGCGCAAGATCGTCTATCTGGAAGACGGCGACCTCGCCGAGCTGCGCCGCGACAGCTACATCGTGATCCGCTCCGACGGCAGCCCGGTCGAGCGCGAGGTGCACATCTCCAGCCTGTCGGCCGACGCGGTCGAACTCGGCAAGTTCCGCCACTACATGCAGAAGGAAATCTTCGAGCAGCCGCAGGCCCTGGCGCAGACGCTGGAGCTGATCGCCGGCGGTGCCGGCATCACCCCGCAGCACTTCGGCGCGCGCGCGGGCGAAGTCTTCGACAGTGTGCGCCGCGTGCTCGTGCTCGCCTGCGGCACCAGCTACCACGCCGGCCTGGTCGCGCGCTACTGGATCGAATCCATCGCCAAGCTGCCGGTCACCGTCGAGATCGCCAGCGAATACCGCTACCGCGAGTCCGTCCCCGACCCCGACACCCTGGTCGTGGTCATCTCGCAGTCGGGCGAGACCGCCGACACCCTGGCCGCGCTCAAGCACGCCAAGGCGCTCGGCATGCAGCGCACGCTGGCGATCTGCAACGTGCCCGAATCCGCCATCGTGCGCGAGACCGCGCTGCGCTTCATCACCCGCGCCGGCCCCGAGATCGGCGTCGCCTCCACCAAGGCCTTCACCACCCAGCTCGCCGCCTTCGCGCTGCTCACGCTCGCGCTCGCCAAGATCAACGGCCGCCTGTCCGCCGAAGACGAGGAGCGCCGCCTCGCCGCGCTGCGCCACCTGCCGGTCGCGGTGCAGAAGGTGCTCGAGCTCGAGCCCGAGATCGAGCAGTGGGCGCAGCGCTTCGCCGGCAAGGAGCACGCGCTCTTCCTGGGCCGCGGCAGCCACTGGCCGATCGCCATGGAAGGCGCGCTCAAGCTCAAGGAGATCTCCTACATCCACGCCGAAGCCTACGCCGCCGGCGAGCTCAAGCACGGCCCGCTCGCCCTGGTGGACAAGGACATGCCGGTGATCGCCGTGTCCCCGGCCGACGAGCTGCTCGAAAAGCTCAAGTCCAACCTGCAGGAAGTCCGCGCGCGCGGCGGCGAGCTCTACGTCTTCGCCGACGCGGGCAGCGAGATCCCCGAGTCGGAAGGCGTGCACATCCTGCACATGCCCGAGCACTACGGCATGCTGTCGCCGGTGCTGCACGTGATCCCGCTGCAGCTGCTGTCGTACCACGCGGCGCTGGTGAAGGGGACGGACGTGGATAAGCCCCGCAACCTCGCGAAGTCGGTCACTGTCGAGTGAAGACGTAGTACTTGATATCCGGTGTTCCGCGCAAATAAAGTCGACAACGTGGCAATAAAGTCGAGAACAGGTCAATAAAGTCGAAAACGCCCGGGGAGTCCCTCGGGCGTTTTTTTCGGGCGTGCTCTGACGCCACGGCGCCCGGCGATCAGCCTGGGTATCGCCAGCAACTGGCCGGCGGAGCAAGCTTCAAAAATGAAGGCACATCGAGGGGGCGTGATGGACCAAGACACGATTCCATGCGAGAGCTGTGGCCAGCTTACGCCGCACTACGACATCGTCAGTTATCGCGGTGCCGAAGGAAGCTGTCGCCAGCTTTGTACTCGATGCTTCAACGCGGACGTTGCCCGGCTAGGGGGTCTTGCGCACTTTGAAGATATCCCGCTCGAGCCGATCGACCTCACGGACAGCGTAGGGGAAACGCATCGTTTCTTCTTCCGAACGCGTCTTCATGGGAACATCGTTGTTCTGGATGCCTTTGAACTTCGCGATGGTCGCCCGTCAGGCTATCAGTGCCAGGTAATCGGGAATCCTGAGCAAGAGCTACTTGCATTGCTTGCGAAGCTGATCGCACGACTTCGCCGTTTGCTCTCGATCAGGCATCTGGCGACTGAAGGCGAGAAAACTGAGATCGCTGAGCAGACGGTGCGGGGGCGTATCGATTGGGATGAGTCTGCGGTGGAGCGGACCCCTCTGCTCGTGATTGATGGCCGTGAAATCTCATGGAATGACTTCGGGCGTATGCTGTCGGCGTTCGAGGGCTGGCAGTTCAAGCTTGAGATCGTTGATCGTTCTGATGAGATCTAGGTGGTGCTCATAAACTTTGCGTCTTCGTCATTCAGAGGGCGGCAGTTGAGTACTGTTTTGTCAGACGGGATCGACTCTTGGATCCAGCTTGGAAGTGGCTGAACGCTTAGCAACTGGTAATCGACTTGAAAATCACCGTCACACAGCAGTTCGGCCAATGGTGTCGCTCGATTCCGCTCGGCTGTATGCGATAAGAATGGCCGGTTTCCGAAACTAGCAAGTTACCCTAACGACCCGTTGCAGCCGTTGAGCTTTGAGGAAAGCTGTCGTTCAACGCTCGTGCTCACCGCGAGCTGGAGTGCGCAGCACGGGACGAACCCCGTTCGCGCAGCAAGTTAGGTGTTCTTTGCAACGAATTGCTAGGCATTCAATCGCTCCAACATTTCAATTACCCATTGCTCCCTCTGACGCTGGAGCGAGGGAAGCGGATGGAAATATCTTCCTGCATTTCCTGGCTTTTCCAAGCCCGTAACCCCCATCTCTTGCGCCAGTGATTTACTTGCCCGTTCGATGAGAGGATTGAGGTCGTCGCTTACACCCCACGCACAAACGATAGGCCCCCCAGGCTTCCGCGATAGATACCGCTTTAGCTGAGCCGCGCGTTCGGGGGAAAAGATTGAGTGAACCGTGGTACCCGAATCCTTCTCAAGCTGGACGTAACGTTCTGCGAAGGCACCACTTTGAGGGTCACGAAGATCAGAAAGGTTGATCACTTTGACATTCTGCCAGCCCTTGAAATACATGATGCGCATAACTTGATATTGCGTCATATCCGGAACTGTAGGCACAAGGTTCGCCAACATCCCCGATACTTGGTCTGAACTGACGGAGTGACTCGTTTCCTGGACGGGTCGAGATGAGCCTGGGTTCATCATTACGAACACGGCATCTGCTATCGGGCTATTTCCAGCTGTTGTTGCTGAAATCTCGAGAACACTTCGACACTTTTGAGGCGCGACAGCCGGGAGCTGGAGTGAGTAAAAGTGACCGAACACACCGTACTGTCTCTTCAGTTTATCGGCGGGTATGAATGGAACCTTCATGTTGCATACCTAACGCCAAGAGAGCCGGCGGCCGAACTGCGCGACATGTCATACGATATTATCGTTTTCACGTATTGAACAAACATGGCTGCTCCTTCTTGCGCTCTCTCTCGAGCGCCTTGGCCTCACTGGGGGATACACATGCAATGCATCGATACTCAACTTCTGGCAGATGAGAGAGAACATATTGCCGCTTATTTGCGTTGTTCCGTGCGCCTTGGCCAAGAGGCGCAGGTAAAAGACTGCTCATTCGGTACGCGCAATTGCTTCCCATGCCGCGAAGAACGAACTCATTCGTCTCTCGATTTCGAAGTTCATACACACCCGGCCCGTATGGCGCTATAAGTATTTCACACTTCCTTGGATCCGGGAAAGGAAGCCAATCTGACCATTGATTCACTGACGTAACTCCCGTCGCTCTTTGACTCAAAACTTCATTCTCTTGCACAAATTCTTCCGCCTAAATGGTCTTCTTCGTTACTGATCGGTTTCGACCCACAGCCGCCTCACGGCTGAAGCAAGAGCAGACGCTCATACAAACCGCTCAAGCACGAGAACACGCTCATTCTGGTACCTGCAGTTCTGCCTCTTTGCCGGCTGGCCGAAACCACAACTCCCGAATCGCTGCGTCATCGCTCTTCGGCTTCGGTTTCACGTCCCGGACTTTGAACGTCGTCGGTAGATTGACCGCGTTGCCAAAGATCAATGCGTGCTGCTTCGGCAATGACGGCAGACGCTTCATCACGCTATCGGATACGAAGGGGGTCATCTGCCGGATGTGCTGAAGGTCGTCAGGATTCTGGATGCGATGCACGACAAAGTTCGAGCACTGCGACAGTACCGTCTTCGACAGCTCGCTTGGCCGTTGCGAGGCGACCATTAGGAACAGGCCGTACTTCCGTCCCTCCTTGGCTATCCGCTGAAAGATGCGACTTGCATCGATCGCATAGCCCGACGAACGCTCCGCGACGTACCGGTGGGCCTCCTCCAGGACAAGGTTGATCGGCGTCTGGTTCCTCGGTTCCGCTCGGCGCAGCCGGTCGAAGATCAGCCTTGCAATGACAGCCGACGCTACCTCGACGACCTCATCCCCCGCTTCGTTCATGTCAAGCACGATTACTTGAGCGGACTTCTGGAACTTGCCATCCAGCCGGGAAAGACCAATACATCGCTCGACAAACTGCGCTACGTTCCGCTCGTGCTCCTGAAGCTGCTCAGGCGGCACCCGCAGGAACGCAAATTCATCGCGCTCCCGAATCCACTTGAATCGCGTGATCATCTGGGAGCAGTAGTCCCGGATCTGCATGTTGCCGTGCGCTTCCTCGTAGAGAAGCGCCAGGTCAAACGCCTGCTCGAGGTCCTCGAATCGAAAGCTCTTGTTCGAGTAGTTCGGCACCGTGACGTCTTCATCCAGTTGCGCTTCGAACATCTGAATCAACCGTTGCAACTCCGGCATCGTCCCGAAATTGAGCCCAAGCAAAGGCTTCGCAGCTTTGAGAGTTAACGCTGCCGTCTCGAACGATGACAGCAAGGCTGTAACGCGATCAGCCTTTGCCGCAGGGCTGTCAGCCGAGTTCAGCACGTAGAGGAGGCACTTTGCGAGGATGTGGTTCTTGAGCTTCTCGAGCGCTTCTTGGTTGCCCCCTTCGGCCGAGAACAGCGTTACCAGCCCGAGCGCTGATCGCAGGACTGGCTGTTGCGTCCGCTCGCTGGCACGCAGCAGGAGTTCCCACTCCTCTACCGTCATGAACCAGTGAGGCAGTCGAAACACAGCGGTCGTCTCTGCCGCGTCCGCTGGTGCGGCGGCCGGAGAACTTGGATCAGCCTCGAGCTTCAGATACCGCCGTTTCACAGACTGAGGCAGTTCGCTGAACGCCGAACGGTACTCACCGTTGACGTCCAGGAGAAGGAACGTGGCACCTCTCGCGAAGAACTCGTCTCTCTTCTCGAACAACGACTGGAGAAGGGTGGCGACCGTGCACGACTTGCCGCTGCCGGTGTTGCCCAGAACAGCGGAGTGGCCGCCGAAGAACTCATCGACTCTGACTTTGACGGCGTAGTCTTGAAAGACAACCGACGTGCCGATCGACAGCGCGTTGTACCGGGTCGCCTCGCCGTTGCCCATCGGCGGCGGAACGATCTCGGTAGCGCTTTGGACTTCGAAGATCCTGTCGAGCTCCTCGTCGAGCACGTAGAGCGCATCGGCATATAGGGACGGAAACGTTGAAACTCCGAACCTGAACGCTCCATCGCGCCTCTGGGGGAGCATGCCCACTGGAACCAGGTCCAGGTACTTGGCTGAACCTGCCTTGTCTAGTTCTGTCGATTCGCCTTGCGCACTGCGAGACGAGGGAGCGTCCTTCTCCCGCAACCCGACGACCTCCGCGACCACGTACTCCGCTTGAGCCGGCATCACGACGAACGAGCCGAGCCGTGCGACGTAGTGGACATCGTCGAAGCCGACAACAGTGAAGTTGGCAGTCCCACCATGCAGCTCCACCACCAGGCGGTCGGCCGCCACCGACACCACCTTGCCGATCGCTCGGCGCCGGTCATCAGTCGTCATGGCCGTTTTCCTCGTTTGGTGCCGTCCTGACACCCTGTGCGATCAGCTCCTCCAGGACCTTCTTCACGGCGGTATCGACCTTGTCGGCTGGAGACTCAGGCATGAACTTCTCGACGAAGGTGTCGAAGTAGTGCGCCTTGGTCCCACCCTTCGGGCCAGCTCCACCTATCAACCAGATTCGGGGATCGTGCAGTGAACGAAGCTTCTGCGTTACCCCTGCGGCGTCGGGCGGCAGAAACGCCACCAGGCGGAATGTCGGTATGGTGAGCGCCTGGAAGATCAGGTTGTTGACGTGCTCGTCACTGAAGCTGTATCCAACTACGAACAGGACGCTCTGGTCTCGTACGATCCGTCCTTGGAACTCCCGGAACAGGTCCGAGTACGGCGACCCGAAGCTGGCGTTCTGCTTCATGGGTGTCGGATAGATCATGACCCGGCTGCCTTTGGTAGCCGCAACCGCAGGAACCTCCCGGATCGGAAACAGGCTTCCGCCCTCTTCGATCCAGTTGATCGAACCGTGCAACTTGCACAGGTAGATGAAGCTGTCAACCGCTGCCCACTTGCGACTCGTGAGATCGAGTTGCTCGGCCAGCGCGTACCGGTAGGTCGTCGGATTGAACCTGCGCTCGATGGTCCCTGAGAAGCCGTTGCAGTATGGCATCCCGAGCCGGTCTAGCGCCGTTTCGCTAAGGAGGTCGTAGTTCGTAGTGAAGATCCATGGCCGCGGCAGCGTCCGGTCCCTGTAGACCAACTTCCGGTAGAAGGCCTGATACAGGTCCACGATCGCCGGGTCACCTTTGGAGAAGGGCGCTTCCGAACACTTCTGGGTGACAAACGCAGTCACCTTTTCGATCAGCGAATCGACCGCAGCCGTACCCTTTGCCATCTCCTCGCTGGCGCTTCGCTTCAGCACAAACTGGAAGCTGTACAGCACCTCCATGAGCCGTTCGAGGTTCGATGCGAACTCGTCGGCTTTCAGATCGAAGCCGAGGTACTTCGTCAGCGCCTCGCGCTCTGCTCCACTGGGAAACCGCGTGTCATCAAAGCCCGGAGCAGCTCCGAGGAACTCCTTGGCCAGCGGCGCCATCGTGTCGATACCCCGCTGCGTGCCATCAACCACCAATGAAGAGCATCCTGACCCGAACAGGAACGCCAGGTTCTTGGCATTGAGGGCGTCATGCAGGTTTTCACGCACACGCAGTACGCCCTTCTCCCAGTCGAAATCTTCGCCGCCCTTTGGGGCGACCACATCGTCGCCACCCTTGAAGAACGAGAACCGCGCTTTGCTCGCCTCTGCCTCTGGCATTTATCCCCCTGCGTGTTGGGTTCAATGAATCCCGGGATGTTCGAGATGTCCGATACTACTCTCGCGCTCCCTACAATGATCGATGAGTAGCGCGTCACCCGCCAGACTTCCGTCTAGGCAGTGCTGCGCCGAAATCGCGAATGACGGCTTTCAGGTGGTTGATCCGCTGACTGCTAATGGCCGGAGTCGTGAGGTCACGAACGGCAGCTTCGTGGCAGCGAAACTCACAGAAGACCCCTGTGCTCAGCGGCGGCTTCGGGGAAGTCCGGATGCCGGGTCTGGGTCGGAATGCGACTGACATCTCTTCGAGTTCATCGCCGAAAAGCGGTCGTTGATTTTTCACTTCCCGGAAGCAGCCGTTCGTCGCCGAGTGCTGCCGACCCGATGCCGTCGTTGGGCTTTGCGGAAAGCAGTCGCTCAACGTCGGAAATCACCGGACGAAGGCAAGTGCAGATTGCCGGCAGGGCAATCGCACCGATTTTGCATAGTTCAAATCCATAACTTGTTAACTTTCATGACCTTGTGAGACCCCTGTTCACAGCGTCATAACTTGTGTAGTTTCCTACCTTTTTGGGCATCCCATGAAGGCAGGAAACGTCATGCCGCTGACGCAGGTGTTCGTCGCGATTTCCGACCCGCGCAGCGCGCGCCAGATCCGCCACGACCTAGCCGAGTTGCTCACGGCGGCGGTGTGCGCGGTGCTCTCGGGCGTGGAGGACTTCGTGGACATCGAACTGTGGGCAGAGGCCAAGCTCGATTGGCTGCGAGGTTTCATGCAGCTTGAGCACGGCATCCCGTCTCACGACACGATCGGACGCGTGTTCGGCCTGATCGCGCCGGACGAGTTCGAGTCCGCGTTCCGGCGCTGGGTGGGCATGGTGGTGCCGGCGCTGGCCGGGGATACGGTCGTCGCGATCGACGGCAGGACCAGCCGGCGCTCGGGCGGCAAGGGCAAGACCGACGCCAGTCCGCTGCACCTGGTCAGCGCATTCGCGGCTGGCATGGGCGTCGTGCTGGGCCAGACGGCAACCGCCGAGAAGTCGAATGAGATCACCGCGATTCCCGAACTGCTTGCCAAACTGGCGATTGAGGGCTGCGTGGTGACGATCGACGCAATGGGCACCCAGACGAAGATCGCCCGCACGATCCGCGAGCGCAGCGCGCATTACGTGCTGTGTGTGAAGGAGAACCATCCGAACCTGCACGATTCGATCCTGTTTGCCGACATCGATCCGCGAGAGCCGCTGACACCAAGCTCGATCCATGAGACCACGATCAAGGACCACGGTCGCATCGAAATCCGTCGATGCCGCGCCTACGCCGCGATCGATCGCCTCTACAAGTCCGAGGACTGGCAGGACCTGGCCAGTTTCGCGGTGGTCGAGCGCATTCGCACCGTGGGCGAACACACCAGCACCGAGCGCGTCTTCTACATCAGCAGCCTGCCCGCCGACGCCGAGCGCATCGCTCGGGCCGTACGCAGTCACTGGGAGATCGAGAATCGGCTTCATTGGTGCCTGGATGTGCAGTTCAACGAGGATCAGTCACGCGTTCGCAGCGGCTACGCCGCCAACAACCTGGCCATCGTCCGCCACATCGTGATGAACCTGCTGCGGCTCAACACGACGCGCAAGGCGAGCATCAAATCCAAGCGCATGCTGGCTGCGACGAATGACGAGTTTCGCGCCGAGCTGCTTGGCGTTATGACATGAAGGTGCGATTGCCCGGAGATTGCCGGAGGTTCGATGGATCGGAAGGTTGGGGCTCATTTGGGAGAAGGTGGCTTTTCTGAGAGTCCGTCGTGGTTGATTGCTGGAAACTTGTCTTCCATCGCAACGCCAAGCACTCCGAGTTGCCTCGAAACATCTTCAACCTTCGCTCCCTCAAATCGGAGCTGATTGCTTAACTGATCGAGTTTGGCGACCATTTCCCAATGCCAACGTGCTCGTCGAGCGAATGAAAAATTCTGCTCGACGAGGATGGCGAGACCCGGTATGGCAGCAAGAAATCCTAGGACAAGTTTTGGCACTTCCACTGCTGCAGCCAAAATTGCCGTAGAAAAACTGGACAAGATTGCTAGCCATAGAAACGTTTGAGCAAGAGTGAAATCATAGCCAGCCCATTTTTCGCTGTGTGATTTCCGCGTTTCTATCTTATCAATCAACGCTGCACGATTTTGATCTTCATCCATGATGAATTGCCCCTTCGTGAAACTTGCAGGTATCGGCATGCGGCTGTCTTCACCGCCTCATCGTTCGTCCGAAAGAGGCTTCGGCAACCACAGCGATCCATCCAACAACGATCGGGCGTTTCCAGACAATCCGCCGCAATGGCCATTTCCTTTTCTGAATGCGACACAAGCCTACCGCCATGTCATTGGTTCAACATAGACGAGCGCCATGAACTTGCAGGTGAAATGTAAGGGACACCGGCAGCTCCTGGCCGAGGCTGTGTAAAAACGGCTACGGCCGCAACGACCGGCGGCGGCTTCTCGCCACCTCGTGCAATTCAAGTCATTCGATGCCTTGAATTGGCACGTCAGGTGACGTAAAAAAACCCCATCAGGCCCGAATTGCCGTCATAAGCGCTTCATTTCCCATCAGCTTCATCACTCGCTTCAAGTTGTACGCTAGAACATGCAGGCTCATCTCGGTTCGGACGCGCTCAAGGCCCTTGGTGAGGAAGTGCGTCACGCCCATCCAGGCCTTCAATGTACCGAAGGGATGTTCGACGGTCCGTCGTCGGATGCGCATGCTATCGGGTGCCTTATCCAGCCGCGCCTGCATCACCTCAAGCTCCTCCTCGTGCGCCCAACGGCTCACACGCCGGTAGTCGCTGGGTGTGCACTGGCTCTTTATCGGGCATCGCGGGCAAGATGAACTCCAGTAGCGGTTCATCATGAGCCCGCCTTCCACTCTGGCGAAGCGCCAGATCAGGCGCTCGCCGGCGGGGCAAACATACTCGTCGTTCTCGCGGTCATACACGAAATCTGCGCGATCAAAGCGCCCATGGGCCTTTGCGTTGGATGTAGCGCTCTTCGGAACAAGCGGCACGATGCCGGCTTTGTGGCAGGCGAGGATCTCCTCGCTCTTGAAATAGCCCCGATCAGCAATCGCCGTGAGGGAATCCACCTGCATCGCCTTACGAGCCAGCTTGCCCATCGTGCTCAATTGATCCCGGTCGAGCCCGTCGTTTGTGACTTCATGCGCCACGATCAGGTGGTGCTTGGTCTCAACGGCCGTCTGGACGTTATAGCCGACGATGCCCGTGCCTCGAGTCTTCATGGATCGGGCGTCGGGATCTGTCAGGGAGATCTGCTTGTCAGGTGTGCTCTCGAGTTGGACGCCAATCGCTTCGAGCTCCTTCATCCGGGCCTTCAGGGTGGTGATCTTGTCGGCCAGCCGTTCCTTCTTCGCTTGGGCCACGGCGGGCTCTTGCCGGTCAGCGCTGTCCATCTCAACGAGGTAACGCTCGATGCTCGACTCGATCTCCTGCATTCGCCGCTGCAACTTGGCGCTGGTGAAGTTTCGATCTCGGTTATTGACAGCCTTGAACTTGCTGCCGTCGATTGCGACCACAGCCTCGGCGAACAGTCCAAGTTCGCGGCACAGCACCACGAACTGACGACAAACGCCACGGATCCCCTTCGGGTTGTCCTTGCGGAAGTTGGCGATGGTCTTGAAGTCAGGCATCAAGCGGCCCAGCAGCCACATCAACTCCAGGTTGCGTTGCGCCTCGCGCTCAAGGCGCCGGCTCGATTGGATCCGATTCAGGTAGCCGTAGATGTAGAGCTTGAGCAGCACAGCCGGATGATAGGCGGGGCGTCCTGTGGCCGCTGGATCGACGCCAGTGAAGCCGAGTTTGCGAAGATCGAGCTCATCGACGAAGACATCGATGACCCGAACGGGATTGGCCTCAGCAACGAAGTCGTCCAGCGACTCGGGCAGCAAGGCCCCCTGTGTGCGGCTCTGTCCTTCGACGAATCGCTTCATGGCATCACACCAGGCTAGAAATGCCTATATCATACCAACGCCGCTGTTTTTACACAGCCTCGGCCGGACTAAGACCTCCAGGGCCGAACCCACGCAGCACCTCGGAAGGCCACCCACGACCGTCTCAGGCCGACCCACTCCGCCCATCGGTGTTCGCTGAAAGCGGTCACTCCACGCCCAAGGTGAAAGGGGGTGCCACTTGTGTCGCGTCCGAGTCGACCGCAAAGTTAGATCACTTCACATCTCTTTCGAAGAGGTGTTTGTAGGCAACATACCTTCTCATGCTGTGATCAGCAACGATACGTATCGCTGCGAGTCGTAATGTTTTGAGTATTCTTGTAGCCCAATGAACATCTTGATGAATAATACCGTCGTGAATCCAGAGCTGTCTTCCAACATGCCTAAAGAACGGCCCTGGAAGAAAAGTGACAATATCGATGCCGGCACAAACTCGATGTGTTATTTCTTTTAACGGATATGCCTTTCGGAATTCGTCGCCTCCAACAGCGGGTTGTCCGAACGTAAAGACGGCATTGATGCGACCTGGAAAACTGCCAGATAGCTTCGCTGCACCCAAGACGGCGAGAGCCCCTCCCAAAGAGTGACCGGTTATGACGAATCGTCGGTCGCTCCTCAAGAGAGGAGTCAAGATTTCAACGAGATACTCAAACGCTGGTTTTGACTGGCTTTTATCATATGTTCCCAGCGCATCAATGAAACCACCATGCACGAAGCATTTTTTATCCGCTACTTGAACGCGCTTTGGAAACACGCGGATGTTTGTGTACCAATCCGCAAAAAAATCGCGAGTTCCGCGAAACAACAGAACTACTTCAGCAGCGTTCCAAAGGACTCTTCCAAAGGCTCTGCCAAATCTATCGTGAATCATCTTCTGCTCTTCGTAGCCGTAGAGTTTGTGATTGAAGACGCTAGGATAGGCAAGCTCACAGAGAATTGCATACCGCTCGTAATCGGATGCGCTGATATTTTTCATGGCCGGTCTACTTGGGGTCGCCTCACTGGTCTAGGTACCTGATGAAGCAGGTTGAGACGGTGTACTTGATGGTGGGAACGGCGGGGACACAGGAGGTTTCGGAGCAGGGGGGCGGACTCTGGTTCTCCCCCAGGGTTGACCTCTTTGTTCTTTATTTCCTTCGAGGTTTGAGCGGCCCCACTAGGCGCTTTTTTAGCCATCGCTCTGGTTGAAACAATTTGCCGGCAAAAATAATACCCAAGAACCAATGTGATGACTGGAGGAATTACCTTGACCATCGAGTCGAAGACCTCTTGCCCGGCGTTGATCGGGTTTCCCTCTTGGCCTATTCTGAAGTAGACGGCGAAACTAAGCATGAGCATGAAGGCCAGCACCGGAAGCACGCCTGCCGCAAAAAAGAGGCGCTGGACTGCGAAGAACGACTCCGCATCGTATGTGATGGGACTGAGCTTCGACTGCCTAAATAGGCCAAATCTTAAAGAAGCAACGAGAACGCCCATTGAAATAAAAATCGCCCAAAGTACATCTGATGACATGATTGCTCCTGTCGGCGATAAACATTGGACAGCAGTGAGCGGACAAGCTTTTTGAGGGCTACGGATTTGCTGCGTAACATCCGCTGAACTCCGTGGCATCGGAATAAACGTATACGAAGATCCTGCTTAGAAAAGCCCTTTACCTTCTCAAGCAGCCCGTTCCGCCCTCGATCACAGATCAGCAAGTCCAGCAACCAAGAAATGCATTCAGCCTATCGCATGTAGATGGAGGGCGCCGGCTTTACGGGGCCATCCCTCACTGTCCACTTCTGGCGCAGCAACGCCCCAAGACGCTATGGCGAAGCTCAAACGGAAACTTGGGCCGGAAGCCAGCGACGCAACGCAAGGCCACAGAAGTTGGCTTCCTGACAGAAGCCCGCCTGCCATCAAGCACGATGCATCCATAACGCTCCAGCCACGACGAGGAATACCGCCCCGGATGGTTTTGCATTCAGCTCCTAAAAGATACGCGTGGGTGTATTAAGATCCGTGGCTCCATGGCAGTATAGCGTCACCGTTGCCGCCCCTGATTCTGACAAATCCAGCAAACCCCAATTGTTTCGATCGTCCTGCGGAATCCCGAGGCCCAGGTAGTTGACCGCGAAGCCCGATGAAATGACTTCGTAAAATGGAATTGTTTCACTTGGTGGGACAAGTGCATTCCTGTGTATGTCGCCCCCGAGAAAGATGATCCGCTTCTTGCTGTCCTTGATTGCACCGATGAGCCGGAAGAAGTCATTAGAATACTTTATCCAGTTCTCGTCCCCATAGCGTAACGTCAGTCCGGAGCAGACTATGGTGAAGGGTTTTTCGCCTTCGGTATTCAGTTCACGTTCCAGAAACTCGAATTGCGCCTCACCCAGGAGATCGGATTCGCTGCTAAACTTATGCTTTAAGAGCGATAACTTATTCGGCTTGCGAGAATGGCTGCGGACGTCGAGCATAATCACTCTGGCCAACTCAGTGTCAAAGGCTTGAAAGATTTCACCAAGCCGTTCTTGCACTGGCGGAAACCACTCTTTGAAAAGTTTAAGCGATATTTTCTTCTTGGATTCTGGGACATCGGCTCCCCGAGCGTTGTTCCATGCAAAGTCATGATCATCCCAAACCGCGCAAATCCGGCCGTTCCTCGAGCTTATAAGTTTCGCCAAATCTAGAAAGTTTGGCTCGTTGCATTGAGCCCGATACTTCGAAGACATGATGGATTCGAAATCCGCGTCGGAATAAGTCTTCGGCTTCTCGTTCCATTCCTGTGAAAATGGCCACAGCCCATAGTCCATATAAATCTGATCGCCCAGCAAGAGCAGGTGGTCCGGGCTCGCCATCTTCACATCCTGCCATTGGGGTTGATTAGGAAATGCTTCGTATCGGATACAGGAGGTGAACGCGATTCGTTCGGTCTTCATTTTCGTCTTCCTTCGGTCCGATCTTCGGCGTCAAGCCAAATTCTCCGATTCCAGCACGGGTTTCCAGCGCTCCCTGACGATCTTCCTGAATCCCGCTCCCTTCGGATGCAATTCGTTCGCCCAATCCCTCTCCGCAAGCGTTCCGCGGCTGTCTACGATCAGCAGGTGTGATGGATCAGTGGAGGCGATATCCGTCAGCATCGCGTGAAAGGCGTCGATCAGATAACGCACACAGTCGCTCTGCAGTGGCTCCGGCACGCCGGCGTCCACAAGGGCGGGTTTGAGCCAGCCTTTGCCGCGCATTACGCCCCGTCCATCCGGAATGGCGTAATCGTAGGAGTGCATGACGATCAGGCAGTCGAGCGAGGTAAGGGTGTAGATCAGCCCGATCAGCCTCCGGTAGTACTGATCCATGCTCTCCAGAAAGCGTCCGAGCCCACCGTCTCCGTTCCGGAAGCAGTCGGCGGCCCGTTGGGCGTTAGAGCAGTCTAAATTCAGCAGCGGCCGCATATCGTTGAAGCCAGCGAAATCGTTGCCGCCGCCGCTGATGAACACCGCGGAAAGACTGCGCCCATACCGGCGAAGCGCACCGGTAATCAGGTTCTTGTACTTTCCGTCGACGTAGTCGAACGCCTCGGCTCCATTCATTCCGCACACCAGCACGGTATGTTCCTTCTTGTCGACGAGCGGCCCCAGATAGCTGATTAAACTGCCGCCGGGAAAGGGGTACCAGAACCACGAGTCCCCGATCCCGAGAATGCTTGGCGTCGCGTGAGCGCGCTGCATCGATGCTTCATCCCAGTATGCAGCCATGTTCCATTCCCCTTGACAAGACGTGTGCGCTCGGGTCGACGGGCAAGGTCGTGGGCAGCAAACACAATCAACCCTGCGTCCGTGTAATCAAGATGAGATTAGCCAAGATGTCAATTTGAACGGACGATCAACCTGCATCATCGACGGTAATCGTTCAGCCCCTACGCTGCAGTCGTGCTGGCTGGCGGGGCTGGAAGCGGCAAACCTTGGCGGGCGGCGCCGAAGACGGTGCCGAGAAAGTGCGGTGGCCTTGGTAAAGGAGCAGACATCCAACCGGGCAGCTCGACGGGGACCTTATGGCCAACAAGAGCCCCCGTCATCCCATGGCTTCAATCTAGACGAGCCCCATAGACCCGCAAGTGAAATGTAACGGTCACCGGCAGCTAGTGGCCGGCTTCGGCTATTGGAAACCGTGACCACATAGCTGTCGTTGATCGCGAGTCGAGCCAGATGGTGGGCGTCAGGTCAGGCCGAATGCCTGGCCACGGTGGGGTCCAAACCCCGCGCGGCATGCGTCGCCGCGGCCGCCCGTTTTTACAGCAGCCGACCGGATCCCCTTCCGCACAAGGGCTTGGCTCAACTTCCCAGCCGCTACCCCCAACCTTATCCACAGGAGGGCTGGATAACTGCGCGGGGTCAGCGCGGCTGCCGGACGGGCTCGGGCGCGATCAATTGCGCGCCTTCGTTGCGGACGTTGCCGACCGCCTTCGACACCGAATGCATGCTCAGCATGGCGTCCGGGCCGGGGGCAAGGAGTTGGACCAGCCGCTCCGGCGCGGTGTCGCGGTTCAGCCACGGGCCGTAATCCCCGGGCTGCAGGATCACCGGCATGCGCTCGTGCAGCGCCTGCAGGGTCTCGTTTGCTGCGGTGGTGATGACGGTGAAGGTGTCGATCGGTGTGCCCTCGGGGCTAATCCATCGTTCCCACAGGCCGGCAAAGCCCAACAGTTCGTCGTTGGCGGGGTGGATGTAATAGGGCTGCTTGCCGCCGGGGATCGCCTTCCATTCGTAGAAGCCGGACGCCGGCACGATGCAGCGGCGCGCCCTGTAGGCGGTGCGGAAGGCGGGCTTTTCGGCCAGCGTCTCGCCGCGCGCATTGATGAGCCGGGTGGCGATGCTCGGGTCCTTGGCCCAACCCGGGATTAGGCCCCAGCGCAGCAGGTGCGCCACGCGCTCACCGCCGGGGCGTTGGCGGACGACGGGTAGCATCTGCATCGGGGCAGCGTTGTAGCGCGGCCCGAATTCGGCCGGCATTTCGTCGATGCTGGCCGAGAACCGTTCACTCAGGCGTGAGATGGGGCCGTAGAGCGCGTATCTGCCGCACACGGTGCTTGAATCAGAACAGCCGAGTCTGGCGCGTCCGCATCCGGCTTTGACTTACGTCGCAGCGGGTGCTGTGGGGACTGGCTCGGCAGCGACCGGCTCTACGGAGAGCGCACCACGGCGTCCCTTCTTCGCCACGCTCGCGGCGTGCTCCAGGG
The DNA here is from genome assembly GCF_000310185.1 of Thauera aminoaromatica S2. Taxonomy (GTDB): domain Bacteria; phylum Pseudomonadota; class Gammaproteobacteria; order Burkholderiales; family Rhodocyclaceae; genus Thauera; species Thauera aminoaromatica. The sequence goes on along the minus strand of NZ_AMXD01000006.1, from coordinate 26,965 downwards.
CAGCGATGGTGCCGCCATTCGCCACCCATGCTTCGAACCAGCCCGGCTTGCGGCCACGCCCAGACCACGATTGTTCGAGATTGTTGGGGTTGCGGTACTTGGCCGCCAACGGCTCCTTCTTCGCCGAAACGGTCTTTGCGGCGGGACGCCCACGCTTTGTCGCCGAGGCGGTCGCCTCCGTGCCTCGACCCAGCAGATCCTCCAGGCTGATGCCTTCTTCCTGGGCCAACTTGCGTAGGCGCTTCAGCAGGGACGCCTTGGTGTTACTTTCGCGCTTCTCAATCTCCTTGGAGATGCGCGTCTGGAGTTGTTTGAGCTGAGGAAGGCTGTAGTCGGCAAGATGGGTCATGGAGGATGCTCTTTCGAAGGGTCGGCACCGTTGTGTGCCAAATCCGTATGGTACCGCGCAAGAAGGCGCGGCTACGCCTTTCGTAATAGCGTAGTCGCTGATGAACGATGAGATCTCAATTCATTGCCACGACCAGTAGCCATGGGGGAAGACCGGGGCCAACACGGTGTCGAATGGGCCCTCGACGCGCAGTTCGAGGTGGTTATCCCGAGGTGGATCAGCCTCCGTTGCAAGCGCATTGGGCAACGCGTGATTCGGCTGGACGGAGGGCTGTGGGCCGAGCCAAGGCGGGCTCTCTCCTGAGTCTCTCCTCAAAGGCGTTCGCCCTTTCTCGTAATGAAATCGAATGAGAAGACGTGTTCAACCGGATTGCGACCACACTCCCCGATCAGGCGTCCGCGGAGCCGTCGCCGCCCTTTCTCGATAGTGATCTCTCCTTCGCAAACCGGGCATGTCGCCGTGTAGCGCACCATGCGCAAGACGCGGTCCTCGCCTTCTCGGCGGATGAGCAGGACGTGCCCGAGGGGTAGCCTCGCTTCGAGGAAGGTGGGTGCGCGGACGATCCGGTCATGGATCAGGGTGTAGAAGGGATGACACAACCAGGCAACCAGTCCTCCGATGACGCCGGTCAGCACCGCTGCCTGCAGCAGTGCTCGCGGGGATACGTCGGATGCGAGAAGTGCAAGCAGGAACCAACTCAGTAGCCCGGCGATGGCGAGTCCGATCACCACGGGTAGGGTGATCAGTGCAGCGCGCCAGCCAGAGAGCGAGATCTTCAACGGCTTCTTCAGGCCAGGGATTGGGTAGGCCTCCATTTCCTCCAAGTAGTCTATCGGGCAGTTTGCTGGCAGCTGGCCCACAGGCGCATTGGTGATTGGTGGTGGCTCGGCTGCCGCTGTGGCCGGCAGGGCAATCGGTGAGACGCTCAAGCCGTAGCCCATCGCGTTCGTGGTACCCAACCGAGTTGGCGTAGAAAGCGTAACGATGCCGGCGACGCGCGAGCTGATCGCGCGCCCACAAAGGTTTTCCTCGATGCGCCCGATGTCGTTCTCGAGTGCTCTCCAGGCATTGGTGAATTTCTTTCGGGCTGTGTCCGACTCGTCCGACCACCACTGGGCCTCAGGATCTCCGACGAGGGATGCGATCTCCTGACGAAGACGCTCGGCCGTGAAAAGGGGGGCGGGATCGCCCGCTGAAGCTTGCGTCACCGTCAGTTTGCAGAGTGCTTGCAAGAGCACCAACCAATCGCCCTTCCAGCCACTTTCGCGGGCACCAGACGCAGCGTCCGCACCCACGGCAGCGGCCTGCATCAACAGCACAGAACGGTCATAAATTGCTGAAACGTCGGTGGTTTCCGGCGTCCTTCCAGAGTCTTCCCTCAGTCTGCCCTCGTCTAGCTGAAGCGTCGCGTCGAGCATGGGTGCGTCCTTGGTACTCATGGAGCATTCCGATGAAAAATGACGAAGGCCTTGATTTTGCCCTATCACGCACTACGGGCCGCATGGTCGACATCACGATGGTCGAGCGCGGACTCGCCTGTGACTGCATCTGCCCCAGCTGCGGCGCCACCCTCCAGGCGAGAAAGGGCCGAAAGAACCGGCACCACTTTTCCCACTATGTCGCGGGCAGTGCTGCTGCGACCTGTGAGGGCGGGCGGGAGAGCGCACTCCATGCGGCCGCCCGGTACATCATCGCCGCCTGGCGGCAGATTGAGCTTCCCGCCCTCATCGTCCGGGATGGAGGCCTGCAGGATTCGCTCCCCGGTCGCACGTTTGATGTCGTTCACACCGAGTTGCCGGATGAGCAGTCGCGTTCCACATTCCGCGGGGCCGGTGCAGTGCGGCCCGATGTCGTCCTGTACAACGGACAGGGCGAGCAGGTTTGGTGCGAAGTCAGGGTGACTCACGCTGTTGATGATCTGAAGCAGGTTCGGCTTCAGGGCTATGGTGTCTCGACCCTGGAGTTCGACCTTTCCGGGATGTACCGGCTTGGCGGCTGGACGCTTGTGTCACTCGAGCTGGCACTGAAGGCCGATGACGCTATCCGGCGATGGGTTTTCCATGTCGACCAGGCCCGCCTGGCGCAGCAGTTACGCGAGAGGAGGCTGGCGGCTGAAGAACAGCGACGGGATCAGCTGGATCTACAGAATGCCAGGCAGCCTCATGATCCTGTTGACTCACCCCCGCACGGCGAGGACGAAGAGCGGGAAGGTCTGAACCTTCAGGATTGTGGGGAACTGATTCCCCATCCGGCGATGGGACTCATCCCGAAAGATCCGAGCAAGCGTTTGGCATTCATCGAGCGCAGCTATCCTGCTCCGAGGTGTTATCGCCTGGCTCGCGCAATTGCCTTCCTGCGGCATCACCCCCATGGAGACAGCACCTGCTTAGTGACTTTCGGGAGCATGGGGTCGGGCAGTCGGACGAGCGAATACGACGCCCTGCTCTCTGAATTTGCATGTTCCGCAGGCCTCAGCTGCAGCTACTTCGGCATCCCCGAGTCGCGCCAGGTGCGCGGCATTCGCTGCCATGAGCTGCTCGATGCTTTCCTGACCGGGTTGCAGGCAGAGACAGGTAGTGCGAACCGGAACTCATCACTCTCGATCGAGACCTAGGTTGCTCTTGTCATGAGTGTCATCACCTTTGTACGGCGCTTTGTCAGGATATTCGCATAATTAGTCTTCGCTATCGAAAACCCAGTCGGGATCCCGGCCCTTGCGGGCGTCGGCGGTCGGCCCGGGGCCGTTCTCCTACGAGATGGGAGGCGTTCTCTCCGTCCGCTCACTCTGCTTGAGTCTGAGCGAGATCTTCTCTCAAGGGAAGATTATTTCCCTGGGAGGTACGGTAACCGTATCATGTCTCCATGACGCAAGAATCCTGGCTCTTCGCCTGGATCGGGGCGGCGGACCATCAAGCGGCCGAGGCTGATGACCGTGAGCGGCCCGGTCCGATCGCTTCAGCGCTGCTCGCTCACGAGCGGTTCGATCGCGTGGTCCTGCTGACTGTTGACGCGCACTGAAAACTACCCAGATTTCGCGGGGTCTGCGCGCTGAAAAGTACCCAGGTGATTAACCTCCGCCGCTTCCGTCGAGGAGCGGGGAACCGAGGAGATGATCACCATGAATCTGCTGGGGAAGGTCAGAAGGCTGTACTACCGGGAGGGGCTCACGCTCTCGGAGATCGAGCGTCGCACGGGGCTGACGCGCAAGACGATCCGCAAGTGGCTGAAGGCGCCTGAAGGGGTTGACCCGAAGTACCAGCGCAGGGTCGGCGACACCAAGATCGCGCCGTACGCGGCGCAGCTGGTCAAGATGTTGGAGACCGATGCGCGGCGACCGCAACGGGACCGGCGCACGGCGCTGAAGTTGTTTGGGCAGTTGCAGGTGCAGGGGTTCGACGGCGATTACAGCCGCGTCACCGAGTTCATCCGGCGCTGGAAGGCCGAAGGCGGTGCATCGGTCGCGAAGGCCTTCGTTCCGCTGCAGTTCGAGCCGGGAGAGGGGCGCACCAGTTCGACTGGAGCGAGGAGCATCTGGTCATCGGTGGGGTGTGGCGCAAGGTGCTCGTGGCGCACCTGAAGCTGTGCTACAGCCGTGCCTTTGTCGTGCAGGCGTATCCGACGCAGAGCCACGAGATGCTGTTCGATGCGCACGCGCGGGCGTTTGCCGCGCTCGGCGGCGTAGCCCGGCGCGGGATCTACGACAACATGAAGACCGCCGTCGACCGGGTGAAGAAAGGCAAGGCGCGGGTGGTCAATACACGCTTTGCGGCGATGGCCTCGCACTACCTGTTCGAGCCGGACTTCTGCAACGTCGCCAGCGGTTGGGAGAAAGGCGTCGTCGAGAAGAACGTGCAGGACAGCCGACGGCGGATCTGGCAGGAGGCGGCCGAGACGCGCTTTGGTTCCTTCACCGAGCTGAACCTGTGGTTGCTGGCGAAGTGTCGCAGCCTGTGGCATGAGCTCAAGCATCCGGAGTACGACCTCAGCCTGGCGGAAATGCTCGAGCAGGAGCAGCCCAGCCTGATGCCGATGATCACGCCCTTCGACGGCTACGTGGAGACGCTCGGCAAGGTGTCGAGCACCTGCCTGGTCACGTTCGAGCGCTGCCGCTATTCGGCGCCGTGCGAGTTGGTGGGGCAGATGGTCGGCATCCGGGTGTATCCCGAGCAGATCGAGCTCGTCGCGCACGACACCGTCGTGGCCCGTCACGTGCGCAGCTTCACGCGCAACGAAGCGCGCTACGACTGGCAGCACTATCTGCCGCTGATCGAGCGCAAGCCCGGTGCGCTCAGGAACGGCGCACCCTTCGCCGACATGCCCGCGCCACTGCAGACGCTGCGCGCACTGCTGCTCAAGCGCGAAGGCGGAGATCGGGTCATGGCGAAGGTGCTCGCCGCCGTGCCTCAGCATGGCCTGGGGGCGGTCATCGTGGCGGTGGAGTTGGCGCTCGAAGCGGGCCGCCCCAGCCCCGAGCACATCGAGAACGTGCTCAATCGCCTGAAGTCGGCCCCTGCCACGCCGACCGTCGACACGGTACTGACCCTGAGCGAAACACCGGTGGCGGACCCGCAGCGTTACGACCGGCTGCGTGCGGAGGTGAGCCATGCGTGATGTGCTTGCCGAACTGAAAGCCCTGCGCCTGTACGGGATGGCCGACGCCTGGGCGGAGCTGGTGTCCACGAGTGATCTCGGGTGTCAGAGTTCGGGTTGGCTGCTCGAGCACCTGCTCGAGGCCGAGCATACCGACCGTCACCTGCGCTCGATCCGCTATCAACTGCAGGCGGCCCGCTTCCCGGTGCATCGGGATCTGGCCGGGTTCGACTTCGAGCAGTCGAAGGTGGAGCGGGCGTTGATTCAGGAACTCGCCACACTCGACTTCACCGCGCAGGCTCACAACGTCGTCTTCATCGGTGGCACCGGCACAGGCAAGTCGCATTTGGCCACGGCCCTGGGGGTGTCGGGGATCACCCAGCACGGCAAGCGGGTGCGGTTTTACTCGACCGTTGATCTGGTCAATCTGCTCGAGCAGGAGAAGGCGGCCGGCAAAGCCGGCAAGCTCGCCTTCTCGCTGCTGCGCATGGACCTGGTGATTCTCGATGAGCTGGGTTACCTGCCGTTCAGCCAGAGCGGCGGAGCGCTGCTGTTCCATCTGCTCTCGAAGCTGTACGAGCACACCAGCGTGATGATCACGACCAACCTGAGCTTCGGTGAATGGGCCAGCGTGTTCGGCGACGCAAAGATGACCACGGCACTGCTCGACCGGCTCACCCATCACTGCCATATCGTCGAGACCGGGAACGAGTCCTATCGCTTCCGTCAGAGCTCGGCCAGCGCGCGGTCGCGGATCAAGGACCGCGAGCAGCGCAAGCGCGGCCCCCTCACCGAGGACGAGCCGTTCTGATCCCGGCGCCCGCGCAGAGAAGCCCGCTTCGGGCTACGCCCTTCGCGGGCTTCTCTGCGCACACTCACGAACGGTAACTCGACTAAACTGAAAAGCAGTTGCTGCATGACGGGCAACTAAAGTGCCTGGGTAAAATTCAACGCGCACCGCTGGGTAGTTTTAGACGCGCGCCGACAGACGCGCAAGGCGCTTTTCCACAAGGGCCCTGGCCGCGTGCAGCTCGGCCAATTGCGCCATCTGGTTAGACCGCTCGATCTGGTCCGTCGAAGGACTGACGTAAGCCAGCACGTCCCCCTTCTTCACGGCCTGACCGACGCTTGGCAACCCCTGCGGGCCCGCCTCCAGGCGCCCAGCCACCATGGCCTGCACCTTTCCGCCGGCATTCGGGTCCATGACCACCTTGCCGGCCAGCGCGGTGGTACGCGGCAATTCGCCGGCTTCCGTAACCAACGTGCGAACACCGATCTGGCGTTGTGCCGGCTTGGGCAGAAAGACACTGCCATCGGCTTGCCGTTGTGGCCCATTGCCTCCTGCCACAACCGGACCTTCATCGCCATGATCATGGCCTTCGCCAGCAAAGGCATTCCACGAGGCACTGGCCGATACCAGCGCCAGCGCAGCAAACAGTACGCTCAGCTTCATGCGGCACCTCCAGTCGAGCGATTACGCGAATTCCCCTTGCGAAGCACAACCCAGCCGATGAGGCCTAGCACAAGCCCCCCCGCGCCTGCCCCAATTGCGTAGGGTTTCATGTCCAATTCGGCAACCTCTTCGTGCGCCTCGGCGGCGGTCTCATGCAAGTCGAGCTCACCAGCGAGCAAATCGGCGTCCTGACCGGCAATCACCGTTGCCGTGACAGAGACGACACCCGGCTTGAGCGTCTCCTCGAGCGTGGCCTCGAACTCACCGTCGGCATGGGGCGAGAGCGCAACGGCCTTCCCATCGAGTTCCAGATCGACCTTTGCGTCCTTGACCGGACTGTTGTCAGCGAAGTGGTCAAGATAGACGGTGACGTTCTTGCCATTCACTACGCCGACCAGCTCGAAGAGTTCCGAGACGGCGGTAAATCGCGGCAATGCCGGGCCCGCTGTGGTCGCGGGCGCTTCTCCATGGTCGTGTCCGTCACCGGCCAGCGTTTGCGGGGCAAGCCCGGCAAGCACGGCAGCGAGGCTCCATGCCGCGAGGGTATGAGTGGATTTCATTTTGGGGATCCTGTTATTCATTCGGGAAGCAGGCCCAACGCTTGGCGCTGGGCCGAGATGGCGGCTGCCAGATCAATACGCGCGCGCGCGCGCTCGCGTTCGGCCTCGGCCGCCTCGAATTCGATGCGCAGACGGGTCGGCAGATCGGCCTCACCGAGGCGGAACGCCTTCTCGAAGAAGCCGCGTGACGCCTGTGCGAGGTCGGAGCGCCGTTCAGCAGCGGCGACCTGCTGCCGTCTCAATTCGACGCGCTGGTGCGCCATCTCTGTTTCGGCCAGCAGACGTTCGAGTTCGATCTGGAGTTGCGCCTCGGCCTCGATGGCCTCTGCATTGGCGCTTGCAACGCGGGACCGGCTGCGCGAACCGGAACCAAGCGGAATGCGCAAGCCCAGCGTGACTGTCTGTTCCCAGGATTCACCCGATGCGCCGCGTTCGCGGGTGGTCGTGACACTCAACTCCGGATTCGCGCGGCCCTGAACGCTGGCAAGGGTCATCGTGCGCCGCGCAACGTCGACCCGATCACGCAGCTCGGCCACTGCAGGGTGCGCCGTCTCAAGAATCTGTGTCGGTGTCGCAGCGGACGGGACGGGCTCCGGCGCAGACACCCCGCCGGATGAGCGTTCTGGCCCGATTCCAGTGAGCGTGCGCAACTGCTGTGCAGCATCTGCAAGGGCGCTTTCTGCCTCGGCGACGGCGGCTTCAGCTGTAGCTTGCACACCGTCGGCCTGATGCTGATCTGCGCGCGCCAGATCACCCGCCTTGATGCGCTTGGCCACGTCGGCGGCCAGTTCGCGGGCGTTCTCGAGACCCGCCCTCGCCAGCGTCACATCTACGCGCGCGCGTTGCCAATCCCAATATGCTGTGCGTACCGCTGCAGCGGTGCGCAACTGCGCGCCGCGAGCCCGGCTCGCCGTGGCAGCTATTTCGGCAGTGGCGAGGGCTGCAGTGCTCGAACGTTCGCCCGACAGCCAGATCGGAACCGCGATGCCGACCTCGTACTCACGGCTCCCGCGATTGCTGTCCAACTGATCGGTTTTTCCGGCTACCTCTAGGGCGGGCGGTTCGACAAACCAACTGTCGGCACTGTCGCGGCGCGCTTGCGCCGCTTCCTGTTGAGTCGTGAGCGACAGCGCTTCAGGCTGGCGTGCCCATGCTGCCTCGAAAGCGTGCTTGAGGGATAGGGCGGTACTTGGAGCCGGGGGGGCGGGCTGCTGCGCCCAGGCACCATTGACGGCAAGGCCGAGCATTAGCCCAGGCAGCCATTTGAGACGAAGTTGCTGAAACATCCAATTCTCCGTTGATGTAAAGACACGGGGAATCGGCAGAGGGCGATCGGACCGATCGCAATGGACGCGTGACGCTACCGCTCAAAGCGGTAGGAACATCAAGAGGGAATGAAGGCGACCGCCCTGCCGATCAGGCTGGGCGGGCCCATTTAGGGCGTTCGGGCTCTGCGGGATGCTCCGCAAGTGAGCACCCAGGTGTGACGCCGATGGGGAGGGATGCCTGATGCTGTGTGAATAGCGCGCTGGGCTCACTCGTTACTGCTGAAGAGCCCACCACCTGGCACGATGCGCAGTCTGTGTGTGCGCCCTTCGTCAAGCCCCCTTTTTCCTTGCCTTTTGCATCTTCGGTGTGACGATGCGCGTGATGACCAAAATGATTGGCTGCGGCACCGGATTCGTGCGCGCAGTAATCGCCCACCGCCGCCCAACTCAGTTGGGCAGGCAGCAGGATCAAGAGGAAAATCGCAAGCCAACGACGCATGGCGCGGATTCTATCAATAAGGATTTGCTATCGTCGACAGCGACGGTACCAATGGGCAGACCAAACGGCGCTTTACGAGAACCTGCTGGGCGAAACGCCTGGACGGCCCGACGTCTCGCGCCGATAGGTGGCTTCAGGAGCCACTGTACAGTTCATTCATGTACGCGCGCTCTGTCGGGGTCATGTCGACCAGCTCCTTGAGGACTTCTGCACGGGTCTTGCCGGGTCCGGAAGCACGCGAGGGCACCGCGAGGCCACGCTGCAGGTAGAAATAGCTGCCATCGGCCTTTGCCTGTTCGAGCTCGCGCAACACCTCGGCGCGGGTTTTCGTGCTCGTGGAGTGATCCGGATGGAACGTGAACCCCTGCTCGCCGGGAGCGGGATGCCACAGCGAGCTGGCTTGCGCAGCCGCAGGAACGACAAGGACGGCAGCAAGAAGCGAAAAAAGGGCAGTGGTGCGGGTTTTCGACATGACGAGACTCCTTCGTTCAACGTGAGAGGTGGCGTTCGGCATAAGCCGCTTGGCGTCGCCTTGCACCGAACACGTCGCGGACTTTAAGGGTCCATCCTCGTCGAATCGCGAACTGCCAGATTACGATTTCGTAATGTGATGGTTTCGGCATCTCCGCGATAATCGCTGCATGAAGATTCTGGTTGTGGAAGACGAACCCAAGCTCGCCGAATACCTACGCAGGGCGCTCACCGAAAGCAATTACATCGTGGATGTCGCGCACAGCGGCACGGATGGCCGCTATCTCGCGACCGAAGGGCATTACGACCTCGTCCTCCTCGACGTCATGCTTCCGGGGCTGGATGGCTATGCCGTCTTGCAAGAACTGCGTCGGGGCAAACACGTACCCGTCCTGATGCTGACCGCGCGGGACGAGGTCGAGGATCGGGTCAGAGGCCTGCAGGCGGGTGCCGACGATTACCTGGTGAAGCCGTTTGCTCTGTCCGAGTTGCTCGCTCGCGTGCAGGCCTTGTTGCGGCGCGGTGCCTTGCGCTCGGATAGCCAGGATTCAACGGTGCTCCGTTTGGCGGACCTCGAACTCGACCTGGTTCGGCGCAAGGCGTCACGATCCGGGCAGCGCCTCGACCTGACCGCCAAGGAGTTCACGTTGCTGACGTTGCTGCTGCGCCGGCAAGGGCAGGTCCTTTCCCGTACCGCGCTTGCAGCGCAGGTGTGGGACATGAATTTCGACAGCAATACGAACGTGGTCGAAGTTGCGGTGCGCCGGTTGCGCGGCAAGATCGACGACGCTTTCGAGAAGAAGTTGTTGCATACCGTGCGCGGCATGGGATACGTCCTTGAGGACCGGAAGCCCTGAGAATGCGCAATCCGCGTTCGCTTAGCCGCTGGTTATCGTGGTGGCTCGCCGTGCTGGCCTCGCTGGGGCTCGGCTTGGTCTGCTCGATCGTTTACGTGGGCGCGAGTCTAAATCTCTCCAACAAGCAGACGGACGAACTGCGGCACAAGCGGGACATAGTGCGCCATCTCGTCGGCGAGATTGCAACGCGGGACGCGTTGCCGAGCCTGCGTCACAAGCTCGACGACTTCTTTGTGGGCCATGCCAACCTCGAGTTACGGCTGATCCAGGGATCTGACGCTCTTCTGTACGCAACTCCGGCGCGTTCAAGCCCCGGCGCAATCCTGCGGCGGGATGAGTTCGAAATCTCCGTGCCATGGTCGCCCACAACCATGCTGCGCGCCGAATTGATGCTCGACAGCAGCGCCGACGCGCTGCTTTTGGAGCAGTTGGCCTGGACGCTACTCGCGAGCGCCCTTGGTGGAGCGGCGGCCATCTCAGTGGGCGGCGCATGGCTCGTTCGTAGAGCGCTCTTGCCTGTTCGCGACCTGGCTCGACAAGCAGCGGCCCTAAGCCCGGAAAGCGTTGGACAGCCGCTTGACGGCTCCGCCCAGGCACAGGAGCTTCAGCCGTTGGTCACACAATTCAACGCGCTCCTGGTTCGATTGAACCGCGCATATCAACAACTGGAAGGGTTCAACGCCGATGTCGCTCACGAGCTGCGCACACCGCTGGCGACCTTGATTGGTGAGACCGAGCTAGCTCTGAGTCGTCAGCGCGATGTCGCCGAACTGCGCGATGTGCTCGGATCGAACCTCGAGGATCTTCAACTTTTAGCGGGGCTGGTCAATGACATGTTGTTCTTGTCCCGGGCCGATCGCGGGGAGCGCGCCCGTCGCCACCGTGTGGATAGCCTGGCCGAACTGGTGTCCGAGGTCATCGAATTCCACGAAGCGTCAATGCAGGAGGCCGGCGTGACTGCGCGCTTACGCGGTGACGGCATGGGCACAGTCGATGCTGGGTTGGTTAGGCGTGCGCTCTCGAACCTGCTCGCCAATGCGACCCGTTTTGCAGAGCGCGGATCGGTGATCGAGGTCGATATCAAGCAGGACGCAGATGGCCGCATTTGCCTGTCTGTCAGCAACACGGGCCCTGTCATCCCCCCGGAGCATTTGCCTCGTCTATTCGACCGCTTTTATCGGGTTGATGGGGCCCGCGAACATCGCGACCATAACCACGGGCTCGGCTTGGCGATCGTAGCTGCGATCGCGCGAATGCATGGCGGCGCCACCTTTGTGCGGTCAGCTGCCGGAACGACGAGCGTTGGCCTTACCATGACCGTTATGGATAGCTGTTCATAACGGCCAGGGGACTAAACCGCTCGCGCGGTAGGGGTGTGCTGAACCGCTCGTGACGAGCATCGAAGTTCGTGGTTTCCATCGGCAGCAGGCTTGCCATGGTGGGAGATGAGGCAATCGGCCTCATTTTCGACAGGAGCAAGCCATGGACACCCCGACTCGTCCCGTCAGCCCCTTGCGCCAGCGCATGCTCGACGACATGCGGATGCGCAAGCTCACCCCCAAGACGCAGAGTGCGTACATCCGTGCGGTGTGCCGGTTCACGCGCTATCTGGGGCGCGCGCCCGATAGCGCCACGGTGGAGGACCTGCGCAACTACCAGTTGCACCTGGTCGATACCGGCACCTCGCCGATGTCGCTCAACGCCGCCATCAGCGGGCTGAAGTTCTTCTTCGATATCACGCTTCAACGCGGCGAGTTGATGGCACGAATGCAGCCGGTCCGGCTGCCGCAGCGCTTGCCGGTGGTGCTCAGCCGCGAGGAGGTCGCGCGCCTGATCGCCGCCTGCAACAATCTCAAGCACCAGACGGCGCTGTCGCTCGCCTACGCGACCGGACTGCGAGCGAGCGAAGTGGTCTCGCTCAAGGTCAGCGACGTCGACAGCGGGCGCATGACCCTGCGGGTCGAGCAAGGCAAAGGCCGCAAGGATCGCTACGCGATGCTCTCGCCCCTGCTGCTGGAGCGGTTGCGCGTGTGGTGGCGGGTCGCCCGGGCGCAGGGCAAAATGCTCGATGGCGGCTGGTTGTTCCCGGGCCTCAACCCGATCGAGTCACTGAGCCCGCGCCAACTCAATCGCGCTGTTCAGGCCGCCGCCCTGGCGGCCGGCATCGACAAGCGGGTGTCGATGCACACGCTTCGCCACTGCTTCGCGACCCACCTGCTCGAGCAGAAGGTCGACATCCGCATCATCCAGGCGCTGCTCGGCCACAAGAAACTCGACACCACGGTGATCTACACCCAGGTCGCCACCGACCTGCTGCGCGAAGTCGTCAGTCCGCTGGAGACCTTGCAGTCGGCGTAGGCGCATCGTGGTCCGCTCCGCACTGGAGGTCGCGGACATCTTCCGCGCCTTCGGGCCGGCGTGGCGTCTCGCCCAGCACGATCACTTGAGCCTCGGGCAGTTGAAGGTCATGTCGGCCATCGAACAGTGCCGCACTGCGGCGCTGGGTGGGCATGTGCTGCGCTGTGAGGCCTGCGAGCAGATCGACATCAGCTACAACTCGTGCCGCAACCGGCACTGCCCGAAGTGTCAGGCGCGGGCCGCCCAGCGTTGGCTCGAGGCCCGGCAGGCGGATCTGCTGCCGGTCGAGTATTACCACGTGGTTTTCACGCTGCCGGCGCCGATCAGCGCATTCGCCTACACCAACAAGGCGCTCGTCTATCGGCTGCTGTTCGAGGTCGCCGCCGAGACGCTGCTCACCATCGCTGCCGATCCGAAGCACCTCGGCGCGACGATCGGCGCCACGCTCGTGCTGCACACGTGGGGTTCGGCGATGACGCACCACCCGCACGTGCACGGCATCGTCCCCGGCGGCGGCCTGTCGGCCGACGGGCAACGCTGGATTGCCTGCCGGCATGGCTTCTTCTTGCCGGTCCGCGTGCTCTCGCGGCTGTTCCGGCGGCGTTTCCTGGAAGAGCTGGCGAAGGCGCATCACGCCGGCGTGCTGAGCTTCTTCGGCGAGTTCGCCCCGCTGGCACAAATGGCCGCGTTCCTGCGCTGGCTCGCGCCGCTGCGCACGAGCGAATGGGTCGTCTATGCCAAGCGGCCCTTCGCCGGCCCCGAGGCGGTGCTCGCCTACCTGTCGCGCTACACCCATCGAGTGGCGATCTCGAACCGTCGCCTGGTCTCCCTCGACGGGGGCTGCGTCTCCTTCCGCTGGAAGGACTATCGCGCCGAGGGGCGCACCCGCCACAAGACGATGACGCTCACCGCCGGGGAGTTCATGCGCCGTTTCCTGCTGCACGTGCTGCCGTGCGGCTTCCACCGCATCCGGCACTACGGACTGCTCGCCAACGCGGGACGGCGGCAGCACCTGGCACGTGCGCGGGAACTGCTTGGCGCAACGCCTCCAGACGAGCCATGCACCATCGCCTCGGCGCCGGAAGCCACCGCGCTGTCGACCACGCCCACCACCGGCTTCGTGTGTCGCTGCTGTGGATCGGTGATGCGCGTGATCGAAACCTTTGCTCGGGGTGCGACGATCCGCGCGCCACCACTCCGTGGGGTGACCTCATGATCGGGCATCGCTTCCACGCCCGCAGCCTTCCGCCAGCACCCGTTCGGACGGGCCTGGTCAAGACCCGCTGCGCCCGCCACTGGCATTCACATCACAAGCCGCGCCGCGCGGACCTCGCCCGCGCAACCGAGGGCGGGCAACGCCTTCACGCAACACGCGGCGCCTGGCGCAGCACCACGCACATCGCGTACCTGCGCGATTGGGCGGCGCTCAAATGCCCATAACGCCGAGCCCCGACTGAACAGCCTCGCCTCGTTTCGCGGTTTCCTCCCCCGGGCTTTGTCCAACGCCTGCCCACAGGCACGGGTCGAACCTTCATCGGCACGGGGAAGGGGCAGGCGTCGAACAAAGCTGAACAGTAGCGGCCCGTGGCCTATGTGCGTTGGGCTGCCTGCTTCACGCAGAGACCTGCCACAGGACCAGCTACGCCATGAGTGTCTCTTGTGGGTGTGCGCCGTGCAAAGGCGGCGCTTTTCCAGTGGGTGAAAGCCCCACCCGGCGAAATGCTCCAGCCGGAAGCAACCGGAGCAGTCATGGAGGTAACGAAATGGCTGAAGCCTTCGGTTAAGCGGGCCACAAAATTCGGTGGCAGCGCGAGTGTGCAGGCCGTAACGCGAGTGAACGCTGAGTAAGCCTCGAAAAAGACGATGCACAGGCTGACCCGACGACCCTTTCGGGGAAGGCTGATACGGCTGGACGGATGAGCAAGGTAGGACCGCCAGTCGCTGTGCCGGGGTAGTGGCGACAGCATGTACACAAGGAAAGCGCACGCAACACGGGAAGCCCCTTGGCGTGGTCAGGGATGACCAACCGGACGCTCGTGAGAGACGGTCCGGGCGGCTTGGGGTGGCGGAGAGGCCCGTAGTACCGGGGAAGCCGGGTAATGCCGGTGGAGGGAAGGGGCCTTGATTCAAGATCAACGCAAGACGTAGTGAGGGACGTGGAGATTGGGCAACCTATCAACTCCGATCAGTGTTCAGAAACTGCAGATGGCGTTACACGCGAAAGCGAAGTCGGAATCCGGCTATCGTTTCTACGTCCTGTACGACAAGATTTACCGGCAAGACATTCTGGCCCATGCCTATGCGCAGTGCCGCTCAAACAAGGGCGCGCCGGGCGTGGATCGTCAGGACTTTGCCGACGTCGAAGCGTATGGGGTGCGGCGATGGCTGGACGAACTGGCGGTTGCCCTCAAAGAGGAGAGCTACCGACCGGACCCTATTCGGAGAGTGTTCATCCCGAAGGCCAACGGCAAGCTCAGGCCACTGGGAATCTCGACCCTGCGGGATCGGGTCTGCATGACAGCAGCAATGCTGGTGCTCGAGCCGATCTTCGAAGCCGATCTCCCTCCCGAGCAGTACGCTTACCGGCAGGGCCGCAATGCCCAGCAGGCGGCGAAGGAGGTAGAGGAACGCCTGTACCGCGGTCATACGGACGCCGTTGACGCCGACCTCGCGGACTACTTTGGCAGCATTCCGCATGCCGAACTGATGCTGTCGCTTGCGCGACGCATCGTTGATCGGCGTGTGCTGCATCTGATCAAGATGTGGCTGGAATGTACCGTCGAAGAGACTGATTCCCGAGGAAGGAAGAAGCGTACGACCGAGGCCAAGGACAACGCGCGCGGCATCCCGCAAGGTTCCCCAATCTCGCCGTTGCTGTCGAATCTGTATATGCGGCGTTTTGTGTTGGGGTGGAAGAAGCTCGGGCTGGAGCGCAGCCTTGGCAGTCGAATCGTCACCTACGCCGACGACCTCGTGATCCTATGCAAACGTGGCAAGGCGGAAGAAGCCTTGCAGCGAATGCGCCAGATCATGGGCAAACTGAAGCTGACGGTGAACGAGGAGAAGACACGAATCTGCAAGGTCCCGGAAGGCGAGTTCGACTTTCTGGGTTACACGTTCGGAAGACGGTACTCGGCGCAAACAGGGAAGGCTCGGATTGCCCTGTGGCCGTCGAAGAAGAGTATCCGGCGCATGGTCGAGAAGATCCATGCGCTGACCGATCTGAGAACGGGTTGGCAAGAGACCACGGAGTTGGTGGGCAAGTTGAACCGTGCGCTGCGCGGCTGGGCGAACTACTTCAGTGTAGGGACCGTGAGCCGCGCCTATCGTGCGCTCGACAGCTACACGGCGACGCGGTTGCGTCGGTGGTTGCGCAACAAATACAAGGTCAGGCGAAGCAAGGGCGGGAATTATCCACTCTCGCACCTTTACGGGTACTTCGGTCTTGCCAGCCTGGGCGGGCGCAACAAGGCGTGGGCGAAGGCGTGATGTCTTGTCTGAGAGCCGGATGCGGGAAATCTGCACGTCCGGTTCGATGAGGGGGATGTGGAAACGGGGTTAAGGCAAGGTTACTTGGGCACCGCCAGACGAAAGGGGCGGATAACAGACAAACCGAACCTACTGCTACCGCGCCACATCTCTACTCTACCGTAAGCGGAAGTCCATGGTGAGTTCGCCCGGCCAGGCCAAGAAAGCAAACTGGGGTGCTCGGCCAGCGGTTCCGGATACTGCGAAAGGGCTGTTTTCGACTATATTGTTCAAGACCCGCGCAAGCCTGCCTCACCGCTTGCTCTTGTTTTCGACTTTTCCCGTGACTAACGTTGCGTGAGGTGGCGATGGAGTCCTCGTCGGGGCTGAAGCGAAGTTTTCGACTTTAATTGCGCGGAACATCCGGTATCACATGATCCATATTCAGGTCGTCATGTGATACCGGAGCCGCCGCCGTGCAACTCGTCACCCCTGAGCAGATCGCCGCAGTGATGGCGCTCGCGCCGGCGCCGCACTCGTTTGCCGAACTCGACGAGCAAGTCGCCGAAGGCCTCCCCAAGGCCGCCCTCAAGGCAGGCGTCGAGCGCCTGGGGCGCAACCCCGACGAGCGCCGCATCCTGCTCCACCGCGTCGTTCCCGAAGCCACCTTCAAGCGCCGCCGCGACCGTCTCAGCCCCACCGAATCCGAAAAGATCGAGCGCCTCGCCCGCGTCTATGCCACCGCCCGCCACGTCTGGAACTCGGACGAGGACGCGCTCGCCTTCCTGCACGCACCGCACGCGATGCTGGGCGGGCAGCCTCCGCTCGAGGTCGCGATGACCGAGCTGGGCGCGCGCCGGGTCGAGACCCTGCTGTGGAGGTTCTTCTACGGCATCGCCGCCTGATGCGCGTCTACCGCATCGCCGACCGGCGTCACCCGATCTGGGACGGAACCGGCGCCGCGCTGCTGGGCGGGCGCTGGAACAGCCCGGGGCATCCCGCCATCTATGGTTCTTTGAGTTCCGCCTGCGCGATGCTCGAGATCCTCGCCCATGCCGGCATCGGACGCATTCCCGGCACGCAGCAGATCGTGATCGCCGAGGTGCCCGACGAGGATGCGCTGGTCGAGCGGCATGAGCAGGCGAGCTTGCCCGACGGCTGGGATGCAGAAGATAGCGGCGCGGCGCGGCAGTTCGGCGACGACGGGCTGGCGTCGAGGCGAAGCCTGGTGCTGGTGGTGCCGTCGGTGGTGGCGCGGCTGGAGTTCAATGCGGTCGTGAACCCGGCGCACCCGGATTTTTCCAGGGTGAGGGTGGGTGCGCCGGAGGCGGTGGTGTGGGATCGGCGGCTGTTCGGGTGAGGGGTTAGCCTCACAAGACCACGGCCGCAGAACGCCCGGGGGCGAGGCGGATGTTTGTGACGCGACGCGGGTCCGGCGTTCGTGTTGATCACGGTGGTGAAGGGTACGAAGGTCAGGACGGAGTTCGATCCGTGGCATTCATTCTCGCGGGCGTCCAGGTTGACCGGTCTGGTCGGCGCGGTCTCGGGATGGCGGTTGTTTGGCCGTTGCTGTCGTCGGCCTGCCGCGCCCAATCGGGCTGTTAGCGGCGTTCAGTTTTCGTAGAAATCTGGCGTCGCCGCGGTTGGTGGCGTAAGCAAGTAACCCGATTCTTATCGGCGAGGGTGGTGACTCGGACGTGGTGATGGGGGCGACTGGAAGCGCCCCCATCACGGCAGCGGATGGGCCGTGTCGGAACAGGCGACAATACGCCGGTGACCGCCCGTTCAGCCGTTTGGCGACTCGAAGGCAGCCTACCTACCCGATGAACGAGAGCAACAGACGTGGAAGACGTCGACCAGGCTTGTCCTATCAAAGACCGCAGTCGGCCACGAAGACGTGAATGTGCTTCCATGCAGCGCATAGTCATTCTTGGAAAGACCTCGCTGGAGGATTTGAGTCCCTTCGGGACGCCGGCGATGAAACGGGCAGCAGGACACCCCAGGGCCGATCGCGAAAGGGGATAGGTTATCCTTGCAATCTGCTAGCGTTTTTCACACAGGAGTTCCGCCGTGGCAGTGAGTAAGACCGAGGTGGTCAGCGCCCGAGTCCCGCCCGATGTCAAAGCCGCGCTGTCGACGGCCGCGGAGGTCGAGAGGCGCAGCGTTGCGTCTATGTTGGAGGTCATGGTGCTCAGCTATTGTCGTGATCACGGCATCGTTACGCCGCCGGTCACGTCCCCCGGACAGCGCCATTCCTCGGCATCTCGCAGGTAACGCCAGCCTCCGAGAAAGGCTACCGATGTTTGGCGACATGCCATCGAATTTCGGACATCTCAAGGTGCACGACCAGCAATTGGTGCGCCTAGGGATGCTCGCCGAGCGCTATTTTTCTGATGACCCGAACACTTGCCTCCTGAAGCTTCGCCAACTGACGGAGCTGCTCGCGCAGCTCGCAGCGTCGAAGGTGGGAATCTATACGTCGCCTGACGAGAAGCAGGTCGACCTGCTCCGGAGATTGCAGGACAAGGGAATCGTTCCACGCGAAGTTGGGGCCTTGTTCGCCGAGGTGCGCAAGGCAGGTAACGACGCGAACCATTGCTTGAGTGGCGACCATCGCACGGCGTTGCTGGGCCTTCGGCTTAGCTGGCAACTCGGCGTGTGGTTCCATCGGACCTTCAAAGACCCGGCCTTCAAGTCAGGCCCGTTCCAGCCGCCAGCGCCCCCGGCAAACGAGAGTGCAGAACTGAAAACCGAGCTCGATGCACTTCGCGCCGAGCTGAGCCAGTATCGCGCCGCACAGAAAGATGCGGCTCAGGCGCTTGATCAGATTCAAGTCCAGATCCGACAAGCCGAGGACGACAGCGCTGTCTGGGAAACCATGGCTGCCGAGGCCGAAGCGGCAAAGGCCGAACTGCTCCAGCGGCTGGAGGTACTCCAAGCCCAAGCTGCAGCCGCGCCGCCCCAAGTCATTGCCAAGTTCGTGGCAGCAGCAGATTCGGCGGCCGCTGTCATCCAGATCAGCGAAGGCGACACTCGCAGGCTCATCGACCAACAGCTTGCCCTCGCAGGCTGGACGGTCGATTCGGCTCGCATCACATTTGCCAGGGGGATACGTCCCCAACGCGGTCAAAACCTCGCCATCGCCGAATGGCCCACCGAGACCGGGCCAGCCGACTATGCGTTGTTCATCGACCTCATGCCGGTGGCCATCGTGGAGGCCAAGCGCAAGAACATCGATGTATCAGCCGCATTGCAGCAGGCCAAGCGCTACAGCCGCGGCTTCCGGGTATCGCCCGAGGTGGAACTGCCCCTGAGCAATTTTGGGGCCAACGCGGAATTTCGAGTTCCCTTTGTGTTTTCGTCCAACGGCCGCCCGTACTTGCGGCAGCTCGCGGAGCGAAGCGGCGTCTGGTTTTGCGACCTGCGTCGGCCCGCGAACCTGGGTCACGCCCTCGACGGCTGGTACACGCCGGAAGGCCTCAACGCCCTGCTACAGCGTGACGACGACCGCGCGCACACCGAACTCGCCAATGCGCCGTTTGATTTCGGCTTCCCGCTTCGGCCCTACCAGCAGCGCGCCATCCTGGCCACCGAAGCCAGCATCCGCGATGGGCAGCGCGCCATCCTGCTGGCCATGGCCACGGGCACCGGCAAGACCAAGACCTGCATCGCACTGATCTACCGCCTGCTCAAGGCCAAACGCTTCAGGCGCATCCTGTTCCTCGTCGACCGCTCGGCCCTGGGCGAGCAGGCCGCCAACGCGTTCAAGGACACGCGCATGGAACGCCTGCAGACCTTTGCCGACATCTTCGGCATCAAGGAGCTGGAGGTCCAGGCGCCCGACGACGACACCGCCGTGCACCTGGCCACCGTGCAAGGCATGGTGCAGCGTGTGCTGTACCCCAGCGACGGCACGCCGCCGCCGCCCATCGACCAGTACGACTGCATCATCGTCGACGAGTGCCACCGCGGCTACCTGCTGGACCGTGAGCTGTCAGACACCGAGCTGAGCTTCCGTGGCTACGACGACTACGTGTCCAAGTACCGACGTGTGCTGGACTACTTCGACGCGGTGAAGGTCGGCCTCACCGCCACACCCGCCCTTCACACCACGCAAATCTTCGGTACGCCCGTCTTCGCCTACGGCTACCGCGAAGCCGTGGTCGACGGCTATCTGGTGGACTACGAGCCACCAATCCAGGTGCATACCCTGCTCTCCGGGCAGGGCATTGCGTGGAAGGCCGGCGAAGAGGTCAAGGTCTACAACACCGCCCGCCAGCAGATCGAGCTGTTCAAGACGCCCGACGAGATCAAGCTCAAGGTCGATGACTTCAACCGCAAGGTCATCACGCGTCCCTTCAACGAGGTGGTCTGCACCTACCTGGCACAAGAACTGGACCCGGCCTCCCGCCGCAAGACCTTGATCTTCTGCGTCAGCGACAGCCACGCCGACATGGTGGTGGACTTGTTGAAGAAGGCCTTCGCCGCGCAGTACGGCGCGGTCGAGGACGACGCCGTCATCAAGATCACCGGCGCGGCCGACAAGCCCTTGCAGCTGATCCGCCGCTACAAGAACGAGCGCCTGCCGAATGTCGCTGTCACCGTCGACCTGCTGACCACGGGCGTCGATGTGCCCGAGATCTGCAACCTGGTGTTCCTGCGCCAAGTGAACAGCCGCATCCTGTTCGACCAGATGCTGGGCCGCGCGACGCGGCTCTGTAACTTTGGCGGCACCGACGTGAAGGACGCTTTCCGCGTGTTCGATGCGGTCCGCATCTTCGAGGCCATTGGCGACATGACGGCCATGAAACCCGTCGTCGTAAACCCGAAGATCACCTTCACTCAGCTTTCGCAGGAGCTGGCCACACTGAAGGATGAATCGGCCACCGAACTGGTGCGCGACCAGTTCCTGGCCAAGCTGCAGGCCAAGAAGCGCCACCTCACCGACAAGAACCGGCAGGACTTCGAGGCCAAGGCGGGTATGTCGGTGCAGGCCTTCGTCCAGAAGCTGAAGGCGATGCCACTGGCCGATGTGGCGGCGTGGTTCGTGCAGAACCCGGAACTGGGCGAGCTGCTCGACCGCCGAAGCGATGGCCCCGAGCGCGAGATGTTCATTTCAGAGCACACCGATGCCTTCGACCGTGCCGAGCGCGGCTACGGCAAGGGCAAGAAGCCCGACGACTACATCCGCGCCTTCAGCGAGTTCATCAAGACGCAGGGCAACCAGATTCCGGCGCTGGTGACCGTGCTGACACGGCCACGCGAGTTGACCCGCGCGCAGCTGCGCGAACTGGTCTTGGCGCTGGACCAGGCCGGCTTCACCGAAACCAGCCTCGCCTCGGCCTGGCGCGAGCTGACCAACCAGGACATCGCGGCGCGCATCGTGGGCTACATCCGCCAGGCAGCCATCGGCGATGCCCTGGTCCCCTATGTGGAGCGCGTCGACCGGGCCTTGCAGCATCTGCTGGCGCATCCGCCTGCAGGCAAGCCCTGGAGCACACCGCAGCGCGACTGGCTCAAGCGCATCGCTGCGCAGACCAAGGCCAATGTGCTGGTGGACCGCTCCGCCATCGACGACCCCGACTTGATCTTCAAGCGCGAAGGTGGAGGCTTTAACCGGCTGGACAAGGTCTTCAACGGCCAACTTCAGCCCGTGCTCGACGCCTTCAACGACGCGCTCTGGGCCTTGCCGCCCGAAGCTGCCAACCGCTGACCCTCCTTCTTGAACTCTCGATCCATGTCCAACCCCACTGCCGCACTCGACATCGGCGCCAAGCTCTGGTCGCTTTGCCACGTGCTGCGCGACGACGGCGTCACCTACCACCAGTACCTGAGCGAGCTGACCTACCTGCTGTTCCTGAAGATGATGAAGGAGACAGGCCAGGAGGAGCGGCTCAGGATCTGGAAGGCCAAAGACAAGAAGCAGGGCTCCCCCAAGGAAGAGCAAGCCGGCACCCGCTGGGACGATCTGCTCGGTGCCTCGGCGCCGGACCGGCTCGACCTCTACAAAGAGATGCTGCTGGACTACGGCTTGCATGGCCGCGGTGCCGTGCAGGAGATCTACGCCAACGCCAACACCTTCATCACCAAGCCGGCCACGCTGAGCAAGCTGGTGACCGACATCGACCGCCTGGACTGGTACAGCGTCGACCGCGACGACCTGGGCGACCTGTACGAAGACCTTCTGGAGCGCAACGCCGGCGAGAAGAAGAGCGGCGCCGGCCAGTACTTCACCCCGCGCCACCTGATCGACAGCATCGTCAGCGTGATGAAGCCGCAGCTGGGCGACGTGATCCAGGACCCTGCAGCCGGCACCTGCGGCTTTCTGATCGCGGCCAACAACTACCTGCGCCAGCACAACGACTTCGACAGCCTCAGCGACGAGGCGCAGCGCAAGTACCGGCACCAGACCTTCCACGGCATGGAGCTGGTGCAGGACACGCACCGCCTGGCGCTGATGAACATGCTGCTGCATGGCATCGAAGGCGGCGTGACCTATGGCGACACACTGAGCGATGACCACAAAGGCCTGCCTCCGGCCACGCTCATCCTCAGCAATCCGCCCTTCGGCACAAAGAAGGGCGGCGGTCTGCCCACGCGCGGCGACCTCACCTTCGAGACCAGCAACAAGCAGTTCGCCTTCCTGCAGCACATCTACCGCGCCCTCAAGCCTGGCGGCCGGGCCGCCGTGGTGCTGCCCGACAACGTGCTGTTCGAGAGCAACATCGGCGCCGACATCCGGCGCGACCTGATGGACAAGTGCAACCTGCACACCATCCTGCGCCTGCCCACCGGCATCTTCTACGCCCAGGGCGTGAAGACCAACGTGCTGTTCTTCACCCGCGGCGATACCGACAAGGGCAACACCAAGGAAGTGTGGGTGTATGACATGCGGGCCAACATGCCCGCCTTCGGCAAGCGCACGCCCTTCACGCGCGACTACTTCCGCACGCCGCCCGATGTCCCGGCCAGCCAGCCGCGGGACAAGTTCGAAGATGTGTTCGGCAGCGACCCGCGCGGCGGACCGGCGGCGCTGGCCGCGCGCCAGGATACCGGCGAGGCCGGGCGCTGGCGCCGCTTCACGCGCGAGCAGATCGCACAGCGGGGCGACAGCCTGGATATCAGTTGGCTGAAGGACAGCGGCGCTGCCTCAACAGACCAGTCGCGAGACGACCCCTCGCTCTTAGCTGGCCTTGCGCTCAAAGAGCTGAACGCCGCGGTCTCTGAGTTGCGCTCACTGCTTGAGGAGCTGGGCGAGGACCCGGACGCAGTTTTGGAGGCCGTAGTTGCAGATGATTCGGCGGAAGATGGCGAAGGGGCAATCGCATGATCGATTCCGCTCCACAGGCCAGCGATCTTCCCGCAGGCTGGGACGTCGCGTCATTCGGTGAACTCAACTCGTTTAGCGGCAGCACGGTAAACCCCGCGACACGGCCAGACGAAGTCTTTGAGCTCTACAGCGTGCCGAGCTTCCCAACAAAGCACCCCGAGCAGCTACCGGGACGTGCGATCGGCTCGACGAAGCAGACCGTCAGGCCTGGTGACGTCCTGGTCTGCAAGATCAACCCCCGCATTAATCGTGTTTGGACAGTCGGTACCCGTCGCGATCACGAGCAAATTGCCTCGTCAGAGTGGATCGGGTTCCGATCTGACGCCATGGTGCCGCGGTTCGCGAAGCACTACTTCAGCGAACCGTCATTCCGGTCGCTCTTGTGCAGCGAGGTCTCCGGCGTAGGCGGCTCCCTGACCCGCGCCCAGCCAAGTCGCGTAGCCAAGTATCCTGTCCTCGTTGCGCCGCTGGCAGAACAGGCCCGCATCGCCGACCAACTCGAGGCCCTGCTGGCGCGTATCCAGGCCTGTCAGGACCGCCTGGAGGCCATTCCGGCGTTGCTCAAGCGGTTTCGAAAGCTGGTTCTCTCGTCTGCGCTTTCTGGCGACCTGACTGAAGTCTGGCGGGCCGAACAAGGAGTGGGCTTAGATACTTGGTCGGCGAGGACGATTGCTGACGTCGCGGAAGTTGGGACTGGATCCACCCCTCTTCGATCAAACAGCAACTTCTACGCAGAGACCGGGACCCCTTGGGTGACAAGCGCGGCCACGAGTCGCCCTTACATCGACTCTGCCGACCAGTACGTGACTAAAGCGGCAATCGATGCACACAGGCTCAGGGTCTACCGCCCCGGGACACTGATCATTGCTATGTACGGTGAAGGGAAGACTCGTGGGCAAGTCAGCGAGCTTCGAATTGACGCGACCATCAATCAGGCCTGCGCTGCGATAACTGTCGATGAGCAGCAAGCCAACGCCGCCTTCGTCAAGCTTGCACTCTTGTCGCAGTACGAGCAAACGCGCGCGCTTGCGGAAGGCGGCGCGCAGCCAAATCTGAACTTGTCCAAGGTGCGCGGAATTCCACTACGCCTGCCAGAAGGGCCCGAACAAGCTCAGATCGTTCATCGAGTTGGAGAACTGTTCGCTTTTGCCGACACCATCGATTCTCGCGTCGCTGCGGCAACAGGCAAGACACGGAAGCTTCCCTCGCTCACTCTCGCCAAAGCCTTCCGCGGCGACTTGGTTCCGCAAGATCCCACCGACGAGCCGGCCAGCGTCTTGCTGGCCCGTATTGCCGCCCAACGCGCAGCGCCCCCGCATGCCGCCTCGGCAACCACACCGCGCCGCGGCCGCCCACCCCGTGCCCCGAAGGAAACCGCCGCCATGACCAAGAGCCGCCAGGACGACGACGTGACGGGTCAGCCCTACCTGGCCGCGCACCTGCACCGCATCGGCACGCCCGCCAGCGCCGAAGCACTGTTCAAGGTGGCCGAGTTGCCCGTCGCCGACTTCTACAAGCAACTCGCTTGGGAGGTGGCGCAAGGCCACGTGAAGGACAACCAGACCACGCTGGAGCCCGGGCATGCGGCTGGATAAGGTCAGCATCGACGGCTTCAAGAACCTTCGCGGGCTGGAGCTGGACTTCGATGAGCGCCAGCTCACCACGGTGCTGATCGGCCAGAACGGCGCCGGCAAGTCCAACCTCATCGAGGCCATCACCCAGGTCTTCCGCTGGGTGGACCTGCGGCGCAACGAGCCGCGCTTTCACTACCGGGTGACCTACCGCATCCAGCCGCAGGGGCCGGCGGTCCCGAATCCGCCCAGCGTGTGCCTGAGCAACTTTCCCGACGAACCCGCGATTCGGGTCAACGGGCAGGAGGTTAAGCGCACCGAGTTCGAGAAGCGCAAGACGGAGTGGTTTCCGGACCTGGTGTTCGGCTACTACTCCGGCGGCAGCCGCCGACTGGAGGCGTTGTTCGACAGCCACCAGCGGCGCTACTACGACGACATCAAGCTCGAGGACAACGAAGCGAAGGTCGCCAAGGCACAGGAAGCCCGACGCCTCTTCTACTGCCGACCCATCCATGGCGTGCTGGCAATGCTGGCGCTGTTCGCCTTTCCAGACCCCAAGGTCACCGCCGAGCTGGCCGGTCGCCTGGGCATCACCGGCTTTCACTCGCTGCTGGCACTGTTCCGCGAACCCTGGTTCGCCAAGGGCCGGAAGACCAGCGCCGACGACCTGTGGGGCGCCGGCGGACCCGCTGGCCGCGCCGCGCGCCGCTTCAAGGAACTGGCCTTTCACCCGTTTGCGCTGGAAGGCAACGCAGTGGACGACTACCGCGACAAGAAGCAGGTGGAGCCACAGTTCGCTGCCTTCCTGCCATCGCTGGCGCGGCTGCAGCAGCTGGCCGAGCAATTCAAGAACGAGCGCGAGATGTTTTACGCTCTGGAGGCGATGGACATCTCCGACCTGGTGCGCGAGATCCAGGTTTGGGTTACGCGCAGCAACGACACCAGCGGCGACGTGGGCTTTGCCGACCTGTCCGACGGCGAACGGCAGCTGCTAATGGTTCTGGGCCTCATCCGCGTCTCACGCGGCAAGCGCGCGCTTTTCCTGCTGGACGAGCCCGACACGCACCTCAACCCACACTGGCAGCACAGCTATCTGAAGCTGATCGAGGACTGGACGGGCATCGCGGCCGAGAAGGACCACTGCCACATCGTGCTGACCTCCCACAACCCGCTGACGATCTCGGCGTTGTCGCGAGACGAGGTGCGAGTGATTGCCCAAACCGACGATGGCCGCGTGACCGCAGCCGCGCCCTACGCCGACCCGCGAGGCATGGGCTTCACGGCCACGCTGACCGAGATCTTCGGTCTGGCGACCAGCCTAGACGTCGAAACTCAGCGCCTGGTGGACGAGCGCAATGAGCTTGTGCAAGCGCCCAAGCGGGACGATGGTCAGCAGCGAAGGCTGATTGAGCTGAACGATCAACTGGCGCGCCTGGGCTTCTTGAATGAGGATCGTGAGCCGCTTTACCAAGACTTCCTGCGGGCCTGGCACGACGTGCGCTACGCCGACCGGCCGCCGCTCACCGCGGCTGACATTGAAGCGCGGCAGCGCGCAATGAAGACACTAATTCAGCAACTAATGGTGTCGGAGGCGAAGTCGTGATCTTCGTGCGCCGAGACCCGAAACTCATTCCGGAGAAGGTGTTGCGCGTCGCCGAGCGAGCACAAGCGGAGCTGGAGGCGTTGCCTGCTGAACAACGTGCTGCATTCATTGAGAAGAAGAAGCGCATCTGGCGTGCGTTCGCTCGCTACCTGTCCAAGATGTCCTACGGCAAGTGCTGGTACTCCGAGAGTGACTGCGTCCACTCCTTCATGGACGTTGACCACTATCGTCCGAAAAAGCAGGCCAAGCGCTCCGACACCGATAGCGACGACGGCTACCCTTGGCTCGCATTCTCTTGGGACAACTTCAGGCTCTCGGCTCAGCGAGCGAACCAGATCAATCACGATGACGCAACCGACGAAACGGTGGGCAAAGGTGCTTGGTTCCCGCTAATGCAAGGCAGTAGGCGTGCAACATGGGATGACCGGTGCATTGAAGATGAACGCCCCGTGTTGCTGGATCCAGCCAAGCTGGCAGACGTGAGACTCATCGAGGTCACCGCCACCGTGGCCGGCGACAATTAACCTGACCGGTCGACGACAACTATCCTGGCCGGTTGGATCTGCAGCCGGGAAGGTCCGGAAGCGA
>NZ_AMXD01000005.1 GCF_000310185.1 Thauera aminoaromatica S2 | reverse complement strand
CTGGCGCGCGCTGCTGCTGTGGCGCGGCAGCCGGCCGCCTCCGCGCGCGCTGCTGTTCGCGCTCGCGCTCGCCGCCGCCGCGGGGGTGCGACTGGAGTTCGGGCACTTCTTCGGCCGCGAGCCGGGCGTGGCGGTACTGGTCCTGCTGCTCGGCCTCAAGCTGCTGGAGACGCGCGCGGCGCGTGACATCCGCGCCGGGGTGCTGCTGTCCCTGTTCCTGCAGCTCGCGATCTTCTTCGAGGATCAGTCCCTGCCGGTGGCCGTGCCGGTCCTCGCCGGCACCCTGCTCGCACTCGGCGCCCTGGTGGCGCTCGCCGACCCGGACGGTGGCGAGCGCGAGCGCCTGCGCACCGCGGCCACCCTGCTCGCCCAGGGCCTGCCCTTCATGCTCATCCTGTTCGTGCTCTTCCCGCGCATCCAGGGCCCGCTGTGGGGCCTGCCGGCCGACGCCTTCTCGGCGCGCACCGGGCTATCGGACACGATGCGACCGGGCTCGATCAGCGCCCTCGGACAATCCGACGAGATCGCCCTGCGCGCCGCCTTCGCCGGCGCGCCGCCACCACCCGCGCAGCGCTACTGGCGCGGCCCGGTGCTCACCCGCTTCGACGGCCGCGAGTGGCACGCCGAGGCAGCCGCCGAGTCCTTCGCACCCAGCTACACACCACAGGGCGAACGCATCGACTACCTGATCACCATCGAGCCGCACCTGCGCCGCTGGCTGCTCGCCCTCGAACACCCCGGGCCTGCGCAGCCGCCGATCCGCTACACCGGCGACCTGCGCGCGCTCGCCGCAGAGCCCCTGCGGGCGCGAGCGCGCTTCACGCTCGGCGCGTATCCGCACACGCCGGTCGGCATGGACGAGGCGCCCGCGGTGCTTGCCGCGGCCACCGCCCTGCCCGCGGAGAGCAACCCCCGCAGCCGCCGGCTCGCCGCCGAACTCGCCGTCGGTGCGCGCGACCACGCCGAGATCCTGGAGCGCGTGCTCGCCCGCCTGCGCGCCCTGCGCCTGGGCTATACGCTGCGTCCACCCATGCTCGGCCGCCACGCCGCCGACGAGTTCCTGTTCGACACCCGGCGCGGCTTCTGCGAGCACTTCGCCTCCGCCTTCGCCGTGCTGATGCGCGCCGCAGGCGTGCCGACGCGGATCGTCACCGGCTACCAGGGCGGCGACATCAACCCGATCGACGGTCAGCTCGTGGTTCGCCAGTCCGACGCCCACGCCTGGGCCGAAGTCTGGCTGCAGGGACGCGGCTGGTTGCGAGTCGACCCAACCGCCCTCGCCGCCCCCGAGCGCATCGATGGCGGGCTGGCCGCGGCGCTCGCCGACGCGGGCGAGCTACCGTTCATGCTGCGCGCCGACATGGCCTGGCTGCGCGGCCTGCGCCACCGCTGGGAGGCCGTCGCGAACCTGTGGAACCAGCACGTCCTTGGCTACAATCCCGAGCGTCAGCGCGAACTCCTCGCCCGCATCGGCCTCGGCACGGGCAGACTGGCGCCGCCCCTGGGGGCGCTCGTCGCCACAGCGGTGCTGTTGTTCGCCGCCCTCTATGCCTGGAGCCTGCGCCGCCCGCACGTGCGCGACCCGCTCACGTGCACCTGGGAACGCTTCTGCGCGAAGATGGCCGCCGCTGGCGCGGCCCGTCCGGCCTGGCAGGGACCGCAGGACTATGCGGACGAACTGGCCGCACGCTTCCCGGCGCATGCCTCGGAACTACGCGGCATCTGCATGCTCTATGCCCGCCTGCGCTACGGACCGCCCGCCCCGGAGGAGCAACTCCGGCTCCTGTACAACCGCATCGCCTCACTGCGCCTCGAATGATTCCGACCCCACCCCTCCCCGCCCGCCCTTCCTCGCCCCCGCGCCAGCCCCGCACGCTCGGCGGTCTCCTCGCTGCCCTCGTGATCGCGCTGGGCACGCCCGCGCACGCCTCTTACGCCGAGCGCGAGGACGTGCGCGCCTTCGCCGCAGAGATCGCCAGCCGCCATGCGCTCGACGCCGGCGAAATCGAGCGCGCGCTCGCGGGTGCCCGCCACGATCCCGAGGTGATCCGCCTGATCACCCCCCCCGCGCGCAAGGGCGCGCGATCGTGGCAGACCTATCGTGCGCGCTTCCTCGACCGCACCCGCATCGACGGCGGGATGCGTTTCTGGCACGAGCACGCCGATACCCTGGAACGCGCCGAGCGCGAGACCGGCGTCCCCGCCGAGGTCATCGTCGCGATCATCGGGGTGGAGACGATCTACGGGCGCAACACCGGCAACTTCGAGACCCTCTCCACGCTCGCCACGCTGGCCTTCGACTACCCGCCGCGCGCCGAACTCTTCCGCCGCGAACTCGAGGCCCTGTTCCTGCTCGCGCGCGAACAGGGACGCGACCCGGCGAGCTATTACGGCTCCTTCGCCGGCGCGCTCGGCTACCCGCAATTCCTGCCGAGCAGCATGCGCGCCTATGCGGTGGACTTCGACCGCAACGGCGCGATCGACTTCGAAGGTGATCCGGTGGACGCGATCGGCAGCGTGGCCAACTACCTGCGCGCGCATGGCTGGCAGGCAGGCGCACCGGTCGCAGAGCGCGCTCGCCTGTCGCCCGCGACCGATGCTGCCGGCCTGGTGGCGGCCGGCATCGAGCCGACGCTCGCGCCCGCGCTGCTCGCCGACAACGGCATCACCACCGCCGACGGCCGCCCTGTCGCCGCCGCGGCGACCCTGGTGGACCTGGAGACGCCGGGCGCCGACACCGAGTACTGGCTCGGCTACCGGAACTTCTACGTCATCACGCGCTACAATCGAAGCAGTTTCTACGCGATGTCGGTGTTCGAGCTCGCCGAGGCGCTGCGCCTGGGCCGGCTGGTGGAGGAAATCCGCGCCGAACGCCGCTGAAGGATCCGCCCATGCCCGCAAGCGCCCCGCCGTCGTCCTCCGACCCCTCCTCCCTCCGTCCGGCGCCGCTCGGCCTCGCCGACCTCGGCGGCGCGCTGCGTTTCGGCATCACGCAGTTCCGGGCCATTCCGCTCCTGAGCATGGCCTTCGCACTACTCTTCGTGGTGATCGGAGCCCTGCTCTTCGGCATTCTCGAGTTCGGCGCGATCGCGCCGATGAGCCTGTCGCTCGCCGGGGGCTTCATGCTCGTGGGTCCGGTACTGCTGGCCGGCTTCTTCGGTGTCTCCGACAAGCTGCGCAAGGGCCGCCAGCCGAGCTTCGGCGACATCTGGAGCGGTTTTCGGCAGATGCCGCGCGGCGGCTGGGTGGTGTCCTTCGTTTGCGGGCTGCTGTTCCTGATCTGGATCACCGACGCCGGCATCCTCTACGGCTTCATGGTGGGCCGCGAGCCGATCGGCTTCGTGCGCCTGCTGCGAATCGAGCAGGTCGTGATGGACTACGCCGGTTACAGCGCGATCATGGGTGGAGTGCTGGCCTTCATCCTGTTCGCCGTGTCGGCGTTCTCGATCCCGCTGATCTACGATGGCCGCGCGACGCTGGTGTCGGGCGTGGTGGCGAGCGTGCGTGCGGTGTTCGGTCGCTTCGGCGTGATGATGTGCTGGGCCTTCCTGCTCGCCGCGGTGATCATGGGCAGCGTTATGGCCCTGCCGCTGCTGCTGGTCAGCCTGCCGGTGATGGCCTACGCGAGCCGGGAACTCTACTTCCGCACCTTTCCCCCTGCCGCGCCCGCGACATGACGGGACTCCTGCGCGCACCTGCCGTTGTGCTTGCCTAGAGCAGCGCGTCGCGCGAGATTCCGCGCCGGCGCAGGATCCGGCGCAGTTGGCCCAGCGCCTCGAGCTGGATCTGGCGCACGCGCTCGCGGGTGAGTTCGAGGCGTTCGGCGAGTTCTTCGAGCGTGAGCAACTCGCACTCGTCGATGCCATAGCGGTGACGAATCACCATGCGCTGCTTGTCGTTGAGGATCGCGAGCCATTCGCGCACGAGTTGCTCGACTTCCGAGCACTGTATGCGAAGGTCGGCGGAGATGTGCTGCTCGTCCGCGAGCGACTCGCCGATCGACAAGGACGGGTCGATGTCGAGGGGTGCGTCGAGCGAGGCGGTGTGCTCGCCGAGCGCGAGGATGCTGCGCACCTCCTCGATCGTCTTGCCTAGCCGATTGGCGATCTGCTCGAGCGAGGACTCGCCGTTGCAATCGGCCTCGATGTGGCGCTGCGCGCGCAGGACCTGGTTGAGTTCCTTCACCACGTGGACGGGCAGGCGGATCGTGCGCGACTGGTTCATGATCGCACGCTCGATGTTCTGCCGAATCCACCACGTCGCGTAAGTCGAGAAGCGGAAGCCGCGCTCGGGGTCGAACTTCTCGAGCGCGTGCATGAGGCCGAGGTTGCCCTCCTCGACCAGATCGAGCAAGGGAATCCCGCGATTGAGGTAGTGCTTGGCGATATTGACGACCAGGCGCAGGTTGCGCTCGATCATCGTCTGCCGGGCATCGAAGTCGCCCATCCGCACGCGGCGGGCGATCACCAGCTCCTCCTCGGCGGTCAGCAGCGGATTGGCACCGATCTCGTTGAGGTAGAGCTGGGTGACGTCGCTGAAGAACTCGTTCTCGACAACCGGCGGCGCCTGGAACGAGAACACCTCCACCTCAGGGGGAAGATCCGGTTCCTGCTGACTTTCCAGTTCATCAAGATTGACCGGTTCTTCCATCCTCGCCCTCCTCAGCGCGCAGGCAGATACCCGGTCGGATCGACCGCCTTGCCCTGCTTGCGGATCTCGAAATGAAGCTTGGGCCGATCGGCTTCCGAACTGCCGAGCTCGGCGATCTTCTGGCCCTGTGCGACCTGGTCGTCTTCCTTGACCAGGAGCTTGTCGTTATGAGCATACACGGAGTTGTACTCCTGATTATGCTTGATCACGATCAATTTGCCATAACCCCGCAGGCCGCTGCCTGCGTAGACCACCTTGCCGGCCGCTGCCGCATACACCGGCTCGCCGACCGCGCCACCGATGTCGAGCCCCTTGTTGGAAGCCTCGTTGAAGCCGGCGATCACGCTGCCGGAGGCCGGCCAGCGCCATTGGCCGCTCATCGTCGAAGGCGGCGCCTCCGCCGCGGCGGGCGGCGGACTCTCGACCGCAGCGGGCTCGGTCACCGGCGCACGGCCGCCGACCGGCTCCCGCACGGTCGGGACCGTAGCGGAGCCGGTCGAAGGGATCGGCGTCGCGATGGCCCCCCCAGCCCCCGCGATCGCGCCCGTCGAGGCCGACGGCGACACGCGCAGGCTCTGGCCGACGTGGATCTGGTCGGGGTCGGTGATCCGGTTCCACGACACCAGATCGGGCAGGGTGACGCCATATTGGCGTGCGATGCCGAGCAGGGTGTCGCCCGGACGGACGGTGTGATAACCCGAGGCCGGCGCGACCGCAGCGGCCGGTGCGGGCGAAACCCCGCTACCGTCGCGCACCGGCGCCGTCCCCTGCGAGGCGCAGCCGGCAAGCAGCGCGGCGGCGACGAGGGCGATAAGATGAGAAGTGTTCTTGTGCATCCGAAAATACCGTGATTCAGTCAGTACCCGCGATCAGGGGAACGAAGCGCACCGCCTCGCACCAGGTCTCGCGGAAGGTATTGCCCTGGCGCTCGATCAGCAACAGGCGCTGCTCCGCTCCACCGACCGGAATGATCAGCCGCCCGCCCGAGGCGAGCTGCTCCTTCAATGCCGGCGGCAGCCCGACCGCCGCCGCGGCGACGACGATGCTGTCGAAGGGAGCGGCCTCGGGGAGACCAAGACTACCGTCGGCAAGTTTCAGCCGCACGTTGGGCAGGCGCAAGGGGCGCAGGTTCGCGCGCGCGCGATCGAGCAGGCCGCGGATGCGCTCTACGGCATAGACCTCGGTGGCGAGCAGCGACAGCACCGCAGCCTGATAACCGCAGCCCGCGCCGACCTCGAGCGTGCGCCCGAGCTCGCGCCCGTTGCGCAGCAGTTCGAGCATGCGCGCCACCACGAAGGGCTGCGAGATGGTCTGCTGGAAGCCGATCGGCAGCGGCGTGTCGTCGTAGGCGCTGAATGCCAGCCCCTCGTCCACGAAGGCGTGGCGAGGCACCGCCTGCATCGCCGCGAGCACGCGCTCGTCGCGGATGCCTTGGGCGCGCAGCCGCTCGACCATGCGCGCGCGTGCGCGCGAGGCCTGCCCCGGGTCGGATGCGCGCACGCTCACCGCTGCAACCAGTCGAAGACCGGAGCGATCAGGCCGGTATGGGTGAGGTCGATCTGCAGCGGCGTGACCGACACGAAGCCGTTGGCCACCGCATGGAAGTCGGTGCCTTCTCCCGCGTCGGCGGCACCGCCCGCGGCACCGACCCAATAGACCGTCTCGCCGCGCGGCGTCTCGCTGCGCACCACCGGCTCGGCCTTGTGGCGCTTGCCCAGGCGGGTGACGCGGATGCCTTGCAGGCGCTCGTAGGCGACATCGGGCACGTTGACGTTGAGCAGCACCGGACGCGGAAAGGGGTTGCGCATGAAGCGCTCGGCGAGGTCGCGAGCGACGCGTGCGGCGGCGGTGAAATCGGTGGCCGACTTGCTCACCAGTGAGACCGCGATCGAGGGCACGCCAAGCAGAAAGCCCTCGGTGGCGGCCGCGACCGTGCCCGAATACACCGTGTCGTCCCCCATGTTGGCGCCGTGATTGACACCGGAGACAACCATGTCGGGAAGGTGGTCGAGCATCCCGGTGACCGCGAGATGGACGCAGTCGGTGGGGGTGCCATTGACGTGATAGAAGCCGTTGGAGGTCTGGCGAAGCGAGAGCGGACGGTCGAGCGTCAGCGAGTTGCTCGCGCCGCTGCGGTCGCGCTCGGGAGCGACCACGGTCACCTGGCCGATCGTACCGAGCGCCTCGGCGAGCGCCGCGATGCCGGGGGCGAAGTAACCGTCGTCGTTGCTGACCAGGATGCGCATCTTGATTCCGTGCGGGTGGCTGCGAGGGATTGCAAGGGGCGCCGCGAACCGGCGGGAGCGGAGATATTAGCATGGCGTACCAGGCGGCACGCCTGGCGAACGGCACAAACAAAAAAACCGGCCTGGGCCGGTTAGTTTGATTGGTCGGGGCGGCGGGATTCGAACTCGCGACCCCTTGCACCCCATGCAAGTGCGCTACCAGGCTGCGCTACGCCCCGACACAAGCCGCCATTATAGCAGCGGTTTTCAGAAATACCAGTACTTTTGCTGCGCGATGATCAGCCTGCGAATCGTGCCGCGGATCAGGCGCGCAGTTCCTGCAGCGTGGCCGCAATCTCGGCGCGCAGTTGCCGCAGCGTGGACCTGCATTGCTCGAGTTCCACGCCGTTCTCCTGCTCCTGGATCGCCGACTCCCCAAGGCGGTTGCGCGCACCGGAGATGGTGAACCCCTCCTGATACAGCAGCTGGCGGATGCGCCGGATCAGCATGACCTCGTGGTGCTGGTAATAGCGCCGGTTGCCACCGCGCTTGACCGGTTTCAGCTGGGTGAACTCCTGCTCCCAGTAGCGCAGCACGTGCGGCTTCACGCAGCACAGCTCGCTCACCTCGCCGATCGTGAAATAGCGCTTCGCAGGAATCGGCGGCAGTTGCTCGCCACCGGTTTCAGGGCTGCTTGCTTGCATCGCTGAGTTGCTCCACCGCGGCCTTCAGTTTCTGGCTGGCATGGAAGGTGACCACGCGCCGGGCGGTGATCGGGATTTCCTCGCCGGTCTTGGGGTTGCGACCCGGACGCTGCGGCTTGTCGCGCAACTGGAAGTTGCCGAAGCCGGAGAGCTTGACGCTGTCGCCGCGCTCCAGCGCCGTCCGGATCTCCTCGAAGAAGCCCTCCACCATGTCCTTGGCTTCACGCTTGTTGAGCCCGACCTGCTCGAACAGCAGGTCGGCGAGCTCGGCCTTGGTGAGGGTCATGTCAGGCTCCCGCGCCTCGCAGGCGCGCACCCAGCACGGTTTCGGCATGCGTCACGAGCAGCGCGATGGCCGCATCCACTTCGGCGTCTTCGAGGGTGCGTCGAGTATCTTGCATCGATACCTTGAAGGCAAGGCTCTTCTTGTCATGATCGATGCCCTTGCCCTGGTAAAGGTCGAACAGCGCGATCTCGCGTACGAGCGCGGGTGCGGCCTCGCGCAGCACCTCGAGCACGCGCTCGACCGGAACCTCGTTGCCCACCACCAGCGCAAGATCGCGGCGCACCGCCTGCATGCGCGAGATCTCGGCATAGGCCGGCACGCGGGCGGCGAGCGCAGCATCGAGCGCAACCTCGAACACCACCGGCGCGGTGCCGAGCTCGTAGCGCTGCACCCACACCGGATGCAGTTCACCGAGCACGCCGATCATGTGCCCGTCCAGGCGCACGGCGGCCGCGCGCCCCGGATGCAGGGCGGGATGCGAGAGCGGGGCGAACTGCAGCTCGCGCGGCGCGAACAGCGCCTCGAGATCGCCCTTCACGTCGTAAAAGTCGACGCTGCGCGCGCGCTCGCCCCACTGCTCGGGCACCACCTGGCCGGCCGCCAGCGCGGCGATGTTCATCACCTGATGGAAGCCGCGCACCGGATCGCCATCGGCCTTGCGCTCGAACACGCGTGCCACCTCGAAAACGCGCACGCGGTCGATCTGGCGCTTGCGATTGGCGGCGAGCGTGCCGACCAGGCCCGGAATCAGGCTGGAGCGCATCACGCTGAGGTGGCTGGCGATCGGGTTGGCCAGGCGGATCGGGTTCTCGTTGGCGCAGAAGTCGCGCTCCCAGGCCTCCTCGACGAAGGCGAAGTTGACCACCTCCTGGTAGCCGCGCGCGGCGAGCAGGTGACGCAGCGCCCACACCGGGCGTCCGTTCTCGCTGCTCGGCAGCATCATCAGGCTGCCCTGCGGGGCGATCGCCGGGATGTTGTCGTAGCCGTGCAGGCGGGCGATCTCCTCGATCAGGTCTTCCTCGATCTCGATGTCGAAGCGCCACGACGGCGGCGTGACGAGGATGTCGTCACCTGTGCGCTCGACCTGCAGGTGGACGCGACGCAGCAGCGCGAGCATGTCCGCGTCGGCAAGCACGATGCCGAGCACGCGGCGCGCACGCGCCGGACGCAAACGCACCGGCGCGCGCGCGGGCAGCGCGTCGGTGGCGACGGCCTCGACCACCGGACCGGCCTCGCCGCCGCACAGCTCGATCACCAGACGGGTGGCACGCTCGAGGGCGCCGCGCGCAAGCTCCGGATCGACACCACGCTCGAAGCGGTGCGAGGCATCCGAGCCGAAACCGTAGGCGCGCGCGCGGCCCGCGATCGCATCGGGCGCGAAAAAGGCGCTCTCGAGGAAGACTTCGGTGGTGTCGAGGGTGATCCCGCTGTCCTCGCCGCCCATGATGCCCGCGAGCGCGAGCGCGCGCGCCTCGTCGGCGATCAGCAAGGTGTCCGCAGCCGGGGTCACCGTCTGCTCGTTGAGCAGCAGCACCTGCTCGCCCGCACGCGGCAGGCGCACATGGATGGCGCCCTGCAGCTTGGCGTTGTCGAAGGCATGCAGGGGCTGGCCGAGCTCGAGCATGACGTAGTTGGTGATGTCGACCAGCGCGCTGATCGAGCGGATGCCGCTGCGCACCAGGCGGCGCACCATCCAGTCGGGCGTCGCGGCGCGCGCGTCCACGCCGCGCAGGATGCGGCCGCAGTAACGCGGACAGGCTTGCGGCGCATCGAGCACGATGTCGCGGCGGGCCTCGATCGCGGGCGCGACCGGGTCGATCGCGAGCGGACGGAACTCGCCGCCGGTGATCGCCGCGACCTCGCGCGCCACGCCGGTCAGGCTCAGGCAGTCGGCGCGGTTGGGGGTCAGCTTGATGGTGAACAAGGTGTCGTCCAGGCCGAGGTAGGCGCGGATGTCGGTGCCCACCGGGGCATCCTCGGGCAGCGCGTAGAGGCCGGAGTGATCCTCGGAGAACCCGAGCTCGCGCGCAGAGCACAGCATGCCGAAGGACTCGACGCCGCGCAGCTTGGCCTTCTTGATCTCGAACTCGCCGGGCAGGACCGCGCCGACCACCGCGCATGGCACCTTCATGCCGGCGGCAGCGTTGGGCGCGCCGCAGACGATCTGCAGCAATTCGCCGGTGCCGGCGTCGACCTTGCACAGCTTGAGCTTGTCGGCGTTGGGGTGCTTCTCGGCCTCGACGATCTTCGCCACCACGACACCGCGGAAGGCGGGCGCGGCGGGTTCGGCCTCCTCGACCTCGAGGCCGGCCATGGTCAGCAGATGGCCGAGTCCGGCGCTGTCCAGTTGCGGATCGACGAAGGTCCGCAGCCACTGTTCTGAGAATTGCATGATTCGATTACCCGGATTGCGTGGTAGGGCGCAGCTTGTGCGAAGCCGCTCAGCGGAACTGGCCGAGGAAGCGCAGGTCGCCCTCGAAGAACAGGCGCAGGTCGTTCACGCCGTAGCGCAGCATGGTGAGGCGGTCCGGCCCCATGCCGAAGGCGAAGCCGGTGTAGCGCTCGGGGTCGATGCCGCCGAAGCGCAGCACGTTGGGGTGCACCACGCCGCAGCCGGCAATCTCCAGCCAGCGCCCCTCGAGCGCGCCGCTCATGAAGGCGACGTCGATCTCGGCCGAAGGCTCGGTAAAGGGGAAGAAGGACGGGCGGAAGCGCACCTGCAGGTCGTCGGTCTCGAAGAAGCGGCGCAGGAAGTCGGCGATCACGCCCTTGAGGTCGGCGAAGCTCACCGTCTCGCCCACCCACAGGCCCTCGACCTGGTGGAACATCGGCGAGTGGGTGGCATCGGAGTCCACGCGGAAGACACGGCCGGGCGCGATGATGCGCAGGTCGGGCATGGCATCGGCGTCACGGTGGCGCGCGACGTGGGCCTGCATGGCGCGGATCTGCACCGGGCTGGTGTGGGTGCGCAGCAGCACGTCGTCGTGGCCTTCGAGATAGAAGGTGTCGTGCATCGAGCGCGCCGGGTGGTTCTCGGGCGTGTTGAGCGCGGTGAAGTTGTGCCAGTCGGTCTCGATCTCGGGACCGTCGGCGACCACGAAGCCGATCGAGCCGAACAGGCGCTCGACGCGCTCGAGGGTGCGGCTCACCGGATGCAGTCCGCCCTGCACGCCACCGCGCCCGGGCAGGGTGACGTCGAGCGCCTCGGCGGCGAGCTGGGCGAGCAGCGCGGCTTCGCGCAGCGCGTTGCGGCGGCCTTCGAGCGCGGCCTCGATCGCGGTCTTGGCGGCGTTGATCGCGGCGCCCGCCTCGCGGCGCGCCTCGGGCTCGAGCTTGCCGAGCGCCTTCAGGCGCTCGGTGAGCGCGCCGGACTTGCCGAGGTAGCGCGCCTTGGCCTGTTCGAGCTGCGCGCCGTCGACCGCGGCGGCGAATTCGGCGGCGGCCTGTTGTACCAGTTGATCGAGCTGTTCCATGTCCCTGCCCTGGCGGAATGCAGTGTTGCGGGATGAGCGCTGCGGAGCGCACCGCTCATCGGGAATTCGGGGGAGTCCGGTCGCGGCGCCCGCCGGGCGCCGGGAATCCAGAAAAAAAAAGGAGGCCAGGCCTCCTTTTTTTTGGCTGCGCGCGATTACGCAGCGAGTTTGGCCCGGGCCTGCTCGGCAATCGCGGCGAACGCCGGCTTGTCGAACACGGCCAGATCGGCCAGCACCTTGCGGTCGATCTCGATCGCGGCCTTCTTGAGACCGTTCATGAACACGCTGTAGGTCAGGCCCAGCTCGCGCGCGGCGGCGTTGATACGCGCGATCCACAGGGTGCGGAACTGACGCTTGCGCTGACGACGGTCGCGGTAGGCGTACTGACCCGCCTTCATCACCGCCTGCTTGGCGATGCGATAGACGTTCTTGCGACGGCCACGGTAACCCTTGGCCTGGGAGAGGACTTTCTTGTGACGGGCGCGGGCGGTTACACCACGTTTGACTCGGGGCATTGCGGTCTCCTATCAGGCGTACGGAAGCATGGCGCGGATCAGCTTTTCATCTGCCGCATGCACTTCGGTCATGCCGCGCAGGTGACGCTTCACCTTCGTCGTCTTCTTGGTCAGGATGTGGCGCTTGAACGCCTGGGACCGCTTGATCCCGCCGCTGGAGCGGACCTTGAAGCGCTTCTTCGCTCCGCTCTTGGTCTTCATCTTGGGCATTGCTGAGACTCCATGTTTTTGGATGACACCAGGTAGCACCGAAAAGCCCGGCGCGTTTTGTTACCCGGCACCACTTGTTTTCCGCCGGAGGGAAATTCCTTCCCGCGGTCTCGCCCCTCGCGAGGCGATTTCTTCGGGAAGAAGCTCAGTGCTTCTTCTTCGGCGCGATGATCATGATCATCTGGCGCCCTTCCATCTTGGGCATCTGCTCGACCTGGCCGAGTTCCTCGAGGTCCGCCTTCACGCGCTCGAGCTGGCGCAGGCCGAACTCCTGGTGCGCCATCTCGCGGCCGCGGAAGCGCAAGGTCACCTTGCACTTGTCGCCTTCTTCCAGGAAGCGCTTGAGGTTGCGCAGCTTGATCTGGTAGTCGTTCTCGTCGGTGCCGGGGCGG
This sequence comes from Thauera aminoaromatica S2, assembly GCF_000310185.1. GTDB lineage: Bacteria > Pseudomonadota > Gammaproteobacteria > Burkholderiales > Rhodocyclaceae > Thauera > Thauera aminoaromatica. The sequence goes on along the minus strand of NZ_AMXD01000005.1, from coordinate 47,870 downwards.
AGCTTGACCTCCTTGACCTGCACCTGCTTCTGCTTGAGTCGGGCTTCGTGGGCCTTCTTCTGTTCCTGATACTTGAACTTGCCGAAATCCATCAGCTTGCACACGGGCGGCACGGCCATCGGTGCGATTTCGACCAGATCCAGCCCGGCCTCTTCGGCCATGCTGAGGGATGCGTTCAGGGAGACGATACCGAGCTGCTCGCCCTCCTCGCCGACCAGCCGGACCTCAGGCGCAGTGATCTCCCGATTTACGCGCTGCTTTTTTTCTTGTGCGATGGTTCAACTCTCCACGAAAACCAATATCAGACCGATCCGGCTTTCGCTTCAACTTCGCGAAGCCAGCGTTCGATCAGCGAATCGAGGGACATTTGGCCAAGATCCTGGCCACCCCGGGCACGTACGGCCACCAGGCCTGCCGCCTTCTCCTTCTCGCCGATGACGATCTGGTACGGCAGCTTCTGCACGCTATGTTCGCGAATTTTATAGTTAATCTTCTCGTTGCGCAAATCCGCCTCGACGCGGAAGCCGGCCTTCTTCAGCCTCGCCACCGCCTCTTCGGCATATTCGGCCTGGCCCTCGGAGATGTTCATCACCACCGCCTGCACCGGGGCGAGCCACAGCGGCATGGCGCCGGCGTGATGCTCGATCAGGATGCCGATGAAGCGCTCCAGCGAACCGAGGATGGCGCGATGCAGCATCACCGGGATCTTCTTGGTGTTGTCCTCGTCGACATACTCGGCACCGAGGCGCACCGGCAGATTGAAGTCGAGCTGCAGCGTGCCGCACTGCCACACGCGGCCCAGGCAATCCTTCAGCGAGAACTCGATCTTGGGTCCGTAGAAGGCGCCCTCGCCCGGCTGCAGCTCGTACTGCAGACCCTGCGCGTCGAGCGCGGCGGCAAGCGCGGCCTCGGCGGCATCCCACTGCTCGTCGGTACCGACGCGCTTCTCGGGGCGGGTCGACAGCTTCACCTGCACGTCGGTGAAGCCGAAGTCCTGATACACCTGCTGCAGCAGGCGGATGAACTCGGCGGATTCGGCCTGCACCTGGCTCTCGGTACAGAAGATGTGCGCGTCGTCCTGCACGAAGTTGCGCACGCGCATGATGCCGTGCAGCGAGCCGGAAGGTTCGTTGCGGTGGCAGGAGCCGAACTCGGCCATGCGCAGCGGCAGGTCACGGTAGCTCTTGAGGCCCTGGTTGAAGATCTGGATGTGGCAGGGGCAGTTCATCGGCTTGACCGCGTAGTCGCGCTTCTCGGACTGCGTGGTGAACATCAGGTCGGAGTACATGCCCCAGTGACCGGACTTCTCCCACAGCGAGCGGTCGACGATCTGCGGCGTCTTCACTTCCTGGTAGCCATGCTCGCCGATCGTGCGGCGCAGGTACTGCTCGACCTGCTGCCACAGCGTCCAGCCCTTGGCGTGCCAGAACACCATGCCGGGCGCCTCGTCCTGGATGTGGAAGAGGTCGAGCTGGCGGCCGAGCTTGCGGTGGTCGCGCTTCTCGGCCTCCTCGATCATGTGCAGGTAGGCGTCGAGCTCGTCCTTCTTCGTCCACGCCGTGCCATACACGCGCTGCAGCATCTCGTTCTTCGAGTCGCCGCGCCAGTACGCACCGGCCAGCTTCATCAGCTTGAAGACCTTGAGCTTGCCGGTCGAGGGCACGTGCGGGCCGCGGCACAGGTCGATGAAGTCTCCCTGACGGTACAGCGACACGTCCTCGCCCGCCGGGATCGAGGCGATGATCTCGGCCTTGTAGTGCTCGCCGATGCCCTTGAAGAAGTCCACCGCCTTGTCGCGCGGCCACACCTCGCGATGCACGGGGATCTCGCGCTTGGCGATCTCGGCCATGCGCTGCTCGATGGCCTGCAGGTCCTCGGGGGTGAAGGGACGCTTGTACGAGAAGTCGTAGTAGAAGCCGTTGTCGATCACCGGCCCGATCGTCACCTGGGCGTCGGGGAAGAGCTCCTTCACCGCGTGCGCGAGCAGGTGGGCCGTGGAGTGGCGGATGATCTCGAGGCCCTCGGCGTTCTTGTCGGTCACGATGGCCAGATCGGCGTCGGCCTCGAATCGGTGCGAGAGATCGACCAGCTTCCCGTCGGTGCGACCGGCGATCGCCGCCTTGGCGAGACCGGCACCGATCGAAGCCGCAACCTCGGCGACGGTCACCGGGTGATCGAAGCTGCGCACGGAACCGTCGGGAAGCGTGATGTTGGGCATGGCTGTAGCCTCGGGCTGTTGTCGCCCCGCGAGGCGCAGGACGTACAGGGGAAATCGGGAAAAACGTGGACGAAAAAAAAGCGCGGTTTGGGCGCGCTTTTTTCTCTTAGCAGACAAGCGGAGCCGACCTGTTCAGTTTCCGGCCTGAGTGGTAGTTCGGAACATGACTTTTCGACTCCAGAATCCTGGTAGGCGCGATTGGACTCGAACCAACGACCCCCACCATGTCAAGGTGGTGCTCTAACCAACTGAGCTACGCGCCTGCTGAAGTCCCGCATTATAGACACTGCGAAAAATTTGTCAAAGTTTTTTTGCAGTGCCGCGGAACGGGATCATTTCTTGAGGCGGGTCACCACGAAAAGGATCACCACCGCGCCGATGACCGCACCGAGGAAACCCGCGCCCTCGCCGGCGTGATAGATGCCGAGCGCCTGGCCGCCGTAGGTGGCGACCAGCGAGCCGGCGATGCCGAGCAGCGAGGTCATGATGATCCCGAGGCCGTCCTTGCCGGGGTGCAGCAGGCGCGCGACGAAGCCGACGATCAGGCCGATGAGGATGGTTCCGATGATGCCCATGATGCTCTCCGTAAGAGGATGGGGGATGGAGCCGGCGCCGCGCCGCTCAGCCTTGCGGCCAGGCGGCGAGGAACTGCTTCCAGTGCGGTGCGTCGATGCGGCCGAGCGCCTCGCGCACCGTCTCCACCTCCGCCGCCCACGCGGCGGCGTCGAGATGCCCGCGCATGCGCTCGAAGCGCAGGTAGACGAGGTAGGTGTTGACGACGTCGGTCTCGCAGTAGTCGCGGATCTCGGCGATCCGGCCCTCCTGCCAGGCCTGCCAGACCGCCGAACCGTCCATGCCGAGCTTGCCGGGATAGCCCATGAGCTTGGCGAGGTCGTCGAGCGGTGCGCTCGCGCGCGGCTGGTAGAGCGCGAGCAAGTCCATCAGATCCAGATGACGACTATGGTAGCGGCTGATGTAGTTGTTCCACTTGAAGTCGCGCGAGTCGTGGTAGTCGCCCTCGCCCTGGTCCCAGTAGCGCGGTGCTGCAACGCCGTGCAGCATGCCGCGGTAGTGCAGCACCGGCAGGTCGAAGCCGCCGCCGTTCCACGACACGATCTGCGGCGAGTAGCGCTCGATGCCGTCGAAGAAGCGCTGGATGATCTCGCCCTCGCCGCTCTCGGGCTCGGAGAGCGAGAACACCCGGAAATGCTGCGCGTCGCGCAGCACGCAGGAGATCGCCACCACGCGCTGCAGATGGTGCGGCAGGAAGTCGTTGCCGTGGCTGGCGCGGCGCTGCTGGAACGCCCACTCCGCGACCTCGTAGTCGGACAGGCCCGCGGGCAGGTTCTCGATCGCGCGGATGCCGGCGACGTCGGGAACGGTTTCGATGTCGAAGACGAGGACCGGCATCATTTCCTCGACCACGCAGCGCCCTGCTGCACCCACCAGCCCGGCTGCGCGCGCTCGAGCCAACGCTGCGCGAAGGTGCGGCGCACCTCGGCCTCCCACTCGGGGTGACCGTTGGCGCGCGCGATCTCGCGGTAGAGCGCGGCACGGTCGGCATTTTCGGCGGCAACCGCGGCGTTGGCCTGGGCGCGCTGCGCGAGCGGCACCGCCGCGGCGTCGCGCAGGCTCACGGTACCGTCTGCGGCGATGCCCACCGCACCCGACGCATACAGCGGCGCGAGCTGCGCGTGGCGCTGCTGCATCGTCTTGCGCAGCGCGGAGATCGCCGGGGTGTCGATCTCGAGGTTGCCCTGCGCATGCACCGGGAAGGCGAGCGCGAGGCCGACGAACAGGGCCGCCAGGCGGCCCGCCCAGGAGCCGGACGGCATCGAAGCGGATTTCATTTCGCGTCTCCCGCAGCCGGCGGCGTGGCAGGCGCGCTGCCCGCACCCTCGCGCAGCTGCCAGACCTCGTCGATGATCCGGTCGGCGGCCTTCTCGGCCGCCGCGGCCGGGAAATAGATGTTGATCGTGACGCAGGCCGCGGTGCTCGCAACCAGCGCAGCCGCGAACAGCCAGCGCGCAACAGGGTTCATGCCGTCCTCGCGGGATATGCAGATTCAATCGATCGTGGGAGAGACGCCCTCGGCCACCACGCGCTGCAGGCGGGCCACCAGTTCGTTCCAATCGACGCGCCGATTGTAGCCGATGACGTCGAGTGCCGGGACGCCTCCGCCACGCACGATGGTGAAGCCGCCATCGGCGCGCGCGGCGCCGTCCGGCGCCGCATCCAGCCCGTCCATCTCGCATACGCCCTTGGCAAGCCGGCAGCGCAGGCCGAGCTCGCGATAGCCGAAAGTCTCGAACAGGCGCAGCACGCTGCGCTGCACCGCCGCGAGCGCGCCCCCGCCGCCGAGCGCGCCGAGGTTCTGCACCGCGCGCTGGCTGATGCGGCGGCGCTCGTCGCCGGCGATGCTGGCGATGCGGGCGTCGAAGGCCGTGGGCCGCCAGCTCGACAGCTCCAGGCCGCGCACATCGGCGTCGATATGACCGGTGATGCTGCCGAAGCTGAAGGCCTCGGTAAGCTGGGCGAGATCGATGTGGCGCGCCTCGATCTCGCCCGTCAGGTGCGAAGCGACGCCGAAGGGTTCGTGCACGCGCAGTCCGCTCGCCTGCACCCACCCGCCAAAGACGGACACCGCGAGCGTGCCGTCGAGCACGAGCTCGCCCGGACGCAGGTGCAAGCCCGGCAACGCGGCCGACATCACCCCCGCCATGCGCGGCAGACCGAGCGCCTCGGTGAGCAAGGGCATCGACACCGGCTCGAGGACCGCGCCAGCGCTCCCCTCCCAGCCTGCGACGGACCAGCCGAGGGCGAGATCCCGGAGCACCAGCGCACCGTCGAGCAAGGGGATGCGCGCGCCCGGCAGGCGCAGCCCGGCGGGCCCGAGCACCGCGTCGAGCGCGAAGGCCCCGAGCGCGAGCTTCTCCCAGCGCCCTCCGCCAACCTGCAGGGCGGCCTCGCCCCGGCCGCGCGAGGACCAGCGCACGCGCCCATCCACGGGGCCGAAGGCGAGCACCTCGGCGCGCGCCTCCTCCGCTACGCCGCCTGCGGCGATTCCCTCGCCCTGCGGCGACGCGAGACCGAAGCCCGCCCCATGCAGTTCCACGTCGACCGTCTCCAGCCGATCCCGGCGCAATTCGGCACGCAGGTCCGCCCGCCCCTCGAGGCGCAACCGCTGCGCACTCGCCGGCGCCAGCAGCGGCGCCAGCCAGCGCGGGCCGATGCGGACGAGATCGACATCGGTCAGCTCGACCGCAAGGGTGTCCAGCGTGCCGCCGAAGGTGTCGAACACGCCGCGCGCGGAGGCGGCAGCAACCCCATCGAGCGCCAGCTCGCCGCGCTCGAGCACGATCCGGCGGCCGTCGAAGCGCCCGTGCGCGCGCAGCCGCGGGCCGGCCTCGAAGAGCAGCGGATGCACATAGGCCGCGCCCGCGTCCCAGTCGAGCTGCGCCGCCCAGGACCACGCCGCGCCCGTCCCACGTGCATCGAGCGTGAAACCGGCCTCCACGCCCTCGGCTGCACGCAGACCGTCGCCACTCCCGAAGCCGCCGCCCGCGATCCGGCCGCGCAGGGTTGCGGATGCGTCGCCCACACCCGCGGGCCGGTAATCGAGCTCGGCATCGAGCACGCCGACGGCCTCGAGCTCGCGCAGGCGCGCGGCGAGCTCGGCGAGCCAGGGCTCCAGCAGGGCCGCGGTCGCCGCAGGGCGGATCCGGTGCAGACGGGCGCGCAAGCTGCCATCCGCTTGAATGGCAGCCTCGATGCGGCCGCCTTCGGCCAGGCGCAGCACGATCCGCGCCGGCCCGGGGCCGAGCGTCGCCTCGATGTCGGCCTCGAAGGGCAATCTCCGCCCGCGCAGCTCCAACCGTGCCGCGCTGCACCCGAGCACGCCGTCGTCGAGATGCAGGCGACCGCAACGCAGCGAGAGCGCGCGCCACTCGCGCGCACCGACCCGCAGGCGGCCGACCGCGATCTCCCCGCTTTGCGCATGCGCGTCGAAGCGCACGCTCAGCTCCTCCGCAGCAAGGCCGGGACGGGTGATCTCGGCGATCTGGAGGGCGAGCACCCGAAACACCGTTGCGCCCGCAAGCGGAACGGCGGTCGCCAGCATCAGCAGCAAGAGGGCGCAGGACGCCACGCGCAAGCCGCGACCGCGGCGGGACGACTCCCGTTCGGCACCTGCAGCCTCCACGCGACGCGATCGCCGCGTCACCCGCGGCCCGGCCAGCCGAAGGCGCTCAGGCCGGGAACACACCCGTCGACAGGTAACGGTCGCCGCGGTCGCAGACGATGGAGACAATCACCGCGTTCTCGACCTGAGCGGCGATGCGCAGCGCGACATGCATCGCGCCACCCGAGGAGATGCCCGCGAAGATGCCCTCCTCGCGCGCGAGCCGGCGGGTCATCTCCTCGGCGTCAGCCTGGCTGACGCGCTCGAAGCGATCGACCCGCGGGCGCTCGAAAATCTTCGGCAAGTACGCTTCGGGCCACTTGCGGATGCCGGGGATGGACGAGCCCTCCTCCGGCTCGCAGCCGACGATGCAGATGTCGGGATTGCGCTCCTTGAGGAAGCGCGAGGTGCCCATGATGGTGCCGGTGGTGCCCATCGAGCTGACAAAGTGGGTGATGCGGCCGCCAGTCTGCTCCCACAGCTCGGGGCCGGTACCCTCGTAGTGCGCCACCGGGTTGTCCGGGTTGGCGAACTGGTCGAGGATGATGCCGCGGCCCTCGTCGCGCATCTTCTCGGCGATGTCGCGCGCCATCTCCATGCCGCCCGAACTCGGCACCAACACGAGCTCGGCGCCGAACGCGCGCATGGTCTGACGGCGCTCGACGCTCTGGTTCTCCGGCATCACCAGGATCATGCGGTAGCCGCGGATCGCCGCGGCCATCGCGAGCGCGATCCCGGTGTTGCCGCTGGTGGCCTCGATCAGGGTGTCGCCCGGCTTGATCTGGCCGCGCGCCTCGGCGCGCATCACCATCGACAGCGCCGGGCGATCCTTGACCGAGCCGGCCGGGTTGTTGCCCTCGAGCTTGGCGAGGATCACGTTGTTGCGGCCGGCGTCGATGCGCTTGAGGCGCACCAGCGGCGTGCGGCCGACGTAGTCTTCCAGCGTCCTGAATTCCATTTCTACCCTGTGGAGTGGGGTTCTTCGGGAGGGTTCGTCGGGAGGTGGACTCCCGACCGGCCCGCCGGGTTCGCCGCGCTTCAGGGCGTCAGGTCGAACTCTTCGGTGCGCCGCGGTGGATAGGTCTCCCAGCCGCCGCAGGCCGGGCAGCGCCAGTGGAACTGGCGCGCCTTGAAGCCGCAGGTGTTGCAGCGATAGCGTGCGACGCGTCGGGTGTGACCGTGGATGAGCTGCTTGATGAGGTCGATGTCGGCGCGCTGCTCGGCCGGCGCGTTGAGCGCCGCCGCCTCGAGCAGCTTGTCGAGCCCGAGCAGCGTGGGGTTGCGGCGCAGCTCCTCGCGCACCATCTCGTAGGCCGCCTTGGGCCCCTCGCGCTCGAGCTCCCAGTGGAAGAGCTCGTCGAGCAGGTCGAGCGAGGCGTGCCCGGCGAGCCAGGCGCGCAACAGCTGGTGCCCCTGAGCCACGCGACCGAGGCGCCCGCAGGCGTCCATGACGCGCTCGGCGACGAGGGCGAGGTAATTGGGGTCCTGGTTTTCGATGCGCTGCCAGGCTTCCAGCGCTTCCTCGTCACGGCCCTGGGCGGCATGCAGGTCGCCGAGCAGCAGGCTCGCGCGCACGCAGCGGCGATTGACCTCGAAGGCACGATCGAGATGGCCCCGCGCCTCGTCGTGGCGCGAGTTCGCCAGTGCCGTGGCAGCGAGCTCGCAATGGAAGTTGGCGACCTCGGTGTGCCACATCACGCCTTCATGGCCAGGCAGCGCCTCGGCGACCTCGATCGCCTTGGCCCAGTCCTTCTCCTGCTGGTAGATCTCGAGCAGATAGCGCAGCGCGACATCGTTGGCGCGCGTGCCGCGCAGGCGCAGAAAGGCAGCCTCCGCGCGGTCCAGCAGGCCGGCCTTGAGAAAATCCTGGCCAAGCTCGCCGAGCGCCTGCAGGCGATGCTCGTCACTGATGTCCTCGCGGTCGACGAGCAGCTGGTGGATGCGGATCGCGCGGTCGGTCTCGCCGCGACGGCGAAAAAGGCTGCCGAGCGCGAAGTGCAGCTCGACGGTCTGCGGGTCGATGCGCACCGCCTCGACGAAGGCGTCGATCGCCTTGTCGGGCTGCTCGTTGAGCAGGAAATTGAGCCCGCTCAGGTAGGAGCGCGGAAGCGCGCGCGACTCCTGCACCACCTGGCGGATGTCGATGCGCGCGGCCAGCCAGCCGAGCGCAAAGAACAGCGGCAGCGCGAGCAGCCACCAGTATTCGATTTCCATCGGGGATCAGGGCATCGGCAAGCGGGACTCTGCCGCGGCGAGCGCGGTCTCGGTCGAGGCCTTCTCGCGCTCGACGAGCTCGACCTGGCGGCGCAGGCGCGAGATCTCGCGGCGCTGGCGCATCATCGAGGCAAGCGTCGCGGTGACGCCGATCAGGGCACCGGCGGCGAAGGTGACCAGGATCACGAACACCAGCGGAAGTTGCCACTGGATGCCGAAAAAGAAGTTCAGCGTGACCAGATGGTCGTTCTTGATCGCGAAGCCGAACAAGAGGAAGAACAGCAGCAGGCGGATGATCCAGATGATTGCACGCATGACCGGCATGATTCCCGAACGATGAACAAAAAGAAGGCGACCGCAGTCGCCCTCCATTATTGCCTGTAAACCGATCGCCGCGCGGTCAACTTCCGCCGAGATCCACCCTTTCGCGCAATTCCTTGCCCGCCTTGAAATGCGGGACGTATTTTTCCGGCACCAGCACCTTCTCGCCGGACTTGGGATTGCGCCCGGTACGGGGCGGACGGTAGTTCAGCGCAAAGCTGCCAAACCCGCGGATCTCGATGCGATCACCGCGCGCGAGCGCGTCGGTCATCGCATCGAGAATCATCTTGACCGCGTAATCGGCGTCCTTTGCGACCAGCTGGGGAAAACGCTCCGCCAGCTGGGCGATCAGCTCCGATTTGGTCATGATCGGACAGATTACTGCTTCTGCTCGTTCAGCTTGGCCTTGAGCAGGGCACCCAGGTTGGTGGTACCGGCGGAAGCGGAGCTCTCGGAAGCCAGCTTGCTCATGGCTTCGGACTGCTCGACCTGGTCCTTGGCACGAATCGACAGGCTGATCGAGCGGGTCTTGCGATCCACGTTGATCACCAGCGCCTCGACCTCATCCCCTTCCTTGAACATGGTGGTGAGGTCGTCGACACGGTGCGGAGCGGCCTCGGACGCGCGCAGGTAGCCTTCGACGTCGTCACCCAGCGAGATCACCGCGCCACGGGCCTCGACCGACTTCACGGTGCCGCGCACGAGGCTGTTCTTCTCGTGGGTGGCGATGAAGTTGGTGTAGGGGTCGCCCTCGAGCTGCTTGATGCCGAGCGAGATGCGCTCGCGCTCGACGTCGATCGCCAGCACCACGGCCTCGACCTCGTCGCCCTTCTTGAAGCGGCGCACGGCATCCTCGCCCGACTCGCTCCACGACAGGTCGGACAGGTGCACCAGGCCGTCGATGCCGCCTTCCAGGCCGATGAACACGCCGAAGTCGGTGATCGACTTGATCTGGCCACGGACCTTGTCGCCCTTCTTGTGGTTGATGGCGAAATCGTCCCACGGGTTGGACATGCACTGCTTCATGCCCAGCGAGATGCGGCGACGGTCTTCGTCGATCTCGAGGATCATGACCTCGACCTCGTCGCCCAGCTGCACGACCTTGGTCGGGTGGATGTTCTTGTTGGTCCAGTCCATCTCGGACACGTGGACCAGGCCCTCGATGCCCTGCTCGACCTCGACGAAGGCGCCGTAGTCGGTGATGTTGGTGACCTTGCCGAACAGGCGGGTGCCCTGCGGGTAGCGGCGCGAGATGCCCACCCACGGGTCTTCGCCGAGCTGCTTGAGGCCGAGCGAGACGCGGTTCTTTTCCTGGTCGAACTTGAGCACCTTGGCTTCGATCTCGTCGCCGACCGACAGCACTTCGGACGGGTGACGGACGCGACGCCAGGCCAGGTCGGTGATGTGCAGCAGGCCGTCGATGCCGCCGAGGTCCACGAACGCACCGTAGTCGGTGATGTTCTTGACCACGCCCTTGATGACGGTGCCTTCCTTGAGGTTGGCGAGCAGCTTCTCGCGCTCTTCGCCCATCGACTCTTCCAGCACGGCGCGACGCGAGACCACGACGTTGTTGCGCTTGCGGTCGAGCTTGATGACCTTGAACTCGTATTCCTTGCCTTCGTACGGCGTGGTGTCCTTGACCGGACGCATGTCGACCAGCGAGCCCGGCAGGAAGGCGCGGATGCTGTTGGTCATGACGGTCAGGCCACCCTTGACGCGGCCGGTGATGACGCCCTTGACCAGGGTGCCTTCGTTGAGCGCCTTCTCGAGGTCGTTCCAGGCGGCGATGCGCTTGGCCTTGTCGCGCGACAGGCGGGTCTCGCCGTAGCCGTCTTCGAGGGCGTCGATGGCGACGTGGACGAAGTCGCCGATGTTGGCTTCGAGTTCGCCGCGGTCGTTGCGGAACTCCTCGATGGGCACGTAGCTTTCGGACTTCAGGCCGGCGTTGACGACGACGAAGTTCTGGTCGATGCGCACGACTTCGGCGGTGATGACTTCACCGGCGCGCATTTCCTGGAGGGCGAGGCTTTCCTCGAAGAGGGCGGCAAAGCTTTCTTCGAAGGCAGGGGTGGCGTTGGACATAAAAGGTGGATTCCGGCACCGCCGTGGGACGGCAAACATGGCTGGTTCAAGAAAAAACGCGCCGGAGCCCACGCTCCCGCGCGATTGCGTTCAACCGGACGACTTGCCCCCCCGCCCGACGAGATCGAGAACGAAGGCGACGGCCTCGTCGACGTCCCGTTGAGTGGTGTCGAGCAGGGCCGCATCCGGCAGCTTCACGAGTGGCGCCACAGGCCGGGCGGCATCGCGCGCATCCCGTTCCTGAAGGTCTTTCAGAAGACTTTCCATGTTAGCAGCCAAACCCTTTTCGATCAACTGCTTATGGCGGCGTTCGGCGCGCGCCTCGGCCGAGGCGGTGAGGAAGACCTTGAGCCCTGCATCGGGGAAGATCACCGAGCCCATGTCGCGGCCTTCGGCCACCAGGCCGGGGGCCGCGCGGTAGTCGCGCTGGCGGTCGAGCAGGGCCGCACGCACCGCCGGCAGCACGGCGACCTTCGAGGCGCCGACCGAGCAGGCCTCGGAGCGGATCTCGTCGGTGACGTCGCGGTCCGCGCCCTCTCCCAACAGCACCCGCCCGCCCTCGAAGCGCGCCGGCAGACCCGCGGCGAGCGCGGCCACGCCGGCCTCGTCGTCGAAGGCCACTCCCGCGCGCATCGCGGCCAGCGCCACCAGGCGGTAGAGCGAGCCGCTGTCGAGGTAGTGCCAGCCCAGCGTCTCGGCGACGCGCGCCGCCACCGTGCCCTTGCCCGAGGCCGAGGGACCATCGATGGCCAGCACCGGCACCGGCCGCGCCACCTGCGCAAAGGCCTCGAAATAGCCGGGGAAGGTCTTGTTCACGCACTTCGGGTCGTTGATGCGCACGCGGCAGCCCCCCAGGCTCGCCAGCGAGAAGCACATCGCCATGCGGTGGTCGTCGTAGGTGTCGATCGCCGCCGGCTGCAGGCGCGGCGGGCGCTGCACCACCAGGTAGTCGGCGCCCTCCTCCACCTCGGCGCCGAGCTTGCGCAGCTCGGTCGCCATCGCGGCGATGCGGTCGGTCTCCTTGACCCGCCAGCTCGCGATGTTGCGCAGCCGGCACGGCCCGTCGGCGAACAGCGCCGCCACCGCCAGCGTCATCGCCGCGTCGGGGATGTGGTTGAGGTCGAGGTCGAAGGCCTTCAGCACGCCGCCGGCGGGCGCCGCGGCCTCGATCCAGTTGTCGCCCAGGGTGATGCGCGCGCCGAGTTGCTCCAGCGCCTCGGCGAAGCGCACGTCGCCCTGGATGCTGGTCCGCCCCACGCCTTCCACCCGCACCGGCCCACCACCGATCGCCCCGGCGGCGAGGAAATAGGATGCCGAAGAGGCGTCGCCCTCGACGAACACCGTGCCCGGGCTGCGGTAGCGCGCGCCGCCCGGCACCACGAAGCGCTCCCAGCCCTGCTGCCCGACCTGCACGCCGAAGCGCGCCATCAGCTCGAGGGTGATGCGGATGTAGGGCTTGGAGATGAGCTCGCCCACCACCTCGATCGTGGTCTCCACTCCGGTCAGCGGCAGCGCCATCAGCAGCGCGGTGAGGAACTGGCTGGAGACATCGCCACGCACGCGCACCACGCCACCGGGACGGATCGTGGCGGGCTTGAGATGCAGCGGAGGGTAGCCCTCGTTGGCGGTGCAGGTGATGTCGGCGCCGAGCTGGCGCAGCGCGTCGACGAGGTCGCCGATCGGGCGCTCGTGCATGCGCGGTACGCCCGACAGGCGGTACTCGCCGCCCGACAGCGCGAGCGCCGCGGTGAGCGGCCGGAAGGCGGTGCCGGCGTTGCCGAGGAAGAGATCGCCGGTCTTGACCGGGAAGGGGCCGCCGACGCCGCATACACGGTAGTTCAGGCTGTCGCCCTCGCGCCGCCAGTCCACGCCGAGTGCGCGCAGGGCCTCGAGCATGCGTTCGACGTCGTCCGACAGCAGCAGGTCGCGAATGTCGGTCTCGCCCTCGGCGAGCGCGGCCAGCAGCAGCACGCGGTTGGAGATGCTCTTCGAGCCGGGCAGGCGGACGCTGCCGGCGGCGCCCAGCATCGGGGGCAGATCGAGAAATTCCATCATGACCTCAGAAAACGGGGCCGTCCCCGCGAAACAGGAAAAAGCGCAGGCTCACTCGGCGGTACGGATCGGCAGCCCCTCGGCCCAGGCGTTGCGCGCGTGCCGGGCGCGCTCGAACACCGCCTCCAGGCCGTCGCCATCGCCCTCGACCAGCATCATGCGCAAGCGCGCGAGCTCGCCGAGGTAGGCATCGAGTTCCTCGAGCAGCGCGACCCGGTTGGCGACGCAGATGTCGCGCCACATCTCGGGATGACTGCCGGCGATGCGGGTGAAGTCGCGGAAACCGCTCGCCGCATGCGAGAACAGCAGCGGCGCGTTGCTGCGCCCGGCGAGGTCGTCGACCAGGCCGAAGGCGAGCAGGTGCGGCAGGTGGCTCACCGCGGCGAACACGCGGTCGTGCTCCTGCGGTGTCATGCCGACCACGTTGGCGCCGCAGGCCTCCCACGCGTCGCGCACCTTCTGGACGGCCTCGGGGCGACTCTCGGGCAGCGGCGTCAGCACCACCTTGCGGCCCATGTAGAGCTCGGCGAAGGCAGCCTCGACCCCGCTCTTCTCGGCGCCGGCGATCGGGTGCGCCGGCACCACGTCGGCGAGCGCGCCACCCAGATGGGTGCGCAACGCGGCGACCACGTCGCGTTTGGTGCTGCCGGCGTCGGTGACGATGGTGCCCGGGCGCAGGTGCGGCGCCATCGCGGCGAGGATCGCGTCGGTCTGCCCCACCGGCGCGGCGAGCAGCACCAGGTCGGCGCCGTCGAGCGCATCCGCCCAGCCCTCGGCGATCTCGTCGATCACGCCGAGCGCGCACGCGCGCTCGAGCACTTCGCGCCGGCGGCCGATGCCGACGATGCGCTCGACCGCGCCCGCGCGCCGCAGCGCGAGCGCGAAGGAGCCGCCGATCAGCCCGACCCCGCAGACGACCAGCTTGCCGATGTGCGCCATCGTCCGCCCCCTGCTCAGGCGAGCGCCTGGCGCAGCGCCTCGATGAAGCGCGCGTTTTCCTCGGGCAGACCGATCGACACGCGCAGCCAGTGCGGCATGCCGTAGGCGGCGATCGGACGCACGATCACGCCCTGGCGCAGCAGCGCCTGGTTCACCCCGATCGCGTCGCCCACCTTGAAGGTGACGAAGTTGCCGGCCGAGGGGATCCATTCGAGGCCGAGTTCGCGGAAGGCGGCGACGAGCTGCGTCATGCCGCGGCGGTTGAGCTCGGCGCTGCGGGCGAGGAATTCGTCGTCGCCGAGCGCCGCCTCGGCCGCGGCGAGCGCTACCGAGGACACGTTGAAGGGCTGGCGCACCCGGTTCATCAGGTCGGCCACCTCGGGGTGGGCGATGCCGTAGCCCACGCGCAGGCCTGCCAGGCCGTAGGCCTTGGAGAAGGTGCGCGACACCAGCAGGTTGGGGAAGCGCGCCAGCCAGGCGATCGAGTCGTAGCGCTGCTCGGGGGCGAGGTATTCGGTGTAGGCCTCGTCGAGCACCACCAGCACGTGGCGCGGGACCTTGGCGAGGAAGGCCTCGAGCTCGGCGCCCGGGACGAAGGTGCCGGTGGGGTTGTTCGGGTTGGCGATGAAGACGACGCGGGTCTGCGGCTCGATCGCCGCCGCCATGGCGTCGAGGTCGTGGCCGAAGTTCTTCGCCGCCACCTCGATGCCGCGCGCGCCGCGCGCGTTGGTGGCGAGCGGATAGACCGCGAAGGCGTGACGCGAATACACCGCCGACAGCCCCGGCGCGAGGAAGGCCTGCGAGGCCAGCTCGAGGATGTCGTTCGAGCCGTTGCCGATCACGAGCTGCTCGGGCTTGACGCCGAAGCGTTCGCACAAGGCCTTCTTGAGCGCGAACGCGCCGCCGTCCGGATAGCGCGAGACCTCGCCGATCGCGGCGATCGCGGCATCGCGCGCGCGCGCGCTCATGCCGAGCGGGTTCTCGTTGGAGGCGAGCTTGACGATGCTCTCCTCGGGGATTCCCATCTCGCGGGCGAGCTCCGAGATCGGCTTGCCCGGCTGGTAGGCCATGATCGCGCGGATGTAGTCGGGGGCAAGACTGGCAATGCTCATGGGTCGTCTCCTGCTGCGGCCCGCACTCCCCGCGCGGGCCTGGTGTGCAATCGGGGCCGCGCTCAGATCGCCGCGACCGGATAGGAACCGATGATCTTCACGAAGGCGGCGCGCTCGTCGAGCTCGCGCAGCGCGGCCGCCACCTCGGGGTCTTCGCGGTGGCCGTTGATGTCGGCGTAGAACACGTACTCCCACAGCCCGGAGCGCGCCGGGCGCGACTGCAGCTTGGTCATGTCCACGCCGTGGCGGGCCATCGGCTCGAGCAGGCTGTGGATCGCCCCCGGCCGGTTGGGCGCGGAGAACACCAGCGAGGTGCGGTCCTTGCCCGAGGGCCCGGCGTCGTGGTCGGCGATCACCAGGAAGCGCGTCGTGTTGTTGGGATCGTCCTCGATGTTGGGCGCGAGGATGTTGAGCCCGTAGAGCTGCGCCGCGGCGTCGCCGGCGATGGCGCAGGACTCGGGATCCTCGGAGGCCATGCGCGCGGCCTCGGCGTTGCTCGCCACCGGGATGCGCGGCAGGTGCGGGAGGTTGCGGTTGAGCCACTCGTGGCACTGCGCCAGCGACTGCGCGTGCGAGTAGATGCGGCGGGCGGCGCCGATGCCCTCGGCGCGCGACATCAGCTGCTGGTGGATGCGCAGGCGCACCTCGCCGCACACCTTGAGCGGGTTGGCCAGCAGCAGGTCGAGCGTGCCGCCGACCGCGCCCTCGGTGGAGTTCTCCACCGGCACCACGCCGTAGTCGGCATTGCCGGCTTCCACCGCGCGGAAGACGTCGTCGATCGCCGCCATTGGCAGGAAGTTGGGCGCGGAGCCGAAATGCTTGCGGCTGGCGCTCTCGGAGAAGGTGCCGGCGGGGCCGAGGTAGGCCACGCGCAGCGGCTGCTCCAGCCCGAGGCAGGCCGACATCACCTCGCGGAAGATGGTCTTCACCGCATCGGAAGACAGCGGGCCGGGGTTGAGCTCGGCCAGCCGGCGCAGCACCTGCGCCTCGCGCTCGGGGCGGTAATACATCACCCCGCGCTTGATCTCGCCCACGCGCTGCGCGCAGCGCGCGCGCTCGGCGAGGCGGGCGAGGATTTCCTCGTCGATGCGGTCGATCTCGTTGCGCAGTTTCAGCAGTTCGTCGCTCATGCTCGGCCCGTGGCCCCTCCGGCTTGCGTCCTGATGTTGTCCCGTGTTTCCGTCCCGCCGTGCCCTGCCCCGCGCGGCCTCAGCCGCGGCGGGCGGCGAAGTCGCGCATGAAGTCGACCAGCGCCTGCACGCCCGCGAGCGGCATCGCGTTGTAGATCGACGCGCGCATGCCGCCGACCGACTTGTGGCCCTTCAGCTGCACCAGCCCCGCCGCCTTGGCCTCGGCGAGGAAGGCGTCGTTCAAGGCCTCGTCCTTGAGGAAGAAGGGCACGTTCATGCGCGAACGGCAAGCCGGGTCGATGCGATTCTCGTAGAAATCGCTGGCGTCGAGAAAGTCGTACAGCAGCTTCGCCTTGGCGACGTTCTGCGCCTCGATCGCCGCCACCCCGCCCTGGCGCTTGAGCCACTGGAAGACCAGCCCGGCGATGTAGATGCCGTAGGTGGGCGGCGTGTTGTACATCGAGCCGTTGTCGGCCACGGTCTTGAAGTCGAAGGCGGTGGGGCAGTGCGGCATCGCGCGCCCGAGCAGGTCCTCGCGCACGATCACGATGGTGAGACCCGCCGGGCCGATGTTCTTCTGCGCGCCGCCGAAGATGAGGCCGTACTTCGAGACGTCGATCACACGCGACAGGATGTGCGAGGACATGTCGGCCACCACCGGCACCTCGCCGCGGCCGATCTGCGCGAGGTCGGGCTCGAAGGGGTACTCGAGGCCGCCGATGGTCTCGTTGGTGCAGGTGAACACGTAGGCCGGATCGGCTGACAGCTTCCACTCCGCCATCGCCGGCACGGTGGTGAAGCCGCCCGCCTCGGACGAGGCGGCGATGTTCACCTCGGCGTACTTGCGCGCTTCCTTCTGCGACTTCTGCGACCACGAACCGGTGACCACATAGTCGGCCACGCGCCTGTCGCCCATCAGGTTCATCGGGATGATCGCGTTCTCGGCGATGGCCCCGCCCTGCATGAAGAGGACGCGGTAGCCGGCCGGCACCGCGAGCAGCTCGCGCAGGTCGGCCTCGGCCTGGGCGGCGATCGCGGTGAATTCCTTGCCGCGATGGCTCATCTCCATGACGCCCATGCCGCTGCCGTGCCAGTCGAGCATCTCGTCGGCGGCCTGGCGCAGCACCTCTTCGGGCAGCACCGCGGGACCGGCGCTGAAGTTCCACACGCGACTCATCAGGCCTCTCCTTCCTCGTCCGCAGCGGGGGCCTCGCCCTCGCCCGGCGCGGCTTGTGCGCCGCCTTCGGCCTCGCCGCCCTCGGCGCCCTCGCCGCTGGCACGCATGCTCTCGTCCGACTCGGACTCGGCCACCTTCTCGATGCTGGCGAGGAAGGTGCCCTCGTCCAGGTTGATCAGGGTCACGCCCTGGGTCGAGCGGCCCATCTCGCGGATGCTCTCGACGCTGGTGCGGATCAGCACGCCGCCGGTGGAGATCAGCATCACCTCGTCGCTCGGCTCGACCAGCACCGCGCCCACCAGCCTGCCGTTGCGGTCGCTGGTCTGGATCGCGATCATGCCCTTGGTGCCGCGGCCGTGGCGGGTGTATTCCGCCACCGGGGTGCGCTTGCCGTAGCCGTTCTCGGTCGCGGTCAGCACCGACTGCGACTCGTCCTTGGCCACCAGCATCGCGATCACCGCCTGACCGTCCTCCAGCGTCATGCCGCGCACGCCGCGCGCGTCGCGCCCCATCGGGCGCACGTCGGTCTCGGCGAAGCGCACCGCCTTGCCGGCGTCGGAGAACAGCATCACGTCGCACTGGCCGTCGGTGATCGCCACCCCGATCAGGTGGTCGCCGTCGTCCAGGTTGACCGCGATGATGCCGGCCTTGCGCGGATTGGAGAACGCGGTGAGCGCGGTCTTCTTGACCGTGCCTTCCGAGGTCGCCATGAACACGAAGTGCTCCTCGTCGAACTCCTTGATCGGCAGCACCGCGGTGATCTTCTCGCCTTCCACCAGCGGGAAGAGGTTCACGATCGGCTTGCCGCGCGAGTTGCGCGTGCCCTCCGGGACCTCGTACACCTTGAGCCAGTAGCAGCGCCCGCGGTTGGAGAAGCACAGCACCGTGTCGTGAGTGTTGGCGACGAAGAGGTGGTCGATGAAGTCCTCGTCCTTCATCGAGGTCGCCTGCTTGCCGCGGCCACCGCGGCGCTGGGCGCGGTAGTCGGCGAGCGGCTGGCGCTTGAAGTAGCCGGTGTGCGACAGGGTCACGACCATGTCTTCCGGCGTGATCAGGTCCTCGATGTTGATCTCGGCGGTGTTCATCACCAGCTCGGAGCGGCGCGGATCGCCGAACTGGTTGCGGATCGCGCCGAGCTCCTCGACGATGATCGCGGTGATGCGCTCGGGGCGGGCGAGGATGTCGAGCAGGTCGGTGATGACGTCCATGACCTCGCGGTATTCGCCGACGATCTTGTCCTGCTCCAGCCCGGTCAGACGCTGCAGGCGCAATTCGAGGATGGCCTGGGCCTGGGCTTCGGACAGGCGGTAACCCTGCGCCTGCAGCCCGTACTGCGGATCCAGCCCTTCCGGCCGGTAGCTGTCGGCCAGGGCGCGCGCCAGCATCTCCTCGACCAGCGCCGAGCGCCACTCGCGCGCCATCAGCTCGCGCTTGGCATCGGCCGGCGTGGGCGCGGCCTTGATCAGCGCGATGATCTCATCGACGTTGGACAGCGCCACCGCCAGGCCTTCGAGGATGTGGCCACGATCGCGCGCCTTGCGCAGCTCGAAGATGGTGCGGCGGGTGACGACCTCGCGGCGGTGCTCGAGGAAGCACACCAGCATCTGCTTGAGGTTGAGTAGGCGCGGCTTGCCGTCGACCAGCGCCACCATGTTCATGCCGAAGCTGTCCTGCAGCTGGGTGTGCTTGAACAGCTTGTTCAGCACCACCTCGGGCATCTCGCCGCGCTTGAGCTCGATCACCAGGCGCATGCCCGACTTGTCCGACTCGTCGCGGATCTCGCTGATGCCCTCGATCTTCTTCTCGTTGACCAGCTCGGCCATGCGCTCCTGCAGGGTGCGCTTGTTCACCTGGTAGGGCAGCTCGTCGACGATGATGGCCTGGCGATCGGTCTTGCCGATCGGCTCGAAGTGCGTGCGCGCGCGCATGATCACGCGGCCGCGGCCGGTGCGGTAGCCCTCGCGCACGCCGGCCAGGCCGTAGATCAGGCCGGCGGTGGGGAAGTCGGGCGCCTGCACGATGTCGATCAGGGCCTCGATGTCGGTGTCGGGCTCGGCGAGCAGCTTCAGGCAGGCGTCGACGATCTCGCCCAGGTTGTGCGGCGGGATGTTGGTCGCCATGCCCACCGCGATGCCGGCCGAGCCGTTGATCAGCAGGTTGGGGATGCGCGCGGGCAGGACCAGCGGCTCCTTCTCCGAGCCGTCGTAGTTCGGCCCGAAGTCCACCGTCTCCTTGTCGATGTCGGCCAGCAGCTCATGGCCGATGCGCGCCATGCGGATCTCGGTGTATCGCATTGCCGCCGCGTTGTCGCCGTCGACCGAGCCGAAGTTGCCCTGGCCATCGACCAGCATGTAGCGCAGCGAGAAGTCCTGCGCCATGCGCACGATGGTGTCGTACACCGCGGTGTCGCCGTGCGGGTGGTACTTGCCGATGACGTCGCCGACGATACGCGCCGACTTCTTGTAGGCGCGGTTCCAGTCGTTGGACAGTTCGTGCATCGCGAACAGCACGCGCCGATGCACCGGCTTGAGGCCGTCGCGCGCATCGGGGAGCGCCCGCCCCACGATCACGCTCATCGCGTAATCGAGGTAGGAGTGGCGCATCTCCTCTTCGAGGCTGATCGGCAGGGTTTCCTTGGCGAACTGGGTCATGCTGGGAGCGGACGGGCCGCGTTTACCAAAACGTGCGATGTTAGCACGCGACACCCACTCTCAGCCTTGCCGCCTCTGCCGTCACGGCCCTTCCCTGCGCCGGCCAACCGCCGGGCGTGGATTGCGGAAATGCGCTCGCACTTCGAGCGCTCGATATTTGCTTGCCCGCGCCCCCGGGCCTCGGCAATGATTCAAACATCATTCCCGCGCCGACTCGCATCGGGTACGAAACCGGTCCTCCCGCCATGAACCGTGCCGAACGCATCTTCCGTCTCCATCGCTGCCTCAAGTCCCGGCAGCCGCCCTCGCTCGCCCGCCTGATGGACGAGCTCGACGCCTCGCGCGCCACGATCAACCGCGACATCGAATACATGCGCCTGCACATGGGCGCGCCCATCACCTACGACCGCGACACCAACGGCTACCGCTACGCCTCCGACACACCCGAGTTCGAGCTGCCCGGCCTGTGGTTCAACCAATCCGAACTCCACGCGCTGCTCGCCTGCGAGCAACTGCTGGAAGAGGTGCAGCCCGGCCTGCTCTCGCCGTACATCGGCCCATTGCGCGCGCGCATCCGCAGACTGCTCGAGCAAGGCGGCACCTCCGCCGCAGCCGTCACCACGCGCGTGCTCCTGCGCAGCGTCGCGCGGCGCGACGTCGACCCCGAGCGCTTCGGTATCGTGGCAGCCGCCGCACTGGGCCAGCAGCAACTCCGCATCGACTACATCGGCCGCGCACACGAGCGCAGCACCACCCGCACGGTCCACCCCCAGCGCCTGGTGCGCTACCGCGACAACTGGTACCTGCTCGCCTGGTGCGAGCGCGCCGCCGATCTGCGCATCTTCTCGCTGGATCGCATCACCTCCGCCCGGCAGTTGGACGTGCAGGCGAAGGATGTTCCCGCTGCAGAACTGGACCGCCAGCTCGGCGCCAGCTTCGGCATCTTCGCCGGCTCCGCCCGCGCATGGGCGGTGCTGCGCTTCACCGCCCACGCCGCGCGCTGGGTCGAGGCAGAAACCTGGCACCCCGATCAGATCGGCCAGTGGCAAGGCGACGCCTACGAACTGCAGGTACCGTACTCCGACGCGCGCGAGCTGTTGATGGACATCCTCAAGTACGGCCCGGAAGTGGAAGTCGTCGCCCCGGAAGAGCTGCGCAGCGAAATCGCCCGGCGCCTCAATAGCGCGGCGGCACGCTACCGACCGGCGGAAGCCCCGGCCGCAGGCTCACTCCCTGAGTCACCGGCGGGCGAATAATGCCGAGGACAACTCGTATCGGAGGCCCGTGATGCTCAAGTACCGCTGCTTCATTGCACGTCTGGGCAAGATCGCTGCGCTCACCAGTCGTCCCCCCTCACTTGCAGCGACAGTCATCTGCCGGTTTCCACCCCGCTCAGATCCGCTCAAGCACAGATGCAGTTGCATGAGCCAACATCCAGCGAAGAGCATTTCAGCATGCTTGCATAACGTACCGATGGAGATAGCACTCGCATGAGTGAATACCACACCTTCGCGCACACCATCTCGGGCGGTTTGTCCCCTCATCTCTGGCAGGTCGAACTCGGTTCAGCAAGCGAATGCAGCAACCGCCTGATCCGCGTTCCCACTGGCTTTGGCAAGACGCTCGGTGTTCTTGCTGCATGGACATGGAATCGCATCCGGCAGGGTGAAGACCATTGGCCCCGGCGCCTAGTCTGGTGCTTGCCGATGCGTGTGCTGGTCGAACAGACCGCACACGAAGCCCAGCAAGTACTGGAAACAATGGGTGTGCTGTGGGACGGCAAATCGGACCATGCCGGAAAGGTCGGCGTGCATCTGCTGATGGGCGGTGCGAACGGAGGCGAATGGCATCTGTACCCGGAAGAATGTGCGGTGCTCATCGGCACGCAGGACATGCTTCTCTCCCGCGCCATGAACCGCGGCTACGGTTCGCCACGGGCGCGATGGCCGATGGAGTTCGGCCTGCTCAACCACGATGCATTGTGGGTGCTAGACGAAGTGCAGTTGATGGACGTCGGGCTGGCCACTGCCGGCCAGCTGCAGGCATTCCGGGAACAGGACGACGACAGGCGGCGGCGCCCCTGCGTGACTTGGTGGATGAGCGCCACCCTCCAACGCGGCTGGCTGGAAAAAAGTCCCGACACTGCCGAACTGGCAGCCAGCCTGCCCCTGCTTTCGATCAGCGAACAGCGCCGTCGCGGTTCCCTGTGGGAGGGCGTGAGCAAACCCTGCCAGGTAGTAACTGCCGCAATGGGCAAAGAGTTTGCGCAACGCATCTCCGAAGCCCATCTCGCGGCTGGCAGGGGAATGGCCGGCCCTACCCTGGTGGTAGTCAACCGTGTCGAGCGTGCCGTCGAACTGTACGCGCAGTTGCAGAAGGACAAATCACTGGGCGGCACGGATATCCGCCTAATCCACAGCCGCTTCCGTCCCCACGAACGCCGGGAATGGGGCCCAGCGTTCCTTAACCGGAAAGCCTGCGCTCCCGGCACCGATCGCATCATCGTCGCCACTCAGGTGGTGGAAGCTGGTGTCGACATTTCCGCATCCGTCCTGTTCACCGACCTCGCGCCATGGCCCAGCCTGGTACAGCGTTTCGGCCGCTGCGCGCGCTGGGGCGGCCAGGCACAGGTCCATGTCGTCGACTTCGCGCCTAAAGACGATAAGGCCGCCGCTCCGTACTCGAAGGAGGAACTGGATGCGGCCCGTGATGCGCTGAAAAGGCTCGACGACGTGGCACCAATCCACCTCGAAGCCTTCGAGGAGCGACATCCCGAACTGTTGCCGCGACTCTATCCCTTCGACCCGAAGAACCTGTTGCTGCGCCACGAGATGGACGAGCTGTTCGACACCATGCCCGACCTCACCGGCACCGACATCGACGTCAGCCGCTTTATCCGGTCAGGCGAAGAACGCGATCTGTCGGTGTTCTGGGTAGACATCGCCAAGGATGGCACACCCGACGCCATGCTGCGGCCCGCGCGCGAGGCGCTTTGTTCCGTCCCTTTCCTCAAGGCGCGCGACTGGCTCTGCGGCAAGGAAACCTCCAGCACCAAGGCTCCCCGGCTCAAGCAGGGCATGCGCGCCTGGACCTGGGACTGGCTGGAAGGGGTATGGCGCGTCGCCGAACGGCGTGACCTCTACCCCGGCCAGACCGTGCTGGTGGCCGCACAATGCGGTGGCTACGATCCGGAAACGGGCTGGGCGCCGGAAAACAGGCAGGCATGCGCGTTGCCGTCACCGCAGACACCGGGACAGGAGGAACTCGCCGATGCCAGCCAGGACGACGAATCGCTCAGCGCTTATCCATGGAAGACCATTGCCACCCACGGAAGCGAAACCGGCGCCTTGGCGCGCACAATCGCATCGGCACTCGACCGGGAATTGGCCGAGCTGTTCGACTTGGCTGGCCGCTGGCACGACGCGGGCAAAGTATTCCCGGCGTTTGGCGGTTCCATTCGCAAGGATTTTCCTGGTCGCCCACCATGCGACGATCTTGCCAAAGCGCCACCACAAGCATGGCACACCGGGCGGGCGTTGTATCCCATGCCAGATGGCAGTCACCGTCCTGGTTTCCGCCACGAACTGATCTCCGTTCTGGCCCTCTTTTCGGTACTGCAACGCCACGAGCCTGACCACCCTGCGCTCCTTGGCCCTTGGCGAGAACTCTTGCGACAGATAGGCGTGACCGCCACGGAACGAACCGCACCCGAAGGCCCGCCAAGCCCGCTGGAACAGGAAATCCTCGCGCTCGACGCCCACCACTTCGACCTGCTCGCCTACGTGGTGTGCAGCCATCACGGCAAGCTGCGCCTGGCCTGGCACGCAGCCCCCGCAGATCAGAAGATGAATAAACCCAGGGCACGGCTGCGCGGTGTGGAGGAAGGCGACGAAGTGCCCGCCATCCGGCTGTGCGACGCCAATGGAGCACCGCATCACCTGCCCGGTTTCACCGTCTCGCTAAGCCTTGCCGAAGCAGGACTTGGCAAGGCGTTTGGCGCAGGCTGGACCGAGCGCGTGCTGGGCCTGTTGCACCGGCACGGCCCCTTTGCGCTCGCCTGGATGGAAGCCTTGCTACGCGCGGCGGACCAGCGTTCCTCACGGGACGGTGAGCGGATTGCAGACCCGTTGCTGGAAACCGAAGCCCGGAGTTTTCATGCAGGCACGGAGGCAATTCCATGATCGTGCACAAACTGAACGGCTGCGCCCCCACCCCGCTCGCGCACTACCTCAAGGCACTGGGCGTCCTGCGATTGGTAGCCGAACAAGCCGACCCCGAGGCGCGCGGCTGGTGGGAAGGAGAACGCTTTCTGCTGGCGACACATCTCGATGAAGATGATTTGCTCGGATTTTTCCTCGAACGGTATGAGCCAACTCCGTTGGTGGCACCGTGGAATGGAGGCACAGGTTTCTACCCGAAGGACAAAAAGGCCGGTAAAGCGGTCAGTGCCATCCTAGACACCAAGACACTACGTTTTGCGGAGTATCGGCGTGCAATCCAGGATGCCAAGAAGACGGTGACTGGACGCAAAGAGGCACCGGAGAAGAAGGAGAAGGAAACACTCATCGCCGAATGCAGGCGTACATGGCGGGGAGGACACAGCCGTGCCCTCTCCGCGGCCATAGTGCTCAGCGAAGACGGCAAACCCTCTTATCCTTCGCTGTTCGGCACTGGACTGAATGACGGACGGCTGGATTTTTCCAGTAATTTCATGGGTCGGCTGCTGCACCTTTTCCCAAACGATGGTACAGCCGTAGCTACAACACTGCCGCTACTCATGGAGGCCTTGACGGGCTCTCCCACGTTGGGAATGCAGGCGAAAGCCGCCATTGGCCAGTTCCACCCCGGCAACGCAGGTGGAAACAATGCTTCCACCGCCACCGATGCTGACCCGCTTAGCAACGCTTGGGACTTCGTTTTTATGCTCGAAGGTGCGGTGTTATTCAACGCCCACGCCACCCGCCGTTTCGGCACCACGACCACTTCGCGCGCAGCCGCACCCTTTGCCGTCGCCGGGCACGGCGCCGGTTACGCCAGTGCCGCAGACAGCGACGAAAGCGCCCGTGGCGAGCAGTGGATGCCGCTGTGGCCGCAGCCCACCACCCTTTCCGAATTGCAACGGCTGCTAGGCGAAGGACGTGCCCAGATCGGCGCGAAGCCGGTCCATGAACCGCTCGACATGGCCCGTGCCGTGGCAGGCCTCGGTACGGCACGCGGTATCACGGCCTTTCAACGCTACGGCTACATCGAGCGCAACGGCCAGGCCAATCTCGCCGTACCACTTGGACGCTTCCGCGTCCCCGACCACGTTTCACCGCGTCTGGCCTGCCTGGACGACCTCGAAGCCTGGCTCGTGCGGCTGCGCCGCTTGGCCCGCGACAAGGGCGCGACCGGACGTCTGAAAGTCGCGGAACGGCAACTGGCCGATGCGCTGTTCGCAGTCGTGCAGCACCCCGACGAGTCGGCACACTGGCAGACGGTCGTCACGGCGCTGGCAAACGTCGAGACGGTACTGCTGAGCAGCGGCAACGTGCGCTGCGGTCCAATCCCGCCCTTGCGCCCGGAGTGGGTGAGCGTTGCCGACGACGCCTCCGCCGAATGGCGCCTGGCGGTCGCGTTCGCCTTGCAGGCGGCGGGTTTTCGCCGGAACGACAGAGCACCCATCGACCCGGTGCGCCGTCATTGGGTTGCGTCAAAGAATCAAGAAACCGCCGTCGTCATGCAGGGGCGTCGGGGCGTCGACGATGCCGTCGCCCTGGTACGGCGGCGTCTCATCGAGGCCACCCAAACCGGCTTGCGCCGCTTGCCGCTGATGCCGGCCCGACAGGCGGCGACACGCCTCGCCGACCTGGCCGCACTCACCGCAGGTGAAGTCGATCTCGACCACACCCTGTCCTGCGCCCGCGTATTGATGGCTGTGAAAGGGCGTGAATGGGCTCAACGACCGCAAACCACCCAAAACCCTGTGATGGTGCGCTGGCCGGACGAGGGCTGGCAGGCAATCCGCCTCGCCATGCTGCCCTGGCCTCTGCCCGACGGACGCAGCGTAGGCACCGACCCCGCCATTCTGCGCCGTCTAGAAAGCGGCGATGCCGCCACGGCCATCGAGCTGGCTCTACGCCGCCTGCGCGCCGCCGGCGTATCCGCCACGATCCGCGCCGGCACCGTAGCACCCGAAACCGCTCGCCTCTGGGCCGCGGCGCTGGCTTTTCCCGTCGGCCGGGAAACAGCCGGAAAGCTTGTCCAGCGCCTCGACCCACAATCCAGCACCGCATGAACCGAAGGAGAAAGCACCCATGAGTATCGACCTCACCAAACTCGACAATACCCACCGCCTGCTGTTTGCCATTCCGCTGAGTCCTTTGCAAGGCCAGCGCTTTCAGCCCACAGGCTTTCCCAGCCTGGGCGCTGCCACCTTCCAGACCGCCGATGGCCAGGGCCTACTGGTTGAGAGCGCGCAAAGCATGGCCAACCGGCTTGAAATGACGGTATGGGACGAAGTGAGCCAGGATATCAATTCAGCATTATCGAGTCTGTCCCACGTCAGGGTGCTCCGCCATGGGAAATTCCTGACCGATACGGTACTGGAAGCACACCGCGTGAATAGCCCGTATCTCCTCGAAGGAAAGGACAAGACCTTCTTCACTGCACTGAAGGCGGATCTAGGCGGTCTTGACGAAGGACCGATCGACCGACGCAAGCTGGCTGAAGTCTTGTTGAAATACGACATCGGTGCATTACTGCACGGCGTCTTTCTAGCCAAGAAAGAATTGGCAGGAGGTCGCTTGCGCGTTGCGCGGGCACTATCTGCCTTCATCGAAGCCGATGGTGTTCGCGTTGCAGCATCAGGCGGTGTGAAGAACGACCACGTCAATCCTTCGGGAGAAACCAAGAGCGGATTCGGCAACGTTCCCTTCGCCCGCGACGAATTCACCGCCGATAGGATCACCCTCTATGCCAATCTCGATCTGGCGCAGATTCGCGGCTACGGCCTTGGCACGGACGTGGAACGACTGCTGATTCTGCTGGCGCTCTACAAGCTGCGTGCGCTGGTCGATGGAGGCTTGCGCCTGCGCACCGCATGCGACCTTGAAGTGGTCACGGACGACATCCAGGCCACCCGCCCAACGGGTTTTGCTCTCCCCGCCTTGGGCGCGTTAACCGACGCGCTCAGGCCAGCCATCGACGCCTGCAAGACGCGCATGAGCGTAACCGAAGTCAGCTTCGACGAAGAATTGAAGAAGGGTAAGGAGGACACGTCAGAGCGGCCCGAAGACGACGAGGACGCAATGGAGGCATGAGCATGCCGACTCTGATCTTCCGCTTCCCTGCCGGGCGCTATCACGCCACGCCGTGGGGACACCATGTCAACGAGGGGCTGATCGAGTGGCCGCCCTCGCCCTGGCGCCTGCTGCGCACACTGTTGGCGACCGGTTACGCCATGCTCCATTGGCCGACTGCGGGGCCTCCACCAGAAGCCCGCTCTCTGGTCGAAAAACTGGCATCGGTGTTGCCGTACTACCGCTTACCCAAGGCCACCGGCACCCACAGCCGCCACTACATGCCAATGGCCCGATTCAAAAACGGACGCGAAGAAACCAGCCTGGTATTCGATACGTGGGCACGCGTTTCCGGCGAGCTTGCGGTCAGCTGGCAGGTCGAACTAACGGCACAGGAGCATGAATTACTCGAACGACTGGCCGAACGTATCGGCTATCTCGGGCGCTCCGAAAGCTGGGTCGTCGCGCACCTTGCCACCGACGCGCGCCCATTCCCCGCTGGCGAAGCTTGCTGGCCTGAAGGCAATGGTGAAGCATCGCCTGGCCCCGGCTGGGAACAGATATCCGTGCTTGTCCCAGAGCCAGCCGACACGTATGCGGCATGGCGGGAGCGGGCCGTCGCACGGACCCTTGAAAGTCTGGAGCACACACCGCCAGGCAGGACGCCCACTGCGAAGATGAAAAAGGAGCAGGAGAAGGCGATCCGCCCCTACCCGCCGGATCTGATCGCCTGCCTGCAAATGCAGACCAACGAACTCCAAGCTTGCGGCTGGAGCCAGCCACCGGGCAGCCGCCGCGTTCTCTATTGGCGCAGGACAGACGCCCTGGAGGTCGGTGCGCCAAGGCACCGCCACGTGCCCACAACTCCGGCCGTCGAGGCAATGCTGCTTTCCATGACGACGCAAGGCGGCAACGAGCATGCGCTGCCTCCGGTAACACGCACATTGGCCCAGGCCGAGCATCTACACCGGCAACTGGTGGGTAGCCTGAAAGGGCGCCATCACCCGGCACTGACCGGCTGTGACGAACAACGTCGGCCCTTGTGCGAACCACACCGCCATGCTCACCTACTGCCCATCGATCTGAATGGGGACGGGCATCTCGACCACATCCTGATCTGGGTACCGATGGGCCTGGATGGCGAAGCCCAGTCGACCATCCGCCGCCTGCGCAGCACTTTCGCCAAGGGCGTGATGGGGCCTTTGCACCTTGCAGTGGCCGCTTCGGCACGCGAGATTGTCGATTTGACGGCGCTGGCGGGAATAACCGGCGAACGGATCAGACGCCACATCGGCAAGAGCAGGGAGTGGATCAGCGCCACCCCGTTCGTGGCGCCCCGACACATCAAGAAGCACGGAAGCAACACGCTCGAAGGGCAGATCCATGCCGAGTTGGCATCGCGCGGAATGCCCTCGGCAACGACCATCGAGTTGCTCGATCCGCACGAGACCGAGCTTGCACGGCGGCAGCGCCATTTCATCCGCAGCCGCCGTTTCGGCCCCGCCCCGCCGATCGATCATGGCTTCACACTAAGGCTCGTATTCGATGCGGAAGTCCAAGGCCCCATCAGCTTGGGGTATGGCAGCCATTTCGGCCTCGGCCTGTTTGCGACCCTTTGAATCACCGCGTTCCTTAACAATCCGACATTCACGTTCCGCGGCTCCCTGATCCCCGGGTGCCGCGGCTTCATTGTGCGCAAAGCGATACCGCCCTCAGGGTCAAGAGTCGCCGGTAGAGTCGCCGGTAGAGTCGCAAGTGCTGGCCGCACTGCTCGCCGGCCCCCTCGGCAAAGCCGAGCTTGCGCGCGCGCTCGGCCGCAACAGACCATCCGGCCAACTGCACGAGGCGGTGCGACGGCTCGTCCAGCGCGGTGCGATCACGCCGACCATCCCGGAAAAACCCAACAGTCGCCTGCAGAAGTATCGCTTGACGACGGCAGGCAAGCGATTGCGCCGCACCTGACGATCGGACTCCACACCGAACAAGCTCTTTGACAATCCGGACTCCATTTCCGCGGCGCCCTACCCTCCAGCGCCGCGGCCTCATTGCGCGCGAAGGGCCCACCACATCCCCTGCACCGCGCCAGCCGTTCTCCCTGCGGCTATTTCCATCGCCGGCCGGCTCGATCGACGCCTGCTCGCCAAGACCGCCGCAATCGGTCGCTGCGACGCCCTGCCAATGCATGTAAACCGGAGGAACCAGAAGATGGACGCCCCACAACCGGAACTCCCGCTGCCCTTTCCAGCCCAGGGCGGTGACATGCCACTGCTGCCCGCACGCATGGTCAACGAATACCAGTACTGCCCGCGCCTGGCTTACCTGGAGTGGGTGCAGGGCGAGTGGTCCGAGTCTTCAGACACCGTGGACGGGCGCTACCGCCATCGTCGCGTGGACCGGCCCGGCGGCAATCTGCCCGATGCGGACGCCGGTGCCGAAGGCGAGCGTTTTCATGCGCGCTCGGTGACCCTGTCGTCGGAACGGCTCGGGCTGATCGCACGCATGGACCTCGTAGAAGGCGACGGCGAGCACGCCACCCCGGTCGACTACAAGCGCGGCAAACGCCCGCATGTGGCGCGGGGCGCCTACGATCCCGAGCGCGTGCAGCTCTGCGTGCAGGGCATGATCCTGGAAGAGCACGGCTACCGCTGCGACGAAGGCGTGCTCTACTTCGCCGAATCGCGGGAGCGCGTTGCCGTGCCCTTCGACGATGAACTGCGCACCCTCGCGCGCGCTGCGGTCGATGGCTTGCGCTTCGTCGCGGCAGGGGGCCAGATGCCGGCCCCGCTGGAGGACAGCCCGAAGTGCCCGCGCTGTTCGCTGGTCGGCATCTGCCTGCCCGACGAGGTCAATTTCATCCGCCACGAGAAGATCGCCCCCCGGCCGCTGGCCGTGGCGCGCGACGACGCGCTGCCGCTCTACATCCAGGCGCGCGGCGGCAAGCTCGCGAAACGGGGCGAGACGCTGGAGGTGAGCGTCGACGACGAGAAGGTGCAGACGGTGCGCCTGATCGATGTCTCCCAGGTCGTCGTCATGGGCAACGTCTACATCACCACGCCCACGCTGCAAGAGCTGATGCAGCGCGAGATCCCCGTGAGCTGGCATTCCTACGGCGGCTGGTTCATCGGCCACACGGTCGGCACCGGACACAAGAACGTCGAGATCCGCACCGCCCAGTACCGCGCGAGCTTCGACGAACGGCAGTGCCTCCACCTCGCCCGCAACCTGGTCGTCGCCAAAATCCAGAACTGCCGCACCTTGCTGCGTCGCAACTGGAAGGACGAGGAAAAGCCCGAGGATCTGGTCGCCGCGCTGCACACCGACGTCAGACGCGCCGAGCACGCCGCGGGTATCCAGGAACTGCTCGGCGTCGAGGGTTCCGCAGCCGCACGCTACTTCGGCAGCTTCGGCAAACTGCTCCGCACCACGCCCGAAGATGGCTCACCCAACGCCGCGCTGGGGTTCGACTTCACCACGCGCAACCGCCGCCCGCCCACCGATCCGGTCAATGCGCTGCTCTCCTTCGCCTACAGCATGCTCGCACGCGCGTGGACCACGACGCTGTCGGCGGTCGGCTTCGACCCCTACCGCGGCTTCTATCACCAACCGCGCTACGGCCGCCCGGCGCTCGCGCTGGACATGATGGAGCCGTTCCGCCCCCTGATCGCCGATTCCTGCGTGATCCAGGCGATCAACAACGGCGAACTCGGGCCGGGCGACTTCATCCGCGCAGCCGGCAGCGTGGCGCTGAGCGCCGACGGTCGCAAGCGCTTCATCGCCACCTTCGATCGGCGCCTCGGCCACGAGATCACGCATCCCTTGTTCGGCTACCGCATCAGCTACCGGCGGCTGCTGGAAGTCCAGGCTCGGCTGCTCGCCCGCTATCTGCTGGGCGAAATCCCGGATTATCCGAACTTCACGACACGGTGAACCGATGGACGAGCATCTATACGTCGTGACCTACGACATCCGCGACCCGAAACGCTGGCGGCGGATTTTCAGGATCATGAAAGGCTATGGCGAGTGGGTTCAGCTCTCCGTCTTCCAATGCCGACTCAACCGGCAACGTCATGCCGAACTGATCGCTCTGCTTGACGGCATGATCCATCACGCCGACGATCACGTCGTCCTCATGGACGTGGGCCCGGCCGACAGGGTGGCGCCTCACATCACCAGCCTGGGCCGCAACTTCACCCCGGTCGAACGCGCCTCCGTCATCGTCTGACGCCTCCGAGGCCGCGTTCCTTCCCGCCGAGCGGACGCGAGCGCTCCAGTGCCAAACATTGCCTCGGCCAGCGCTCGCAACGTCGCAGGGAATTGAAAACATGGAGCATTTCCCCCAGCTGCCGGGTACTATTCTGCTTGACTCGAACGCCTAGGAACGTATGCGCACACAGCCCTCGCAAGAAGCGCCAAATCTTCAGCAGAAACAGGCGATTTCGCGAGGGGCTGTCATCCACGGCAATAAGCCGTGGCCTCATTGAAGCTTGCGGGGCACTTCGACGTACCCCTCGCGAAAGCGGGTCATCCACGGCAATAAGCCGTGGCCTCATTGAAGCGGAGGCCCCGCCTTTTCCCGCGTCTGGCCGGCTCCCGTCATCCACGGCAATAAGCCGTGGCCTCATTGAAGCGTAGTCGTCGTCGTTTCCGTCTTACTACCGTCCGGGGTCATCCACGGCAATAAGCCGTGGCCTCATTGAAGCGCCGTTTCGCAGTCGCCGTCGTCGACCTGTTGCGCAGTCATCCACGGCAATAAGCCGTGGCCTCATTGAAGCTGGGTTTCGGTTTCGGAACCTGTCGGGTTCTTCGGAGGTCATCCACGGCAATAAGCCGTGGCCTCATTGAAGCTCCTGGCCTTCGGGTGCGGCGGCAGCGGGCGCGCCGTCATCCACGGCAATAAGCCGTGGCCTCATTGAAGCGTTTGCGAACGTAAGCAGATTAGACAGCCTTCGAAAAGTCATCCACGGCAATAAGCCGTGGCCTCATTGAAGCTGCTTCATGTGGCCGGCGACAATTAACCTGACCGGTCGACGACAACTATCCTGGCCGGTTGGATCTGCAGCCGGGAAGGTCCGGAAGCGAGGGATAGAGTGCTCTTCTGACGACAGGCGTTGGGAGGCGCTCGGTGCCCGGCAAGAAGATCACGGACCAACAAGTGCGCAAATACAAGGAAGCAAGAAGGCAGGCGACGCAGCAGATCGCGGCGGCCCGGATGGGCATCAGCGTGCGCTCAGCACGGCGCATCGAGCAGGCTGACGGGTTGCCGTCGCAGCGCGGACCGAGGACATGGCGGACGCGCGCCGATCCGTTGGCGGACGTCTGGGAGCAGGAGCTGGTGCCCTTGCTCGAGCGCGAACCCGGGCTGCAGGGCCGAACCCTGCTCGAGGAGTTGCAGCGCCGTCACGGTGAGGTGTTCGGCGATGGGGTGCTGCGCACCCTGCAGCGGCGGATCCGCATGTGGCGCGCCGAGCACGGACACGAGAAGGAGGTGTTCTTCTCGCAAGCCAATCCGCCGGGCCGTTTGGCGCTGTCGGACTTCACCGTGTGTGACGAACTCAGGATCACGGTGGGCGGCGAACACTTCGCGCATCGCCTATACCAGTTCGCGCTGGCGTACTCGGGCTGGCGCCATGCTGAACTCGTGTGCGGCGGCGAGAGCTTCGCCGCCCTGGCGCAGGGTCTGCAGAATGCCCTGTGGGCCCTGGGTGGGGTGCCCGAAGAACACCGTACCGACAGCCTGTCGGCCGCCTTCAACAACCTGGCCGAAGCGGAAACGCTCACGCGCCGCTACGAAGATCTGTGCCGGCACTATGGCCTGCGTCCGAGCCGGAACAATCTGGGCCAGTCGCACGAGAACGGCGCCATTGAATCGCGCCAAGGCAGCCTCAAGGGCGCGCTCGAGCAGGCGCTGCTGCTGCGTGGGCACCGCGAGTTCGCCACCACAGCCGACTATCAGCGGTTCGTCGCAGAGGTCGTCACACGCCTGAACCGGCGCATCCAGACGCGGCTGGCCGAAGAGCGCAGCCAGCTCGCTGAGCTCCCCATGCGCCGGACCAGCGAGTACGAGGAGATCGAGGCGCGCGTGACCAAGTTCAGCACCGTCAGCATCCGCCGCGTGCTCTACAGCGTGCCCTCGCGCCTGATCGGCCATCGGCTCCAGTTTCGCCTCTACCCCGAGCGCCTCGAGGGCTGGCTGGGCGGGGTGTGCGTGTTCGAGAGCGCGCGCGGAGCGGTGCCGGCAGGCAAGCGGCGCGGCAAGCAGCTCGACTACCGGCACTTGCTGCCCGCGCTCAAGCGCAAACCCGGCGCCTTTGCCCGTTGGGCGCTGCGCGACGACATGTTCCCCCGCGCCGAGTACCGGCAGACCTGGGAGCGCTTGGTCGAGACCTTGCCCGAGCGCCAGGCCTGCAAGCTCATGGTGGGGCTGCTTGATCTGGCCGCACGCGGCGCGTGCGAGGTCCAACTCGCGCAGATCCTCGGGGGTTTGCTGCAGGCGGGCACCTTGCCCGATCTCGAAGGACTCGAGGCGCGCTTTGCGCCGCGCCAGACGCCCATGCCGGCGGTCACTGTGTCGTTGCCCGCGCTGTCGGTCTACGACACGCTGTACGAGGTGGCGGCATGAGCGTCATCGAGACGGCGACGCTGCCCATGATGCTCACCGAGCTGCGGCTGCCCACCATCAAGCGGCTGTGGTCGGCGCTGGCCGAGCAGTCGAACCGCGAAGGCTGGCCGGCCGAGCGGTTTCTGGCCGCCCTGTGCGAGCACGAGATGCACGAGCGCGAGACGCGCCGCATCGACCGCCATCGAGCCGAGTCCGCCTTGCCGCCGGACAAGCGCCTGTCGGCCTTCGACTTCACGGCCGTGCCGACGGTCTCCAAGGCGCACGTCACCGCGCTGGCCGAGGGCGACAGCTGGCTCGAACAAGGCGCGAACATCCTGCTCTTCGGACCACCGGGTGTTGGCAAGACGCACCTGATCGCCAGTATCGGCCACGCCCTCATCGAACGTGGCTACCGCGTGCTCTTCACCCGCACGAGCGATCTGGTGCAGCGCCTGCAGGCCGCCCGGCGCGATCTGCGCTTGCCGGCCGAGCTGGCCAAACTCGACCGCTTCGACCTGCTGATCTGCGACGACTTCAGCTACGTCCGCCGCGACCAGGGCGAGACCTCGGTGCTCTTCGAGCTCATCGCCGAGCGCTACGAGCGCAGAAGCCTGGCCATCACTGCGAATCAGCCGTTCTCGGAGTGGGGCCACGTCTTTGCCGAACCGGCCATGACGCTGGCCACCGTCGACCGGCTCGTGCATCACGCCACGCTCTTCGAGATGAACGTGGAAAGCTTCCGCCGCCGCGTTGCTCAGAAGGGGCTCGCCCCTTCTGAGCAACGCACCCTCAACACCTCAAAGCCGAAAGGCTGAACCCCTCATGCCTCGCTTCCACCGGCCAGGATAATTGACGTCGACCGGCCAAGGTAATTGACGCTGGGCATTCATGTGAACTCTCCTCATGAGCTGGTCCCGCGTCATCCACGGCAATAAGCCGTGGCCTCATTGAAGCCTCAAGATCGGCGCTTCGACTTCCGTCGATTCGGCGTCATCCACGGCAATAAGCCGTGGCCTCATTGAAGCCAGGCCGTGCCGGTTGCGGACCATTTCCAGCGCACGGTCATCCACGGCAATAAGCCGTGGCCTCATTGAAGCACGGATACCGTGAACGACGTGAACGGCGGAATTTGGTCATCCACGGCAATAAGCCGTGGCCTCATTGAAGCATTTCAAGCGATGCAATGCACATCCGCTTTAGCTGCGTCATCCACGGCAATAAGCCGTGGCCTCATTGAAGCCTGTCTTCGACCATCGTCGGCAAGCGCGCCAACGCGGGGTCATCCACGGCAATAAGCCGTGGCCTCATTGAAGCCGCTGGCTGCGGCGTGCTATGCGCTGAATGCCGCTGTCATCCACGGCAATAAGCCGTGGCCTCATTGAAGCGGGGCATCCCTAAGTAAAGACACAACCAGGATAGCGTCATCCACGGCAATAAGCCGTGGCCTCATTGAAGCCTGCTTGTGTGCGCGTGCCCGTACCTGCGCCCAGAGTCATCCACGGCAATAAGCCGTGGCCTCATTGAAGCATCGCATCCAGGCGATGAAGGAGATCAGCATCGTCGTCATCCACGGCAATAAGCCGTGGCCTCATTGAAGCACCTTCGGCCAGGGTGGCGCCAAGATGTACTTCGCCGGGTCATCCACGGCAATAAGCCGTGGCCTCATTGAAGCCTACCGCGTCGATATATCCGTCGTCTTCGCCAATTGCGTCATCCACGGCAATAAGCCGTGGCCTCATTGAAGCTCGCCGCGCCAGATCACCGACGACACGCTCCGGGGGTGTCATCCACGGCAATAAGCCGTGGCCTCATTGAAGCGCCAGGTGGTGAATACACGGCGCAGGCCGGCGCCGTTGTCATCCACGGCAATAAGCCGTGGCCTCATTGAAGCGCGGACGTGTGCGAACTTAATAGCGGGGATGTGCTGTCATCCACGGCAATAAGCCGTGGCCTCATTGAAGCATCGCGCGCGGCCTGCGTCTTTTCCCAAGAGTCCGTCATCCACGGCAATAAGCCGTGGCCTCATTGAAGCTTGATCTTAAGCATCTCAATCTCCTAGCCCCTGTTCGTCATCCACGGCAATAAGCCGTGGCCTCATTGAAGCTCGTCCGTTGGCCAATCCGGCCTCATGTATGCCGGCGTCATCCCCGGCAATAAGCCGTGGCCTCATTGAAGCTCGGGCGACCCCGAAAAGATGTGGCAGGAGTATCCGGTCATCCACGGCAATAAGCCGTGGCCTCATTGAAGCCTGGAGCCGGCGACTGACGCGGCGGGCAGGCTGTGGGGTCATCCACGGCAATAAGCCGTGGCCTCATTGAAGCTCGTACGCCACCCGCACGCCACCGCGCGCGCCCGTCAGTCATCCACGGCAATAAGCCGTGGCCTCATTGAAGCTAGCCGACGAGGCACTTGTAGCCGTAGCTCTTTTGGTCATCCACGGCAATAAGCCGTGGCCTCATTGAAGCTCCGGTAACTGTGTCGCTTGTCGCTTCTCCGATCAGTGTCATCCACGGCAATAAGCCGTGGCCTCATTGAAGCCTCGATGCTGCGGCCCGTCATCCCCAGGTCCGCCAGCGTCATCCACGGCAATAAGCCGTGGCCTCATTGAAGCCACGAGTCCACGCTGGCCGACGTGGCCGCCGCCTGCGTCATCCACGGCAATAAGCCGTGGCCTCATTGAAGCAACGCATACGCGGGGCGAGTCGTTGCATCGACAGACGTCATCCACGGCAATAAGCCGTGGCCTCATTGAAGCGCTGGCCGGAGATGTGGCCTCCATCCCTGCGACCGACGTCATCCACGGCAATAAGCCGTGGCCTCATTGAAGCCGACGCCCTCGTCCATCGTGATTGTCGCGTTACTTACGTCATCCACGGCAATAAGCCGTGGCCTCATTGAAGCAATAGAGTCACTGAAGCACACGGCACACCGCCACCCGGTCATCCACGGCAATAAGCCGTGGCCTCATTGAAGCATGCCCGCCGGCATGCTCATGGTCACCACCTTCGACGTCATCCACGGCAATAAGCCGTGGCCTCATTGAAGCGTGCGCGCCGGCCAGGCCACCACCGCCAGCGGCAAGGTCATCCACGGCAATAAGCCGTGGCCTCATTGAAGCACGAGCTGCAGCCGCGGCGCGCGCATCGAGTACAGGTCATCCACGGCAATAAGCCGTGGCCTCATTGAAGCGTCATGTGGGGTGGGTCTCGAGCTCGATGGACTGGGTCATCCACGGCAATAAGCCGTGGCCTCATTGAAGCACGAGGTCGTGGCGGCGGTTGGTGGGCTTCCACCACGGTCATCCACGGCAATAAGCCGTGGCCTCATTGAAGCACGGGCGAGGACGCATACATCGTGGGCGGGTGCTACGTCATCCACGGCAATAAGCCGTGGCCTCATTGAAGCTATCTGGCCGATCGCTTCGAGCGCGACGTGTCCCGCTTGTCATCCACGGCAATAAGCCGTGGCCTCATTGAAGCGATGGTATCGGCCCGGTGATCGCGCATCCGCCGTGCCGTCATCCACGGCAATAAGCCGTGGCCTCATTGAAGCGTTATTGCCTGCGGGGAAATCCCAAGTCGACGCGCGATCGTCATCCACGGCAATAAGCCGTGGCCTCATTGAAGCTAGTAAGCCGTTTTGGTGGCGATGAGCTTACGAAAAGTCATCCACGGCAATAAGCCGTGGCCTCATTGAAGCGTTGCCTTCCTGATCCCGGCACTGAGGTTCCCCGCAGGTCATCCACGGCAATAAGCCGTGGCCTCATTGAAGCCTCGGCACGGACGAACTCGAGCAGCAGCGCGAGGACGTCATCCACGGCAATAAGCCGTGGCCTCATTGAAGCGACGACCCCGAGATCCTGATCACGCAACTCGCGCAGGTCATCCACGGCAATAAGCCGTGGCCTCATTGAAGCTCAATTCCGAAGCATGATCCGCTTGATGACCTTTAGTCATCCACGGCAATAAGCCGTGGCCTCATTGAAGCTTGTGGCGCTGTGGGATGGGAAACCCGGCACTTTCGGTCATCCACGGCAATAAGCCGTGGCCTCATTGAAGCTTCGGGTTGATGCGAATCCACTCGCCGGTGATGAAGGTCATCCACGGCAATAAGCCGTGGCCTCATTGAAGCTGAATGGATGGGTCGATGTTCATGCTCGCAATTCAACGTCATCCACGGCAATAAGCCGTGGCCTCATTGAAGCTGCCCTACCAGCAGCGCGTGGTCGAAGAGAAGGACGAAGTCATCCACGGCAATAAGCCGTGGCCTCATTGAAGCGTCAGGGTGCGCCATGGTCACGCCACCCCCGGCATCTGTCATCCACGGCAATAAGCCGTGGCCTCATTGAAGCGCGGGGGGCTGGATCGCCTGCTTCCACCGGGGCTGAGTCATCCACGGCAATAAGCCGTGGCCTCATTGAAGCCCCCATCCATTAGGGGCATCCGGCCAGTCGTAAAGTCATCCACGGCAATAAGCCGTGGCCTCATTGAAGCATCGGGATCTCGGCCGCTGATTGCTTTTCTGCTAGACGTCATCCACGGCAATAGGCCGTGGCCTCATTGAAGCCTCGCTGATGCTCTTTTCCCAGGTCGCGCCGGCGAGGTCATCCACGGCAATAAGCCGTGGCCTCATTGAAGCCTGGCTGAGTTCGCGCTTGGCGAGCTCGATCTTCTGCGTCATCCACGGCAATAAGCCGTGGCCTCATTGAAGCCTCGACCGTATCCGCGTCTTCGGCCATCGCATTGAGCGTCATCCACGGCAATAAGCCGTGGCCTCATTGAAGCGACTGGCGCACATGCGCAACGCGCCCCTCGATGTCGTCATCCACGGCAATAAGCCGTGGCCTCATTGAAGCGTCATCGTGTATCCAAACCATGTGCCCGCTCCAGGGTCATCCACGGCAATAAGCCGTGGCCTCATTGAAGCAATGGGCATTGGATCAGACCTCGGTGAGGCGCAGGGTGAGTCATCCACGGCAATAAGCCGTGGCCTCATTGAAGCATGCCGCCCGCGACCAGCGCCTCATAGTCGGGCTGTCATCCACGGCAATAAGCCGTGGCCTCATTGAAGCAGCGCCTGGTATCTTGACTGGAGGCCGAGCGATTCAGTCATCCACGGCAATAAGCCGTGGCCTCATTGAAGCGCGAAGCGGATGTTCGATGCAGTCACAAAGTCGCGCAGTCATCCACGGCAATAAGCCGTGGCCTCATTGAAGCATGCCCCGGATCTTCTGGATCGTCGGGTGCATGCCGGTCATCCACGGCAATAAGCCGTGGCCTCATTGAAGCTTGTCTGACATTTGGTTGGCGGACGCGCTGCGCGAGGTCATCCACGGCAATAAGCCGTGGCCTCATTGAAGCCTGCGCCACTCGCCACGCGAGCACCGCGCCATCCCGTCATCCACGGCAATAAGCCGGGCTCTATGCCCTTTCCAGTGGAAATTGACTCAACAACAAACATGACGGTAGCGCCCGTATTCGCGGGGGATCGCCGGCACCATGGGGTTCTTCGGTAGATGCTCGAGCTTGGACATGCGCAGGTAGGCGACGGCGATGAAATTGTCGAGGTTGCGGAAGCCTCGGGCGGCGGTCTTCGTCTGCTGAAGCTGCCCGTTCATCGCCTCGACGTAGGCGTTGCTGCGCCCGTCGAGCATGCCGCGGAGCACGCCGCCCAGATGCGCCTTGACCGTGGCGCCGAGCCGCTTGAAGGGTTCCAGGCGAGAGCGTCGGGCCCAACTGATCCACTTCATCAAGGCCCCGCGGGCGACCTCTTCGCAGTTGCTCGCCGCCGCCTCGCGGTAGACGAGCCGCAGGCCCTGCTTCATCCGCCACGCCCGCGCACTCTTGAGGCCCGAGCGCTGCAGCCAGTTCATCGCGTCGCACTGTGCCGGCGTCCATTGCGGCGGGTTCTTGCGCATCGCCCACAACAGCTGGCGCAGCGTCTTCTTGTTTCCCGTACCGGCCGCCGCGCGGACCGCGGCTGCGGCGCTGCGCATCTCCTCGCGGCGAACCTCGTCCATCGCCGTATTGGCCAGGGCCACGACGTGGAAACGGTCGTAGCTGACCTGCGCCGTGGGCAGCGCCTGGGCAATCCCCTTGGCGTAGGCCGCGCTCATGTCGATGCAGGCGTGCTCGATCCGCTCCGGCTCGCCACCGTGCGCGCGCAGGTCCTGGGCAAAGGCCTGCAGGGTCGCGTGGTCTCGCCCGGGCGTGGCGAACAGCAGGCGCTTGGCCTCCAGGTCATGCACCACGGTGATGTACGCGTGCCCGCGCTTGACGCTGGTCTCGTCGATGCCGACGTAGCGCACGCCCGACATGTCATCCCGAGCGCGTGCACCGTGAACGTAATGGCGGATCCGCCCCCACAGCCGCTTGGGCGCGACGCGCATCTGGGCGGCGGCCTGGCGCACGGGCAACTCGCTGCACAGGGACAGGCCCAGCGCCTCGAACAGCAGCGTGAAACCGCTGCCCTCGCGAGCCCACGGCACCGGCAGCTGCGTGGTCTTGCCGCAGCCCGAGCACTGCACGCGCGGGATGTCGGCATGGAGCCACGCCTCGAACTGAAAGAAGTCCAGGTGACGCCAGCTGCGCCGCACTCGATCGTGGACCGGCTGATGCGCCGCCCCACAGGCCGGACAGGGCACGCGCTTGCCGGCGTGCTCGACTTCGAAGTCGATCCGCCGCTTCGCGGTGTCGAGGTCCACCTTGGCGACGTACCAGGGCGGCTGCAGGCCGAGCGCGGTGGTGAAGAGGGCTTCGATCGGAGAGCTCATGGTCTGTGCGGGTGCGGGTGCGGGTGCGGGTGCGGGTGCGGGTGCGGGTGCGGTCAAGATCGGGGCGTTGTACCACCGATCACACGGTTTGTTGTTGAGTCAATTTCCACTGGAAAGGGCATAGAGCCATAAGCCGTGGCCTCATTGAAGCGGGTTGCTGCGGCTGCATCAGGTTCATCTGCTGCATGGGTCATCCACGGCAATAAGCCGTGGCCTCATTGAAGCGTCGCCGTGGCGCTTGCCGGTGTCCATGATGCGGCGTCATCCACGGCAATAAGCCGTGGCCTCATTGAAGCCCAGGTGCTCTTGCCGTTCTTTCGCGCGACCTCTTCGGTCATCCACGGCAATAAGCCGTGGCCTCATTGAAGCCTCGAATCGAAGATCCTGCACCTCCCAATAGCCAACCGGTCATCCACGGCAATAAGCCGTGGCCTCATTGAAGCTTGTCAAAGCGCTTGGCGCTCTCGCGCTCCAGATCCCTCGTCATCCACGGCAATAAGCCGTGGCCTCATTGAAGCAACGCGCTCCAGCTCGGCCGGCTGCGCCTGAAGCCGTTGTCATCCACGGCAATAAGCCGTGGCCTCATTGAAGCTCCATCGGCCGAGACCTTCAGGACTTTGCCGCCGTTGGTCATCCACGGCAATAAGCCGTGGCCTCATTGAAGCGCCGTGATCGTCGAGGAGGACTGAGCCATGACCAACAGTCATCCACGGCAATAAGCCGTGGCCTCATTGAAGCCTCGCCATGGGCGTCCTCATGATCGGCCCCAATGCGGTCATCCACGGCAATAAGCCGTGGCCTCATTGAAGCATTGGCCGCGCGGTGGCGGAAACGCGCTCGCAGGTCGTCATCCACGGCAATAAGCCGTGGCCTCATTGAAGCCACCCGATACCCGAAGCGCAGCAGCTGCGCGTAATCCAGTCATCCACGGCAATAAGCCGTGGCCTCATTGAAGCGATTACCGGGCTGGAGCGGGTTGCGCAGGATGCGCTGCGTCATCCACGGCAATAAGCCGTGGCCTCATTGAAGCCAGGACGCCGCAGGCACGCTGCCCGTGACGGCGATGGGTCATCCACGGCAATAAGCCGTGGCCTCATTGAAGCTGCGCCGGTGGCGGCGGTGAAGCGGCGGGCTGGGGTGTCATCCACGGCAATAAGCCGTGGCCTCATTGAAGCGTGGCAGAAGTGACGCGCTGATACTCAGGAAGGGTGGTCATCCACGGCAATAAGCCGTGGCCTCATTGAAGCATGGCGTTGGGCGGTTTGAATACATCCCTTTCGATGTCATCCACGGCAATAAGCCGTGGCCTCATTGAAGCCGTCAAGGGAGAACCGGAAGCCGCAGCGGAGCGCAGGCGTCATCCACGGCAATAAGCCGTGGCCTCATTGAAGCTACGCCGGCATCGGGCGCAAGGGCGGTGTTCGCCCGCGTCATCCACGGCAATAAGCCGTGGCCTCATTGAAGCTGGTCCCGCGTCGGTTCCGGGCAGTCGGCCGGCAGCCGGTCATCCACGGCAATAAGCCGTGGCCTCATTGAAGCGCCGGGTGCTTACGCCGCGCCAGGATCCAGCGCTGCGTCATCCACGGCAATAAGCCGTGGCCTCATTGAAGCCGCCGGGGGTTCCGCATGTCCGGCCGTGCGGCGGGTGTCATCCACGGCAATAAGCCGTGGCCTCATTGAAGCATCCGCCGGGAACAAATGGGGCACGTCCAGACGGAGTCATCCACGGCAATAAGCCGTGGCCTCATTGAAGCAGCCCTCCCGGTAACAACGCGCCCCAGGTACCGCACGTCATCCACGGCAATAAGCCGTGGCCTCATTGAAGCGACGCGCTTCGCGGTGGCCTCGGCCTTGTCTGCGGCGTCATCCACGGCAATAAGCCGTGGCCTCATTGAAGCTCATCTGGCGTGCGCTATGCCGAACTCGCCGACTCGCGGTCATCCACGGCAATAAGCCGTGGCCTCATTGAAGCCTCGTTCACGACCGCGTTTTGCAGGTGGGCGCCTTCTGGTCATCCACGGCAATAAGCCGTGGCCTCATTGAAGCGAGTAGGTTGTTCGCCTCGTCGAGCGCTGTGAGTTGGTCATCCACGGCAATAAGCCGTGGCCTCATTGAAGCTTGGTCGTGGCCGCGGCGCTGGTACCGTTCCAGCCGATGTCATCCACGGCAATAAGCCGTGGCCTCATTGAAGCTGATCCCATGCGGGAAAGACGTATTGGCTCTCACGATGTCATCCACGGCAATAAGCCGTGGCCTCATTGAAGCGTGGCGGCCTTGATCTGGTCGATGCTCTCTTGCTGGTCATCCACGGCAATAAGCCGTGGCCTCATTGAAGCTCGTGACCGTCGAGCATGCCTGCAATGCGGCGGATGGTCATCCACGGCAATAAGCCGTGGCCTCATTGAAGCGGCCTCGCGGCGCTGGCGAGCCATCGCCACGGCAGCGTCATCCACGGCAATAAGCCGTGGCCTCATTGAAGCCCGATGAGGAATACGACGCGATCACGGCTGCGTATGTCATCCACGGCAATAAGCCGTGGCCTCATTGAAGCCACCAGCGCCGTGAAGTTCGGCAGCCATCGGATCAATGTCATCCACGGCAATAAGCCGTGGCCTCATTGAAGCATGACTACACCGGCCAGCGGTACAACCTCGATTGGTGTCATCCACGGCAATAAGCCGTGGCCTCATTGAAGCGCATGACCCCCATCACAGGCGCAGATGCCCGCGCCGTCATCCACGGCAATAAGCCGTGGCCTCATTGAAGCGGGCCCGTCGTGCTGGTCGTGGTCGTCTGACCCGGCACGTCATCCACGGCAATAAGCCGTGGCCTCATTGAAGCAATCGGTATCCGCCGCGAACTTCGCCGGCTTGCGGGCGTCATCCACGGCAATAAGCCGCGGCCTCATTGAAGCGCACCGTAGGGCATCGGCTGCAGTACGAGTTGCTCGTCATCTGCGGCGTCGAACCTTGACCTGTTTGGAGCCTCGGCCCGCACGAGCGCCTTCAACATTTTTTGACCCAAGCCTCTTGAACTCGCGCCGACCGTCCCCAAGTACCCGGCTGTTTCGCATTCCAACACGGAGCCAACCGACATGCAGGACCCGAACCAGGCCAGCCAGAACCCCACCGACCAG
The DNA here is from genome assembly GCF_000310185.1 of Thauera aminoaromatica S2. Lineage (GTDB taxonomy): Bacteria > Pseudomonadota > Gammaproteobacteria > Burkholderiales > Rhodocyclaceae > Thauera > Thauera aminoaromatica. The sequence continues at coordinate 4,008 of NZ_AMXD01000005.1, read as the reverse complement.
CCGGCGGAACAGGCCGCGCAGGGCGGCGCGCAGCAGCCCGCGCAGCGAGGCCCGGAGCTCGACCTCCAGGCCGCCGCTGCGGCGGCGGACACCGCGCCGGAGAACGGCATCGACAGCATGCCGAGCCTCGAGGAGGCGCTGCGCCAGGCCGAGCTGAAGGCCGCCGAGCACCACGACGCCTGGCTGCGCGCCAAGGCCGAGACCGAAAACCTGCGCCGACGCGCGCAGGACGACATCGCCAAGGCCTCCAAATTCGCCGCCGAGAAGTTCGCCACCGCGATGCTGCCGGTCAAGGACAGCCTGGAGGCCGCGCTCGCCACCGAGAACCAGACCGTCGAGAAGATGCGCGAGGGCGTGGAGCTCACCCTCCGGCAGCTGATCTCCGCGTTCGAGGGCGCCAAGCTCGCCGAGGAGAACCCGCTCGGGCAGAAGTTCGACCCCAACAAGCACCAGGCGATCAGCATGGTCGAGGCCGATGCCGAGCCCAACACCGTCGTCACCGTGCTGCAGAAGGGCTACCTGCTCAGCGAGCGCGTCATCCGCCCGGCGATGGTGATGGTCTCCAAGGGCAAGGCCCAGTAACCCCCGCAGGCAAATTCGCGCGGCGCGCTTGAAAGCGCGTCCGCCCGCCCCATATTCGAACCAGACCGGCGCGCCACAGGCCGCGCCACCCGAATCCAGACGAAAAAGGAACTCTCATGGGCAAGATCATCGGTATCGACCTCGGCACCACCAACAGCTGCGTCTCCGTGATGGAAGGCGGCAAGCCGAAGGTCATCGAGAACTCCGAAGGCGCGCGCACCACCCCCTCGGTGGTCGCCTACGCCGAAGACGGCGAGATCCTGGTCGGCGCGCCGGCCAAGCGCCAGGCGGTCACCAACGCCAAGAACACCCTGTTCGCGATCAAGCGCCTGATCGGCCGTCGCTTCCAGGAGAAGGAAGTGCAGAAGGACATCGACCTGATGCCCTTCACCATCACCAAGGCCGACAACGGCGACGCCTGGGTGGAAGTGCGCGGCAAGAAGATCGCGCCGCCGCAGGTCTCCGCCGAGATCCTGCGCAAGATGAAGAAGACCGCCGAGGACTACCTCGGCGAGGAAGTCACCGAAGCGGTCATCACCGTGCCGGCCTACTTCAACGACAGCCAGCGTCAGGCCACCAAGGACGCCGGCCGCATCGCCGGCCTGGAAGTCAAGCGCATCATCAACGAGCCCACCGCGGCCGCGCTCGCCTTCGGCATGGACAAGAAGCCGGGCGACTCCAAGATCGCGGTGTATGACCTCGGCGGCGGCACCTTCGACATCTCGATCATCGAGATCGCCGACCTCGACGGCGAGCACCAGTTCGAGGTGCTGGCGACCAACGGCGACACCTTCCTGGGTGGCGAGGACTTCGACCAGCGCATCATCGACTACATCGTCACCGAGTTCAAAAAGGAACAGGGCGTCGATCTCAAGAACGACGTGCTCGCACTGCAGCGCCTGAAGGAAGCCGCCGAGAAGGCCAAGATCGAGCTGTCCTCCGGCCAGCAGACCGAGATCAACCTGCCCTACATCACCGCCGACGCCTCGGGCCCAAAGCACCTCGCGATCAAGATCACCCGCGCCAAGTTCGAGTCGCTGGTGGAAGACCTGATCGAGCGCTCGATCGAGCCCTGCCGCATCGCGCTCAAGGACGCCGGCCTCAAGGTCTCGGACATCGACGACGTGATCCTGGTCGGCGGCCAGACCCGCATGCCCAAGGTCATCGACCGCGTGAAGGAGTTCTTCGCCAAGGAGCCGCGCCGTGACGTCAACCCTGATGAGGCCGTGGCGGTGGGCGCCTCCATCCAGGGCGGCGTGCTGCAGGGCGAGGTCAAGGACGTGCTGCTGCTCGACGTCACCCCGCTGTCGCTGGGCATCGAGACCCTGGGCGGCGTGATGACCAAGCTGATCCAGAAGAACACCACGATCCCGACCAAGGCCAGCCAGGTCTTCTCGACCGCCGACGACAACCAGTCGGCCGTGACCATCCACGTCCTGCAGGGCGAGCGCGAGATGGCCTCGGGCAACAAGAGCCTGGGCCAGTTCAACCTCTCCGACATCCCGCCGGCGCCGCGCGGCATGCCGCAGATCGAGGTCACCTTCGACATCGACGCCAACGGCATCCTGCACGTGTCGGCCAAGGACAAGGCGACCGGCAAGGAGAACAAGATCAAGATCCAGGCCAACTCCGGCCTGTCGGACGAGGAAGTCCAGCGCATGGTGCGCGACGCCGAGGCGCACGCCGAGGAAGACAAGAAGGCCCACGAGTTGGTCGACGCGCGCAACCAGTGTGACGCGCTGATCCACTCGACCAAGAAGGCGCTGACCGAGTACGGCGACAAGCTCTCCGACGACGAGAAGTCCAAGATCGAAGCCGCGATGAAGGAGGCCGAAGAGTCGATCAAGAGCGGCGACAAGGACAGCATCGAAGCCAAGAGCCAGGCCCTGGCGATGGCCGCGCAGAAGCTCGGCGAGCACATGTACGCCCAGGCCCAGGCCGAAGGCGGCGCCCAGCCAGGTGCGGGAGCGGGCGGCCAGCAGGCCGGCGGCAAGGCCGACGACGCCGACGTGGTGGATGCCGAATTCACCGAAGTGAAGGACAAGAAGTAATCGTCGTTCTGGCGAATCCTTCGCGGCCGAGCCCCGCCGGAGCCCTGCTCCGGTGCCGGCTCGGCCTTTGCTTGAGACCAGACTGAGCGCAGCACCATGTCCAAACGCGATTACTACGAAGTCCTGGGCGTCAACCGCGACGCCGGCGACGACGAGATCAAGAAGGCCTACCGCAAGCTGGCCATGAAGTTTCATCCGGACCGCAATCCGGACAACAAGGAAGCCGAGGAGAAGTTCAAGGAGGCCAAGGAGGCCTACGAGATGCTCTCCGACCCGCAGAAGAAGGCTGCCTACGACCGCTACGGCCACGCCGGCGTCGATCCGTCGATGGGCGCGGGCCCCGGCGCGCAGGGCTTCGACGGCTTCGCCGACGCCTTCGGCGACATCTTCGGCGACCTCTTCGGGGGCGGCGGACGCGGCGGGCGCTCAAACGTCTATCGCGGCGCCGACCTGCGCTACAACCTCGAGATCACCCTGGAAGAGGCCGCGCGCGGCGCCGAGAAGACGATCCGCATCCCCACCGTCGAGGAGTGCGGCACCTGCCACGGCAGCGGCGCCAAGCCCGGCACCCATCCCAAACCCTGCCCGACCTGCCAGGGCCACGGCCAGGTGCGCGTGCAGCAAGGCTTCTTCTCGATCCAGCAGACCTGCCCGAAGTGCCACGGCAGCGGCAAGATCATCCCCGACCCGTGCCGCGACTGCGGCGGCGCCGGCCGCACCAAGAAGCAGAAGACGCTCGAGGTGAAGATCCCCGCCGGCATCGACGACGGCATGCGCCTGCGCCACGCCGGCCACGGCGAGCCCGGCCTCAACGGCGGCCCGCCGGGCGACCTCTACGTCGAGATCCACATCCGCAAGCACGCGGTGTTCGAGCGCGACCACGACGACCTGCACTGCGAGATGCCGATCAGCATCACCACCGCGGCGCTCGGCGGCGAGATCGAGATCCCGACGCTGGAAGGCATGGCGCGGCTGAAGATCCCCGCGGAGACGCAGAGCGGCAAGGTCTTCCGGCTGCGCGGCAAGGGCATCAAGAACGTGCGCAGCCACGTGCACGGCGACCTGATGTGCCACGTGGTGGTCGAGACCCCGGTGAACCTGACCGAGCGTCAGAAGGAGTTGCTGCGCGAGTTCGAGGAGAGCGCCAGCGGCAACGCCACCCGCCACAACCCCAAGGCGCAGGGGTGGATGGACAAGGTGCGGGACTTCTTCGGCGGCTGACACCTGTTCGCGGGCGCGGGGCGGGCCCGGTTTCAGCCGCCTCGCGCCCGCCGCCGCGCGTCGCGGCTCGTAACGTCGATCGCGACTTGCGTCGCTCCCACGGAAACCGTCACGCCCGCCGCCGCGCGTCGCGGCTCGCGACGTCGATCGCGAC
>NZ_AMXD01000004.1 GCF_000310185.1 Thauera aminoaromatica S2 | reverse complement strand
CGCACGGTGATGGAGCGCATCGGCTTCGCGCCGCCGCGCGCCACCGACTCGATCGGCGGCATCGACCCGCAGGCGGGCGACCACGTCGGCATGGTGGGGTTGTTCACCCCGCTGCTGAAGCAGGTCACCGCTGCCGGCGCGCAGCTCACCGTGATCGAGCTGAACCCCGACTATGCCGGCCACTACGACGGCTACCGCGTCACCCTCGACGCCGCGGCGCTGGAAGACTGCAACAAGGTGCTGTCGACCAGCACCATCCTGCTCAACCACACGGTGGACGACATGCTCGCGCATTGCCGCAATGCGCGGCGCATCGTGCTGATCGGCCCGAGCGCCGGCTGCCTGCCCGATCCGCTGTTCGCCCGCGGTGTCACCGTGGTGGGCGGGAGCTGGATCACCGATCGTGCCGGCTTCATCGACGCCCTGCGCCGGGGCGAGTCCTGGAGCGGCTTCGCCTACAAGTTCGCGCTCGGCGCGGCGGACTGGCCAGGCCTGTCGGAAAACCGCTAAGGTTGCGGCCTCGCGTGCGGGCAGCCTCCACGCTGCCCGCAAAACAATAAAGATCGACCCCCCAAATGCACCTGACTCCCCGACTCGTCTTCTTCCTCGTCCTGCCGCCCCTGCTGTGGGCGGGCAATGCGGTCGTCGGCCGCCTCGCCATCGGCAGCATGGACCCGCTCTGGCTCAACGCGGTGCGCTGGATGCTCGCTTTCGTGCTGCTGCTGCCGCTCGGCTGGCGCGCGCTCGGCACGCCGGCGGCACGTGCGCAGATCCGCGCGCGCTGGGCCCACCTCGCGGTGCTCGGGCTGATCGGCGTGGGCGCGTACAACGCGCTGCAGTACATGGCGCTGCGCACCAGCACGCCGCTCAACGTCACCCTGATCGCCTCCAGCGCGCCGGTGTGGATGATGCTGATCGGCGCCGTGTTCTACCGCGTCATCCCGCGCCCGGTGCAGGTCTTCGGCGCGCTGCTCTCCCTGGTCGGGGTGGCGCTGGTGCTGTCGCGCGGCGACCCGGCCGCGATCGCGCGCATCGAGTTCGTCGAGGGCGACCTGCTCATGCTGCTCGCCATGCTCGGCTGGACCGGCTACAGCTGGCTGCTCGCGCGCCCGCCCGCGCACATGGCGGGCGAGGCGCGGCCGAAGTGGAACTGGGCCGAGTTCCTGGTCGCCCAGTGCGTCTTCGGCGTGCTGTGGGCGGTGGCCGCAGCCGCGGCGGGCGACGTCGTGTTCCCGTCCGGGCCCACGCAGTGGTCGTGGGGCCTGGTCGCGGCCATCGTCTATATCGCCGTCGGCCCCTCGATCATCGCCTACCGCTCCTGGGGCGTGGCGGTGGCCGAGGCCGGCCCGGCCACCGCGGCCATCTTCTACAACCTCACCCCGCTCTTCGCCGCGGTGTTCTCCGCCGCCGTCATCGGCGAGTGGCCGCGCCCCTACCACGGCATCGCCTTCCTGCTGATCGTCGGCGGCATCCTGGTGAGCACCCGCGCGGCGACGCGACGTCAGGCGGCGTGAGTCCGCGCGGGACGGTGCAGTCGGTCCCGTGCGCCTTCACCGCGCGCGCGTCAATAGTCCGTCTCGACCTTTCGGCCGGTGCGGCGCTCGATGTACCAGCCCTTGTGCACGACCTTGCCGTTGACGATTTCGGCCTCACGGAAATCGCCCCCGGCGAAGGAGTGGACGGCGGGAAAGTGGATGTCCCGGCCTTGCGGGTCGCGCAGGTTCGGATCGTAGCCCGGCCGGCGCTGGATATCCCAGCCGAACAGCGTGCCATCCTTGCTCATGCGGAACTTGAGCCGCAGATTGCCGCGCGGGTCGCGCTCGAGGTCGTCGATGATCTCCTGCGGGATGCGGGAGCCGACTTCGATGGTTTCGTCGCCGAGGATGTTGCCGGCGTAGACCGCGCGTCCGTCGGGAGCGAACTTGTCGGAGTCTCGCCAGAGAATCCGGGCGCGTTCGGGGACCGGTTGGGAGAGGATCATCTTGGCCTGCGATCGCAAGGTCTGCCCGCCTGCCCGGTAAAAGGAGTGTTTCGCATACTCCGGGAAGAACTCCACGCCGAGGAACTCCTGTCCGGCCACCGCATCGACCACCAACTCGAAGCCGGGACGGCCGAAGCGTTGCAGCATGCGCTGCCGGCTCTCCAGGTAGCGCGCCTGGGATTCGGTGAGCGGGGTGGGCGGGGCTGCCGGCGGGGTCACGCGACAGGCCGCCATAAGGTGCGTGCCGAGGGCCGCCACCGCGAGCCGGATCAGGAAGCGTCGTCGCATCAGAATCCTCCATTTGTCGTCGTGTAGCCGTTCTCGGGCTGCCCGAGCCAGGCGAGGTAGCTCGCCATATCCACCGTGCCGGTGACGTCGCCGAGACGGCGCGGGTCGAGCGCGGAGCCGTCGCCGCGCCTTGTGGCGTCGCGCGGGAGCCAGGTGATGTAGCGCAGGGTGTCGGCGTGGGTGAGGCTGCCGTTGTCGAACGCCATGCGGCGCTGGCGATCTCCGGCCACCGCGCCGTTGACCGCGCGGTCCTCGGGGAAGACGTAATCGATCCGGGGCAGATCGCCGTTCCCGGTCGGGCGTGGAACGATGCTGTGTTGCGGGTTGCCGATCTCGATCACATTGCTCTGGTCGTGCAGGGGCACATCCTCCCGCGGAATCCGTGGAGTCTCCTTCATGTCGACGCCTGCTAGCTCTGCCTGCCGGACCATCCAATCGAGGGCGACGCGCGAGAGGCCTTGCTCGGCGTCGGGATAGCCCCCGCCGATGTCCGCATGGGCGCCGATGAAACCCTTCTCGATGCGGATGCGACCGGGCGCAGCGCTGCTGGCGCCGATCGACTCGAGCGGAAAGCCGCCCCAGTGCATGCGGTGCGGCTTCGGGTTGCGATAGGCGAACTCCGTGATCGAGTCCGAGCGGTGCTCGTTGAGCGCGACCGCCTGCGCGACATGGGCGAAGACCTCCGGGATCCCGAGGCGATACGCTTCGCCGCTGAAATTGGTCGATAGCACGGTGTCGAAGAGCCCCATGAAGCGGAAATCGACCGCCTGACAGGCAGAGTCTCCGCGGCGGTTCGTGTAGCGGTAGTAGTCCTGGCCCTCATGGCGAACCGTCTTCGCGACGATCCGGTTGGCGAACTCGCGCGCCTGGGCCGCGCCGCGGCTGAAGCCGACGATGTCGATGTCCATTACCCGGTCGTCACTGAAGAGCTCGGCCTCGTCGTCCAGGTATTGGCTCATCCGCCCGATCCGTGCCGGCCCCGAGTAGTTGCCGCCCATGTCGTTCACATGGACCGGATCGCCCGGTGTCAGCCACCACAGCAGACGGCCGGTCGCGTGGTCTTCCGGGCGGATGTCGCCGTAGTCGATGTCGTGATGCACGGTGCCGACGCCACTGACATAGCGCTTGGTGGCAGTGTAAGCGTCAAAGAAATACACCACATTGCTGAATCCGCTGCCCGCCATCGCCGGGTCGTTGAGGTCGTCGCTGTTCCCCGTCCCATCGAACGCGAACAGCACCAGCCCATCCGGATCCACGTTCCGCAGCGGATTGAAAGCCGCATACGCATACGGGTTCGGCCCGTCCGGCGTACCGAGCGGGTCGGGGGTGAGGTATTGGCCCAGGGTCGGCGCGTAGTAGCGGCGGCGGTTGTAGTGCAGGCCGGTTTCGGCGTCGAAGACCTGGCCGGGCAGGCGCAGGTCGAGGGTGAAGTCGGGACGCCGGGGCGAGGTGGTGACCGTCGCGGCGCCGAAGGGGGCGTGGCGCGCGCGCCAGAGCGGCTCGCCGTCGGCGTCGGTGGCCAGTTCGGGGGCGCCGAGGTGGTTGGTGTGCAGCCAGGCGAGGCCGGCCTGCGGGGCGAGCCAGCTTTGCGCGATGCGGCCGAGGTCTGCGAGGATGCGTCGCGCGGAGTCGGTTGTGCTGTCGGGGCGCGCCGGAGTGTCGAGCACGGCGAGGGGCAGGTCGGCGAGCCACAGATACTGGCGGATCAATCTGCCGTCGGCGTCCAGCTCTGCGAGGGGTTGGCGGGCGTCGTCGTACACGGTGTGGGTCGTGGTGGGCGCGACCATTGCGGGATCGAAGCGCGTGCGCTCGATGCGCAGGCCGCGGTGGTCGTAGGCGTAGCGGGCGATGCTGCGATCGCCTGCGTGCACCTCGACCAGGCGGCCGAGTGCGTCCCATCGCAGGCTGCGCGCGCCGAAGCGTTCGGGCTGGCCGCTGGCGTCGTGGTGACCGGGCGTGGCGGCCTCGTGCGGTCGGCTCGCGGCGGCCCGCGCCGGCACGTTCGCTGCGCGTGGGCTCGAGGACAAGGCACGGTGGCTGCCCGGTGCGAAGTGGGTCGGGCGGGTGTGGCCGGCGAGCTCCTGCTGCGACACGGCGCCTTCCTGGGCAAGGACGCGGCGCTGGTGGCGATCGTAGGCGTAACGCCACACGGCGGTTTCGGCCAGCACGTCGCCGTCGTCCCGCCATTCGACGCTGGCCACGAGCTGGTTGCGAAGGTCGTAGGCCTGGCTGCGGCGCGTCGAGGGCAGCGGGCCTCCGGGCTCGCGCCGGCGCGCGTGCAGGAGGTTGCCTTCCGGGTCCCAGACGTACTGGTAGTCGAGCAGGATGGCGTCGGCGGACGCGACAGTCTCCTGCAGCCGTGGTAACGCACCTTCGAGGGCTTGGCCATCTGCTGCCTCCACCGGCTGGGTGACGTCCGCATCGGTGTTTGCCTGCGCGGCGTGGGCCGCGGAAATGCCGAACAAGCGTTCGATGCGCGTGGCCAGGGGCTGGCCAAGTGCGATCGGCAGCAGCGCACGTGCATTACGGACCGGTGCGCCGCGCTCGTCGGCGCGCAGATGAACGACGCGGACCAAGGTGCCGGTGCGCGTGCGCTCGTGCAACGTACGCATGCCGTTGCCGGCCCGGAAGCCACGCAGGCCGAAGAGATCGCGCTGGAACGCGCTGGCGATGACCTGTTCGCGCGCCAGCGCGCGCAGCCAGGGCGTGGCCACCGGCTGGCGCTTCAGCGCGACGACCTGGCCCTGGCCGTTGCGCTCGTAGCGCAGGCGACTGCCGTCAGGCAGGGTGGTGGCGACAAGATGCCTCTCGGCGTCGTACTCGTAGCGCGTGACCACGACGAGCTCGCCGCCGTCGCGCTTCAGGCTCACGATGCGCGCGCTGCGCAAGCCGCGCTGGTCGTACTCGTAGCGTTCGCGCCCATTGGGGTGATCGACTTCGAGCAGGCGGGAGCCGTCGTAGCGCCAGCGGGTGGTCTCGGTGCTGCCGTTGCGCCCGTCGGTGATCTCCTGGGCGAGGATGCGGCCGCGCGGGTCCCAGGTGTAGCGCGCGCGGTGGCCGAGGGCGTCGCCCATGGCGACAAGGCGCCCCGCGGCATCGAAACTGCGCCAGCGCGCTCCGGCGTCGGGACTGCGTTCGAGGACGGGGCGTCCGAAGTCGTCCTTCAGGATGCGTGGGTGGGCAGGGGGTGCTGCCGGCGCGGATCCGCCGTCGGGGTGGCGCGCGGGCGGCAGCAGCTCGCGACCGTGACTGTCCAGGAGGCCGACGATCCGGCCTGCGACGTCGTGGCGCAGGCTGCGGGTGAAGCCGGTGTCGTCGTCGATCGCGGCGAGGCGTCCGTGCTCGTCGTAACGCCAGCGGCGCCGCAGCAGCCGGCTGGCGCTGCGCAGCCCGGTCTCGACGACGCGGCTCTCGTGGTCGTAGGCCCAGGTCCGCAGGATGCCGAGCGCGTCGGCGTGCCACTGCAGGCGGCCGGCGGCATCGAAGGCGCGCCGCCAGCGCGGATGCAGGCGCTCTTCATCCTCTCCGGAGCGCAGCTCGACGAGTTGGCCGAGGGCATCGTATTCGGCAGCGTGGATGCGATCTGCCGCCTCACCCGCGCTGCGGCTGCGCCACCGGATCAGCTGGCCGGCGGAGTCGTGGCGCAAGTGGGTCTCGTGACCTTCGGCATCGCGCACCCGCCGCGGCAGGCCGGTGGCCGGATCGGATTCGATCTCGCTGCGCTGGCCGCCGGGACCTTCCAGCGCGCGAATGAAGCTGCCGCGTTCGTCCCAGTGCAGGCGGACGAGGTCGCTGTCGAGCGGGCTGGCGTCCGCTCCGTCGGGGAGCGGGCCGTCGAGCTCGGCAAGCACGCTGCGACCGTTGATCGTGGCGTAGCGCCAGGTGACGCGGCGTTCGATCGGTACGGGATCCGGCCGGCCTTCGGCGTCGATCGGGCTGAAACCGGACTCGCGCAGTTCGATGGGCTGGCCGGTCGCGTTGTAGCGCAGCTCGATGCGGTGCTCGCGGCCGGGGACGACGCTCGGGCGGATGATCGCGCGCGGAGGCGTCGTCGCGGCGGGCTCGGTGCGTTGCGCTGCACGGTCCGTGTCGGCGAGCGTGGTTGCCGGCGTGTCGGGATATTCGTAGCGCGTGCGGTCGAGCAGGCGCGGCCGGGCGCCGGAGAGATCGGCACCGAGGGTCTCGGCGAGGCGCCCGCGGGCGTCGAAACGGTGCTGGGTGGAAAGGCGCGGCCTGCCCTCGGCGTCCAGGGTCGTGATGGCGCTCAGTCGGCCGTCGGGCGTGTAGCGGTAGCGGACGTCGGTGGGGCCGCAGCGCGCGCAGCCCGGGCCGCGCGCTTCGAGCAGGCGGCGCTGGCCGGCGATCACCGCGCCAAGGTAGGTGGTGCGCTGGCCGAGGCTGTTGGTGAGCACGCTGCGGCCGCGTTCGGGATAGTCGAGGCGCACGTCCTCGGGGCCGCTTTCACCGCCTGCCGGCAGCGCGCCACGCACCGAGCGGATGCCGCGCCCGGCGTGGTCGTAGGCGTAGCTGGCGATGCGTTCGGGCACGGGCGGGCCTGCGGGCTGACGCGCGAGCACGCTGATGCCGGTGAGCGCGACCGGATGGCGCGGGTCCTCGTAGTGATATTCGCGCGCGGCGGCTCCGCCGGTCTGCGCAGCCGGTGCGCCGGGGTAGTCGACACGGAGCAGGCGCGCCGCGGTGACCGCGGGTGCAGCGGCCTTTCCGGCGGGAGCGCCGCGCTGCAGGGGGCGGCTCGGGCCGGCAGAGCCCGGGCGTTGCGGAGCGTGGACGGAGCGCCCAGGCTGCGTGCCTGCGTCCGTCCGCGCGGGAAGCGCGACGCGTTCCTGCGCATACGAGAAGCGTCCGAGCGGACTGTCGATGTGGGTGATGCCGTCGATGCCGCTGCCGGGCGCGTGGTAGTGAACTTGCAGGCTGCGGCCCTGCGGGTCGGTGACCTGCAGCAGCCGGCCGGCGGCATCGTGGCGCAGTGAGACGAACTCGCCGCTCGCAACGAGGATCTGCACCAGGTGGCCGGCGCTGTCGAACAGCAGGCTGCGGCCGTCGGGCCAGCGCCAGAGATATTCGTCGCCGCCGCCGGGGCGGTGCCGGAGCAGGATCTCGCCGCGGCTGGGGTCGCGGCTGGCGCAGCGCTGCGGCTCACCGGGCCGGCGCGCGAAGATTACCCGCGCGCCGTCGGCCTGGAGGATTTCGAGGCGATCGTCGCGGATGTTCAGGCGCGTTTCGTAGGACAGTCTCCAGCCGCTGCCGAGCGCCCCGATGTCGCCCGGGCGCGCACGTCGGCTGTTGTAGTGGCGGACGATCTCGAGGCCGAGGATGCCTGGCAGCGCCGGAAGATCGACCTCCTGTTGGTACTTGTTGCCCGAGAGGACGTCGATCGGGTTTCCCGCGCCGACGTCCTGGCCGGTGGTGGAACCCTGGCTGGCCGGGCCGCTGGCGCTGCCGCAGGGGTTGCCCGCGTTGTTGGAGACGCATTGCCCCGCTGCGGGGGGCTCTGGCGCCGAGGGGCCGTCCTGCGCAGAGTCCGGTGCACAGCTCATCGTGATTCCGCACCCGCTCTGCTGGATGCCGTGATCCGCGGCGCCGGATTGCGCCGCCGAGGTCTCGGCCGCTACCCCGGGGAGCGCCGTGATACAGAGCGCCGCCAGCAGTGCGGCACCCGCCCGCATCGCATGGTGCAGCGGACCGGCTGGCGGCTGCAGGCATGCGGACGAGCTGCGCATCGGTTGCCGCCGCGCCGGAGTGGTCCGGCGGTACAAGGCCGCGGGGGTATCGCATGACAGCGTGGGGGCAGCGTTCAGCACTCGGGTTCCTCCTCCGCGTCCTCGGCGTCCTCCGCGTCCTCGGTTTCGTCGCCGCTGTCGGTTCCCGGCCCCGGCTCACCGTCGGATCCGCTGCCGTCGCCAGCCGGCGTACCGTCTTCCCCGGTCGGGTCCGCCGCCTCGGGTGCAGTGTCCGCGGTCGCAGGTTCGGGCGTGCACAGAGGGGCCGTGGGGGTGCAGCCGGGCAGGGGCGTCGAATCGGCGGCTGGGGGGGTGGCGCTTCCCGCCGTACGGGGCCGCATCGCCTCGTTCTCGATCGCGTCGGACTGCATGCGCAGCGTGACCTGGCTCACCATCGGGATGCGGCCGGCCTCCACCAGGCCGCGGCGGAAGGCGTCGTCGTCGTCCGGATCGAGCATGCGCAGGGCCCAGGTGAAGAATCGTCCGGCGAGGGGAACCTGCTTGGCCGGCGGCAGCCCCCAGGTGACGCGCAGCTTGAGCAGGTTGGCGTCGGCGAGTGTCTGGCCCGAGCGGTTGCTTGCCGGATCGGCGTTGCAGTTCGCGCGGTCCGCCGGGCAGCCGAGCACGCCCGGCTGCGCGGACGGAATCACCCGCGCCGTGGTCTGCAGGCGGCGCGCGGCCGCCAGGCTGTGGTAGTCGTCGAAGCTCTCGCGGGTGGGGGAGACGATCTCGATGCGCAGGGCGGCGGCGAGATCGATCTGTGCCGCGGCGAAGGCGTCGGCGAGCTCGGCCAGGTTGCGACCGCCGCCGTAATAGGGGGTCATCGCGCGCGCGAAGGCCAGGCGCATGCTCGCCAGTCCGGCGTTGGCGATGCTTCCGGCGCGCGCGGCCTCGAAGCTGGCGTAATTGACGATGCTGCGGGCATGGAAGGCGAGCCCGGTCTGCAGCATCGCCAGTGTGAGCGCGAGCAGGGCCGGGGCGACGATGACGAACTCGGCCGCGCCGGCGCCCCGCTGGCGGTGGCGCCAAGGCCGTGGAAGAAGCCGTGGAAGAGGCCGCCGCGCCGGCGGCAGCGGATGGGCGGGATTCATCATGCGCGCACTACCACCGACAAGGTGGAAGCCAGCCTGAGATGCGTGCCGGGGACGAGTCCCGCCCGTCTCGCGGCGCCGGCCGCCATCTCGAGCACGGCGGCGGCGCCGCGGCAACGCGCGAAACGCCACGGGCCGAGCGCCTCGCGCACCGCGACAACGACGCCTTGCGGGTCGATGAACACCACGTCGATGGCGAAGCACATGCCGAAGGTGTGGACCGACGAGCATGGACGAAGCAGCAAGGCCTCGTCGGCGGCGAGGTGCGTGCGTCCGAGCAGGCCGCGGGCGCGTTGCAGGAAGCTGCGGGCGACAAGGACGCGCATGCTCACAGCCCCATGGTCATGAACTTCACCGCGATCGGAAAGCCGAGCACGATGAAGGTGCAGGGGAAGATGCAGGCGATCAGTGGGAGCAGCATCTTCACGGGCGCTTCCATCGCCGCCTTCTCGGCGCGGGCGAAGCGCTCCGCGCGGCGTTGTTCGCCCTGCGCGCGCAGCATCGGGCCCAGGCTCATGCCCATGTTCTCGGCCTGAATGACCGTGGAGACCAGGTTCGCGATCGCCGGTTCGCCGATGCGGTCGGCGAAACCGCGCAGCGCGTCGGCGCGCGACTTGCCCGCACGCACGTCGCGCAGCACGCGGTGCAGTTCTTCGCCGAGCGGTCCGGCAGGGCCTTTTGCGGCCGCCTGCTGGAGTGCCCCGGTGAGGTTGAGGCCGGCCTCGACGCACAGGGTGATGAGGTCGAGCACGAAGGGGAGCTGCTTGAGCATCAGCCGGCGTCGGCAGCGGATGCGATCGTCCAGCCAGGACCACGCGATCAGTGTGCCGGCGGTGGCGCCCGCCAGCGCGGGAAGCGCCGGAGGAAGTGCCCATGCGTGGGCACACCCGAGGCCGGCGGCCAGCCCGCACAGCCCGACGGCGACCCGGTGTGCGAGCAGCTGCGCCGGAGAGAGCGTGTAGTCGAGTCCGGCAAGGCGCAGTCGCACGGCCAGCCGTGCCTGCAGCCGCGCCGGCAGCAGCGGTGCGACCAGGTGCGCGATCCAGCGCGTGGGCCACCACAGCAGGCGCAGGAAGCGCGGTGGCGTGTCGAGCCAGGTGCGGTCCTCGGGCCGGACTGCGCTGACGCTGCGGGCCAGCGCGGCGACGATGCCGGCGCTGCCGAGACCGGCGAGCAGGGCCACCGCCGCGATCACCGTGCGTTCGTCGAGCACAAGCAAGTGCGCGGAGCTCATACGTCGATCGCCACGATGCGCCGGATCAGCAGCACGCCGAGCACCTCGAGCGTGGCGATCACCGCCAGCGTCGCCCAGCCGGGCGGCGAGTGCCACAGGAAGCCCATCGCCTCCGGTTCCATGCGGTCGAGCACCAGCAGCAGCGCCAGCGGCAGCATGCCGACCACCACCGCCTGAAGCTTGCCCTGTGCGGTGAGGGCGCCGATCTTGCCTTCCATCGCGAGCTGGCTGCGTACGGTCAGCGCCGCGCGTTCGAGCGCTTCGGCCAGGCTGCCGCCGGTCTCGTTGGCGATCCGCATCGCGGCGATCACGAGGGTCAGCGAGGGCATGCGCACGCGTGCGGCGAGATGGTCGAGCGCCTCGTCGAGCGGAATGCCGAGGCGGTGCTCGCGCAGGGTGAGGTCGAACTCCTGGGCGATCGGCGGGCGCCCTTCGCGGACGAGTTGCTGCAGCGCCACCGTCATCGAAACCCCCGCGCGCAGGCCGCCGGCGATCACCTGCAGCGCGTCGGGCAGCTGCTGTTCGATGAGGTCGAGCCGGCGCCGGCGCAGCAGTCCGAAGGCAAGACGCGGTAGCAGGGCGAGCGCACCCGCGCTGGCGAGTGCGATCAGCACCTCGCCGCTGGCGAGCCAGCTGCCGATGCCGCCGACGGTGACCGCGAGGAGGTTCAGGACGAAGAGTCGCGCCGGGTCCATGAACAGGAAGAGTTCTTCGAGCTGCAGGTGGGCCTCGGCGGTGAAGCGTTCGCGGTAGCGTGCGAGCGCATTGCCCGCGATGCGCATTGCCGACCAGGCGAGCAGGGCGGAGGCGAGGCCGAAGGCGAGCGTGGCCAGCAGCACGGCGGGTGACGAAGCCAGGGCACTCATGAGCGCTTCCGGTCGAACAGGTGCAGGTCGAGCGCGACCCCTTGGCGACGCAGTTCGTCGTAGAAGCCCGGCACGGCATCGCAGCCAGTGAAGTGGCCGCCGCTCGGGTCGGCGGTGGGGGAATCGGCGGTGCGGCGCTCGAAGCGGAAGAGTTCCTGCAGCTGGATGCGTCCGCCCTCCATGCCGGTGAGCTCGGTGATGCTGGTGAGCCGGCGCGCGCCGCAGGCGAAGCGGGTCTGCTGGACGATGATGTCCACCGCGCTGGCGATCTGCTCGCGGATTGCGGCCAGCGGGAGATCCATGCCGGCCATCAGGACGAGCGTCTCGAGGCGGGCGAGCGCATCGCGCGGGCTGTTCGCGTGCAGGGTCGTCATCGAGCCCTCGTGGCCGGTGTTCATCGCCTGCAGCATGTCGAGCGCCTCGCCGCCGCGGCATTCGCCCACCACGATGCGGTCGGGGCGCATGCGCAACGCGTTGCGCACGAGGTCGCGGATGCTGATCGCGCCGCGTCCTTCCAGGTTGGACGGGCGCGCCTCCAGGCTGACCAGGTGGCTGTGGCGCAGGCGCAGCTCGGCGGCGTCCTCGATGGTGAGGATGCGTTCGCCGTCGGGGATGAAGTTCGACAGCAGGTTGAGGAAGGTGGTCTTGCCCGAGCCGGTGCCGCCGGAGACCACGATGTTGCGCCGCTGCTCGACGCAGGTGCGCAGGAATGCGGCCATCTCGTGCGAGAGCGAACCCATGCGGACGAGGTCAGCGACCTCGAGCGCCCGACGCGCGAACTTGCGGATGGTGAGCGTCGGGCCCTTGAGGGCGAGCGGCGGGATGATCGCATTGACCCGCGAGCCGTCGCGCAGCCGGGCATCGACCATCGGCGAGGATTCGTCGATGCGGCGGCCGAGCGGCGCGACGATGCGCTCGATGACGCCGAGCACCGCGCGGTCGCTGGTGAAGGTGGTGGGGTGCGGCGCGATGCGGCCGCCACGTTCGACGAAGATCTGGTCGAAGCGATTGACCATGATCTCGCTCACCGACTCGTCGGTGAGCAGGGTCTCGAGCGGTCCGAGGCCGATGGCCTCGTCGAGCACCTCGCTGCACAGCTGTTCGCGGTCGAGCCCGCCTGGAAGCGCGGCCTCGGCGGCGATGATCTCGCGTACGAGCGCGGTGGTCTCGGCGCGCAACTCGTCGTCCGACATGCGGTTGAGATCGCGCCGGCGCAGGTCGATGGTGTCGAGCAGGCGTTCGTGGATGCGTTTGCGCCAGGTGAAATCCGCGTTTGCTTCGGCAGCTGCCGGGAGTGGTTCGAAGCCCGGGCGGAACGGAGGCTCGGGTACGGGCGCGGGCGTTGCGGCCGGCGTATCCGCCGCTGCGGCCAGGGTGGTGGACGAGTCTTCGGGCGGTTTGCGTGCGGTGCGGAAAAACATGCAGGGCTCCGGTCAGTTGCCGCCGTAGAGGGCGTTCCACGCGGGATCCGCGGGCTCGCGCAGCGCCGGCGAGGGTTCGGGCGCGGGGGCGAGGGCCTGCTCGGCACGGCGTTCGAGCAGTTGCGCGCGCGGATCCAGAAGGCCTTCGCCGGGCTCGAGCAGCCAGGGGGTGACGAAGACCACGAGTTCGCTTTCGCGGCTGTTGAACCGGGTGGACCGGAACAGTCGACCGATTACCGGGAGCTCACCCAAATGCGGGAGCGCATTCTCGTCGCTCTGCTGTTCGCGCTGCAGCACCCCGGAGAGCACCAGGGTCTCGCCGTTGCGCAGGTTGAACTCGGTCTCGGTTCGGCGCGAGAGCAGGCCGGGAACGCCCTGGGCGGCGACGCTGCGGTCGAGCGAGCTGACTTCGGTGCGGATGCGCGCGCGGATCGTTCCGGCGGCGTCGGCGACCGGTTCGAGGATGTTGAGGCGGATGCCGTATTCCTTGAACGTCACGCTCGGCGTCCCGGTGGCGGAGGCGACCGGGACGGGGATTTCACCGCCGGCGAGGAAGCTCGCTTCGCCGCGGTTGCGCGCCGAGAGTCGCGGCGAGGCGAGGATGACCGCGTCGCCCTTCTGCGCGAGCAGGTTGAGGCGGCCGAAGAAGCTGCCGACCAGGGCCACGTTGGCGGCGAAGGGCGAGACGCGGTTCGCCTCGATCTCGACCTCGGAGCTCAGTTCGCCGCTGCCGAGCGTGCGCGTCACGGTCGCCCCGGTGCGGTTGTCGTGGTACAGGTCGCCGATCACGCCGATCCCGAGCAGCGGCTTGCCCTGCGTGGTCCAGTCGATGCCGAGGTCGCGCAGGCCGCTGCGGCTGATCTCCACGAAGCGCACGTCGAAGGCGAACATGCGGTCGAGCCCGACGCGGCTGGTGAAGTCGATGAGCTGCGGGAAACGCTTGGCGAGCTCGGTGACCTTGTCGCGTTCGGCGTCGCTCAGGCCCTCGCCCTCGATGACCACGTTGTCGCCGATGGTGCGCGTGCGCAGCCGCGGGACGTCGTGCAGGAAGCCCTGCAGGTCGCGTGCGATGCGGGCGGTGTCGGTCTGGCGGACGGTGATCTTGATGCGCTGGCTGCGGCCCGAGCGGGTCCACACCTGCAGCATGGTGTCGCCCGGGCCGTTGGCGATCAACAGGATCTCGCGGTCGTCGAGCACGGCCGCGGAGAGCACCTTGGCGTCGCCGACGGCGAGGCGCTGCGCGTCGCGCTGCGGCAGCACCCGGGTTTCGCCGGCGAACATCTGGATCTCGTGGACGACCGCGAGCGCTGCGCGCCCAGGTTCCGGCGGCGCGGCGCTTGCGGGCGGAGCGGCGCGGCTCGGGCCGGGCAGGCCCAGGATCAGGATTGCGCACACGAGGGGAGGGAGCGCCCGCCGGCGCGCCGGCGGGGAGATCGGGTCAGTCCGGGTCATGGGCAGGCTCGGCGCGCGGGGTGGGGCGGGTAAGGGGGGACGGGGTGGGGACGAGCGCGGGGTTCTCGATGCCGCCGTAGATGACCGGTACGCCCGCTTCGCGGGCTGGCGGTGCGAGGCCGAGCAGCGCGAGCGCGTCGGTCCGCTGCAGCGGAGCCGTTCTTGTGTCCCGAGGATGGCGGAGCACCGCGGTCAGGCGGGCGAGTGCGCGTGCGGCGACGAGCCGGGTCGCCTCCTCCTCGGAGAGATCCAGGGTCAGGGTGCCGAAGCTTCCACCCAGGAGGTCGCCCGCGCCATCGTCCTCGCCGGGCCGGGTGCGGCTCCCGGTCGCGAGCACGCGTACGCCCTGGAGCAGGGGCAGGGTCAGGTGATGGTGGTCGCGCTGCACGGTCGCGAGCAGGTCGATGCGGTCGCCCGGGCGCAGCAGGCCGGAGAGCGAGCTGGTCTCGTCGACCGGAATCGTGGTGGCGCGCCGACCCGGGGCGAGCTGCGCGGAGAGGGTGGCGGGTCGCCGCTCTTCGAGCTGCGACCACACCAGAGGCTCGCCACCGCGAGCCGGCTGGGCGAGCACCGCACCTGCCGCGCGCTCGAACTGCTCCGGGGTGATCGCGCTCGAGTGCAGCCACTCGACCGGCACTTCGCGCACGGCGACGAGGTCGCGGGTGAGGGGGGTCCCGACCGCGAGGTCCGTCTTGGCGACCACCGCATGGCCCATCTGCCCTTGCTGGCGCAGTTCGATCTCGGTGGCGCGCTCCTCCAGGTAGCGTGCGGCGAGCCACGCGGCGCCAAGGCCGAAGAGGGAGGCGACGGCCAGGATGATGAGGTTGCGGGGGACTCTCTTGAGCATGGGTGGATCACAACGGCAGTGAAATGCTGGCGAGAAAACGCGCGAAGCCGGTGGCCACGGCTTCGGCGAAGAAGACGAGGAGCGGCTTGCCGTCGAAGGCCGGAAGGCCGAAGACGCCGAGCACGATGGCGAGGATGACCAGGTATTCATGCATCGCCTGGCCGCGGAGGCGCCGGATCCGCTTCATCGCCCGCTCCGTGCGCCGTGGTCGATCATCTGCAGCGTCACCGTGGTCCCGCTGCCGTGGCGGACGATGGTCGCAACCGCCTCGCGGCCCCGGGCGCCGAACCACAGCCCCACGCCCTCCAGGCCGGGCCGGGAGACCGGCGCACGACGCTCGAGCGCGAGGCCCTGGGCCGAGAGCTCGCGGACCAGGCGCGCCGCGGCCCAGGAGGGCGAGGATTCGTCATGCCAGACGAGGATGCGTGCATGCCGGCCGGCATCGTTCGTTTCCAGGTCGGTGCTGAGCAGGCTGTCCGCCGGGCGGCCCGGAGCTGGCGAGGATGGCGCCGGATCGCGCGAGAGATCGGACTCGGACAGGGTGCCTTCGGTGCAGGCGGCCGGCGCCGTACGGCATGGACGCAGGCGCAAGGTGCGCAAGGCCGCGCCGTGCTTCCAGGACAGCACTTCCCAGCCGTCGATGCGCGAGCTCAGGGGCGTGCCCTCGACCGCTCCCTCGTAGAAGGCGCGCACGCTGGCTGTCGCGGTTCGCGCCTCGAACCGGCGGATCCGGGTCGGTACGCCATGGACGCGGGCGTTGTCGAGCACCGGCGTGATACGGGCTCCGGCGAGGGGCGGCAAGGGTTCGGGCAGGGCGGCCTCGGCGTGGGAACCGACCAGCAGCGCGAAGGCGATCGACAGGCCTGCGCGCGCGCCGCGACCACGTCCGTCCGGACGAGGCCGGGGATGGAGGGCAGGAGTCGTGTGGCGCGAAGTCGGGAGGCGCGGGGCGGGGTGTGCGGGCATGGTCAGCACCCTTGTTCGAGACGGTCGCAAGGCAGGATCTCGGCGTGCACGCGCCCGACCTCGATCGCCTTGTCGAGCACCAGCGGCGGCAGGAGGCGCCCGACCGTATTCCCGATCAGCGCCAGCGGCCGGATCGGGTAGGCGAGCGGGCCGGCGTCTTCGATGCGGCGGGCGTAGTCGGTCGATCCGGCCGCCGACCAGTTGTGACCGAGCAGGACCTGGTGGCGGCGGATCGACAGTCCGAGGGTGTCGAAGGGGGGCAGGCCGGCAACGTCGCGCGGCGACACGTGGATCGTCCCGGTGTGTTCGGAGCCGGCCGGCAGGTCGAGGCCGTGCGGGCCGGCGAGCAGCGCGGAGGCCGGTGCCGCGTTGGCGTGCGCCGCGAGATCGACCCCGATCCGGCTGGCCGGGTCGGCGAGCAGGTGTTCCCCGCGATGATCGATCCACAAGGGGTTGGCCGGATGCTCCGTCGCGGACGCGTTGCCGGCACCGCTGAGGATCGGCGCTCCGCTTGTGGAGAAGATGCGCTCGCGGACCTGCGCGGCCAGGGCTGCGGCCGTGGGGGGCTGCCGGGCAGGGCCCACGATCGAGGTCTCGAAGGCCACGTAACGTGCCGCCTGCTCGGTCGCGTGGGCGAGGTCGAGGTACTTGCCGAGCAGCGGCAGGCTCAGGAAGAGCGGGACCAGGACCAGCGCGAGCACGAGGAACTCGGTTGTCGACTGGCCGCCTTGCGCTGCGCGCGCAGCCGGGAGGAGGGGGTGGCAGGGCTTCATGGCAGCGCCATCCCGTCCTGCCGTCCGGCGGCCCAGGCGCGGTCCGTCGGGGTGACGGCGGCGAGCCTGGCCTGCCAGTAGGGGCTGTACAGACTTGCCCGCTCGGTCTTGTTGTCGCTGCGCGCGGCGGGACGCTCGAAGAACACCTCGGCGCGCGCCATCGCGGCGAGGTGGCCGCCCGGCGCGGTCGCTTCGAATGCACGCAGGTTTCCCTGCGGTTGCACGCTGCCGATGCCCCCCGAACCGCGCAGTCTTTCCCGTGCCTTGGCAACGTGGACGGTCACGCCGGAGCGGTGCTCTGCGGCGGGCGAAAGGTCGCGCAGCTCGCGTGTCTCCGGCAGCCCGCCGAAGTGCGCGGCCCCCGCATCGACGATCGCGGGCTCGGCCCGGTTCAGCGTCGTGATCGGATTGCTCGTGTAGGTGTCGCCGTGATCGCCACGCCGGGCATCGGCACCCTCATCGCCCGTAAAGCCGGCACCGCCCCAGGCGAGCGGCGTGCGACGCCAGCGCCAGCGCCAGCGTTTCATCCGCTGGCCCTGGTGTTCGAGCGTGTCGAGCGCGCGCCATTCGTCGTAACCGATCAGCTCGGTGCCGCCGCGTCGCTTGAGTTCGACCTTGCGTTGCAATGGCGGGAGGTTCAAGCCGCGGATCGACCAGACGCGCTCGCGGGTGAATGCGTCGCGCGAGCGTAGCGTCACGTCGGCGATCCGTTGGCGCGCATCGCCTTGCGCGGAGTCCTTCGCCATCGTGCGGGTGAGATTGCGGAACCCGTGGCTGATCGGGTTGATCGACGCTCGCATTTCGGGATCGATCCGACGCACGAAGTCGTTCGCGAAACCGGCCTGGGCGATGCCCGTGTCCAGGCTCGCGTGCATGACGCGCTGCGAGAGCGAGAGTGCGTTCGCGACCGCGTCGTGGGCGGTGGCGATGGTACCCAGCCCGATATCCAGGCCCTCCACGATCGCCCGCAGCGAACCGCCGCTCCCGACATCCAGATAGGACGTGCCATTGACCCCGGCGAGCAATTGAAGGAGGCGCGGATACTCGCCGGGCTTGTACAGCCAGCTCGCGGCGACCTGGTTCAGGTTCGGAGCGTTTTCGACCGCCGTCTCGAAGTAGTGCATCCACGAGATCAGGCTGATCGCCTGCGCGATCGCGACCTCGTTGGCGACGATCGCTCGATTGGTGTAGGCGTCGTAGTTGAGCGCGCGCGCCTCGAGTGTGGCCACGCTCCAGGCGGTGGCGTCGGCGGCGTTGGTGAGGCGCATCTTTTCGTCGACCACCCTGCCGGTGTTGAACATCAGCAGCAGGACCGCGAGGGTGGCAAAGACGAGGAAGAGACCGAGGACGAGAGCCTGGCCGTGCTGGCGGTCGGCTCGTTGCGGGCGCTGCGCGACGCCGGGACGCGGGGTGGCGGCCATGGCAACCGGTGCGGGCGGTTCGGACAGGCTCAGCGGCCCGCGTTGCCGGTGTAGGTGTCGAGCGTGCGGGCGGTGTTGGCCTCCGTCGCAGCCTTGCCGGCCGCGGTTTGTGCGGCGCTCTTGGCGGTGCCGCCGTCCTTGCCGGCGATCTCCGTGGCGATCGCCGCGGTCTGGTTGCGCACCGTCTGGCCGAAGTACTGATACACGGCGATCGCGGCGACCGCGATCAGGGCCACGATGATGATGTACTCGGTCATGCCCTGACCGCGCTGCCACTGGATCCTTCTGCCTGCCGCCATGATCGATCCTCCGGGTTGATGATGAGCGGATAATGACAAACGGGAATGGTGTCGTCAATATGCAAATAAGATTCTCTGTTCGAGGTCCTCGGGAGGCGTAAACGCAAAAGCCCGCTGCAGGGCATGCAGCGGGCCTCCGGGGACAGCGCGTCCGGTGGATGTGTCAGCGCGCGATCGGCTTGTAGCGGATGCGCTTGGGCTTGGCGCCTTCCTCGCCCAGGCGCTTCTTCTTGTCCTCTTCGTATTCCTGGTAGTTGCCCTCGAAGAAGAACCACTGCGAGTCGCCCTCGGCCGCCAGGATGTGGGTGCAGATGCGGTCGAGGAACCAGCGGTCGTGCGAGATCACCAGCGCGCAGCCGGCGAACTCCAGCAATGCGTCTTCGAGCGCGCGCAGGGTCTCGACGTCGAGGTCGTTGGACGGCTCGTCGAGCAGCAGCACGTTGCCGCCCTGGATCAGGGTCTTGGCGAGGTGCAGCCGCCCGCGCTCGCCGCCCGACAGGTTGCCGACGATCTTCTGCTGGTCGCCGCCCTTGAAGTTGAAGCGGCCGATGTAGGCGCGGCTGGGCATCTCGAAGCGGCCGACCGTGAGCACGTCGGCGCCATCGGAAATGGCGTCGAACACCGTCTTGTCGTTGGCCAGGCCCTCGCGGGTCTGGTCGACCGCGGCGATCTTGACCGTGGCGCCGATCTCGACCGTGCCGGAGTCGGGCTTGTCGCGGCCCTCGATCATCTTGAACAGCGTCGATTTGCCGGCGCCGTTGGGGCCGATGATGCCGACGATGGCGCCGGGCGGGATGGCGAAGCTGACGTTGTCCATCAGCAGCTTGTCGCCGAAGGCCTTGCTGACGCCGTGGAACTCGATGACCTTGTCGCCGAGGCGCTCGCCGGGCGGGATGAAGATCTCCTGGGTCTCGTTGCGGCGCTGGTATTCGACGCTCGCCATCTCCTCGTAGCGGGCCAGGCGGGCCTTCGACTTGGCTTGGCGCGCCTTGGGGTTGGAGCGCGCCCACTCCAGTTCGGTCTTCATCGCCTTCTGGTGGGCGGCCTCCTGCTTGGCCTCCTGCGCGAGGCGGTCGCCCTTCTGCTCCAGCCAGGACGAGTAGTTGCCCTTCCAGGGGATGCCGTGGCCGCGGTCGAGCTCGAGGATCCATTCGGCGGCGTTGTCGAGGAAGTAGCGGTCGTGGGTGACGGCCACCACGGTGCCGGGGAAGCGGGTGAGGAACTGCTCCAGCCACTCGACCGATTCGGCGTCGAGGTGGTTGGTGGGTTCGTCGAGCAGCAGCATGTCGGGCTTGGACAGCAGCAGCTTGCACAGCGCGACGCGGCGCTTCTCGCCGCCGGAGAGCTTGCCGATCACGGCGTCCCAGGGCGGCAGGCGCAGCGCGTCGGCGGCGATCTCCATCTGGGTCTCGACGTCGCTGCCGGCAGTCGACAGGATGTTCTCGTACTTCGCCTGTTCCTCGGCGAGCTTGTCGAAGTCGGCGTCGGGCTCGGCATAGGCGGCGTAGACCTCTTCCAGCTTCTGGCGCGCCTCCATGATCTCGCCGAGCGCAGCCTCGACCTCTTCCTTCACCGTCTTGGCGGGGTCGAGCTCGGGCTCCTGCGGCAGGTAGCCGATGCGCTGGCCGGCGAGCCACTGCACCTCGCCGTCGTATTCCTTGTCCACGCCGGCCATGATGCGCAGCACGGTGGACTTGCCCGAGCCATTGAGGCCGAGCAGGCCGATCTTGGCGCCGGGGAAGAAGGAGAGGGAGATGTCCTTGATGATCTGGCGCTTGGGCGGAACGATCTTGCTCACGCGCAGCATCGACATGACGTATTGGGCCACTGCGGGTACCTCGTTGGCGGTGTTCGGTGGGGCGGAAAAAGCGGAAGTCTACCCGAGTGGGCAGCGGCAGGCACGCATGGAGCTTGCAGCTAGCCGATTGGGGTATTACGCTGCGAAGACGTGTAAGAAATACAGGAAGGAGAGAATCGAGATGCACACCACACTGACGAGCAAGGGGCAGGTGACGATCCCCAAGCACATCCGCGACGCGCTGCATCTCGAGCCCGGATGCGCGATCGAGTTCCGCATCAATCGCGAGGGTGAGGTCGTCCTGACGCGCCCCAGTGAACTACGAGACGAGGATGATCGCTTCGAGCGCTTGCGCGGCAAGGCCGACGTCAAGTGGCGGACGGATGACCTGATGGCCTTGCTGCGTGGCGACAACTGATGCTGCTGGTCGACACCAATGCGCTGATCGATGTGCTGGAAGACGATCCGCGCTGGGCGGATTGGTCGATCGACATGCTGCGTCGGCAGTCGCAAGTGCATCGACTTGCGATCAATCCCATCATCTACGCCGAACTTTCCTTGACCTTCTCGACCGTCGAGGCGCTGGATGAGGCGGTCACCGATTTCGGCGTTGAAGTCGTCGAGATCCCCAGGCCGGCGCTCTTTCTCGCGGGCAAGGCCTTCGTCGCCTATCGTCGAAACGGCGGCCAGCGGCGCAACGTGCTGGCCGACTTCTTCATCGGCGCGCATGCCGCGGTCGAAGGCTGGAACATCCTTACGCGAGATCCGCGCAAGTACCGACAGTACTTTCCCTCGGTCGAGCTTGTGACGCCCTGAATCCTGTCGCGGGACCACGTCCGCCCCCCGCCTTGGGGCGCACGAATCCGGCCCAGCGCATGCGTCTCCCTTGCCTAGAGCATCCCCTCGATCTCCTTCACCAGTTCCTCCGGCGTGGTGGTCGGCGCGTAGCGCTCGATGCGCTCGCTGTCGCGGCTCACCAGGAACTTGGTGAAGTTCCACTTGATCGCCTCGGTGCCGAGGATGCCTTTCGCGTGCTGTTTCAGATACTTGTACAGCGGATGTGCGCCGTCGCCGTTGACCTCGATCTTGGCGAACATCGGAAAGCTCACGCCGTAGTTCCTGGTGCAGAAGGCGCCGATCTCCTCCGCGCTACCCGGCTCCTGCGCTCCGAACTGGTTGCACGGAAAGCCGAGCACCACCAGGCCGCGGTCCTTGTAGGTCTGATAGAGCTTTTCCAGGCCGGCGTAATGCGGGGTGAGCCCGCACTGGCTTGCGGTGTTGACGATCAGCAGCAGCTTGCCGGCGTATTCGCCGAGCGTGGTGGTGCCGCCGGCGAGGCGGTCGACTTCGAGGTCGTACAGGGGCGAGCTCATGGGGGAGGGTCTCCGTGCGCGGGTGGGATGCGGGCCCGCCGCATGGCGGACTTCGCAGGCTTGGAGGCGGGCGGGCCGGCGCAAGTTTCCGCCGCGCCGCGCGATTCAGGCGCGCCGGCTCAGGAAGCGCTCGATTTCGCGCGCAGGCGCCGGGCGGGCGATCAGGAAGCCCTGCAACTGATGGCAGCCGTGCATCTGCAGGAAGGCGCGTTGGGCCTCGCTCTCCACGCCTTCGGCGACCGCCTCCAGCCCCAGGCTGTGGGCCATGCCGACGATGGCTGCGGCGATCTTGCCCTCGGCGCCGTCGCTGCCGATGTCGCTGACGAAGCTGCGGTCGATCTTCAGCGCATTGACCGGGAACTGGCGCAGGTAGTTGAGCGAGGAGTAGCCGGTGCCGAAGTCGTCGATCGCCAGGCGCACGCCCATCTCGCGCAGGCGCACGAGGGTGCGGATGGTGCGATCGACGTCGCGCATCAGCATGGTCTCGGTGAGCTCGAGCTCGATCAGGCCGGGCGCGAGGCGGTGGCACTCGATGGCCGCCGCCACGGTTGCGACGATGTCGGGTTGGGCGAGCTGGTGCGCCGAGAGGTTCACCGCGAGCGGCGGCACGTCGAAACCGGCGTCCAGCCAGGCGCGCTGTTGGCGGCAGGCTTCCTCGAGCACCCACTGGCCGATCGGCACGATCAGGCCCGATTCTTCGGCGAGCGGGATGAACTGGCCGGGCGCGACCATGCCGAGCTCGGGATGCTGCCAGCGCAGCAGCGCCTCGAAGCCGCCGAGGCGGCCGTCGGCGGCGCTCACCTTGGGCTGGTAGTGCAGCAGCAGCTCGCCGCGCTCGGCGGCGCCGCGCAGCTGGTGTTCGAGCAACAGGCGGCCGAGCGAACTGGTGTTCATGTCCTCGGTGTAGAACTCGAAACCGTTGCGCCCGGCCTCCTTGGCGCGATGCATGGCGGCGTCGGCGTTGCGCAACAGGGTCGATTCGTCGCCGCCGTCGCGCGG
This sequence comes from Thauera aminoaromatica S2, assembly GCF_000310185.1. Classification (GTDB taxonomy): domain Bacteria; phylum Pseudomonadota; class Gammaproteobacteria; order Burkholderiales; family Rhodocyclaceae; genus Thauera; species Thauera aminoaromatica. The sequence goes on along the minus strand of NZ_AMXD01000004.1, from coordinate 43,560 downwards.
GAAGAGGGCGATGCCGATGCTCGCCGTGATGCTGATCTCGTGCTCGCCCAGCCGGCAGGGCAGGGCGATGGCGTCGAGGATCCTGCGCGCGGTGTCTGCGCTGACGTCGGCGGTGGTGGCGTCGGGCAGCACGATGACGAACTCGTCCCCGCTCAGGCGGGCAAGCGTGTCGGTGTCGCGCAGCACGCGCCGGCAGCGTGCGCAGATCTCCAGCAGCAGACTGTCCCCGCGTTCGTGGCCGAGGGTGTCGTTGATCGTCTTGAAGCGGTCGAGGTCGAGCAGCAGCACCGCGGCGCCGCGGCCGTCGCGCCGTGCCTGCAGCAGGCTCTGGCTCAGGCGGTCGTTGAGCAGCGCGCGGTTGGGCAGGTTGGTGAGCGGGTCGTGGTGGGCGAGGTGCAGGATGCGCGCTTCGGCCTCCTTGCGTTCGGTGATGTCGGAGAAGATGCCGATGTAGTTGCACGGCTGTCCGTCCGCCCCCTCGCCCTCGCCCGGCACCGCGGTGATCGACAGCCACTCGGGATAGATCGAGCCGTCGCGGCGGCGGTTCCACAGTTCGCCCTGCCACTTGCCGCGGCTGGCGAGCGTGGACCACATGCGCCGGTAGAAGCCGGCGTCCTGCCGCCCGGAGTTCAGCAGCGCCGGCGAGCGCCCCGCGACCTCCGCCGGGCTGTAGCCGGTGATGCGGGAGAAGGCCGGGTTGGCGGCGATGATGCGGCTGTGCGCATCGGTGATCAGCATGCCCTCGCTGGCGTTGGTGAACACCGTGGCGTACAGGCGCAGCTCGGCTTCGGCACGGCCGAGCGCAGCGGCGTGTTCCTGCAGGTCGGCATGCGCCTTGCTGACAGTGAGCGAGACCGCGCGCAGTCGCAGCGCGGTGAGCAGCAGGTAGGCGCCGAGCGCGAGCGCGGCGAGCACCAGCAGCACGCGGTGGCGGTTCATGCGGGTTTGCGAGGCGACGTAGCCGTCGGTGTAGCTCTCCACCAGGCGCTCGCCCTCGCGTGCGGTCTGCAGCGCGAGGAGCTGGCGCAGGAGGCGGTCGGCCTCGGCTTCGGCCGCGCCGCCGTTCTGCGGCGGCGCGTCGAGGAGCACGCGCAGCGCGCTGATCACGGTGCGCTTGTCGGTCTGCAGGGCGGTGTAGTGATCGAGCTGGCGGCGCACGGCCGCCATCTCGCTGCCGGTGAGGAAGTCGGGAACGCGGCCGAGGTCTTCGAGGAGTTCACCCATCCGCGCCAGGTGGGCGTCGGCCCCGTGCCAGTCCTCGGCGAGCCCGAGCCGGCGGGCGAGCGCGGCGGCGCCGAGCTCGGCATCGACCTGGCGGATCTCGCGCAGGTCGCGGGCGTAGCGCAGGTGCTCGCGTGCCGAGCTGGTGCCGGCCTCGACCACGAACCACCCCAGCCCGGCGAGGCCGATCAGCGCGAGCACGAGCAGGCGGATGCTGCTCGAGGTGTGCAGCAGCAGCGCGAAGGCGGCGCGCGTCACTTCCTCCGCTCCGGAGCGAGGGGCCGGGGAGCGGGGGGCAAGGTTGAGCCGGGGAGAAGGGAGGTGGGCAAGGCGGGCGCGGGCGGATCCTATCTGCGCGTCTTGCCCTGGAATTGATCTGGATCAAAAGTTGGATGATAGGACATGCGGGTCGGGCATGCCGATCCACTATGCCGGGATGGCTCCTTCCACGACAGCTTCACTTCTCCACGAACGCGCGCTCGATCACGTAGTCGCCCGCCACGCCGATGCGCGGCGACATCTTGAAGCCGCGCGCGTCGAGCAGGTCGCAGCAGTCCTTGTTCATCGCCTGGCTGCCGCAGATCATTACGCGGTCGTGCCCGGGATCGAGCTCCGGCAGGCCAATGTCGGCGAAGAGCCGACCGGAGTCGATCACATGAGTGATGCGTCCGGTGTTGCGGAAGGGCTCGCGCGTCACCGTCGGATAGTAGATCAGCTGCTCGCGCACCTGCTCGCCGAAGTATTCATGCTGCGGCAGCTCGCGGGTGATGAAGTCGGTGTAAGCGAGTTCGGAGACGAAACGCACACCATGCACCAGCACGACCTTCTCGAAGCGCTCGTAGGTCTCCGGGTCCTGGACCACGCTCAGGAAGGGCGCCAGGCCGGTGCCGGTGGCGAGCAGGTAGAGGTGTTTGCCCGGGTTGAGGTCGTGCAGCACCAGGGTGCCGGTGGGCTTCTTGCTCACCACGATCGGGTCGCCCGGGCGCAGGTGTTGCAGGCGCGAGGTCAGCGGGCCGTCCGGCACCTTGATGCTGAAGAACTCGAGGTGCTCCTCGTAGTTGGGGCTGGCGATGCTGTAGGCGCGCGTCAGCGGCTTGCCGCCGACGTCCAGGCCGATCATCACGAACTGGCCGTTCTCGAAGCGCAGCCCGGGGTCGCGGGTGGTGCGGAAGCTGAAGAGGGATTCGTTCCAGTGATGGACGCTGAGGACGCGTTCGGTGGCGAGGCTGCTCATGGTTTCGGGTCTCTGCAGGCTGCGGGATGGAGGGGTGAGCGGATTCTAGGTACTTCTCCTTACCTGTATGGCGGATAATATTCATATCCTTCATCGACTTTATCGATATGAAGTTTACCCTCCGCCAGATCCAGGTCTTCGTCGCGGTGGCGCGCGCCGAGCACGTCTCGCGCGCTGCCGAGGGCCTCGCGTTGTCGCAGTCGGCGGCGAGTGCGGCGCTCGCCGAGCTGGAGAGTCAGTGCGCGCAGCCGCTCTTCGACCGCCACGGCAAGCGCCTGCGCCTGAACGAGCAGGGCAGTCTGCTGCTGCCGCACGCGGTGGAGCTGCTCGACCGTGCCGCCGAGTTCGAGGGCCGCATGCGCGGCGAGCAGGGCCTCGGCCCGCTGCGCGTGGGCGCGACGCTGACCATCGGCAACTACCTGCTGCCGCTGATCGTGTCGGATTTCCTCCAGGCCCACCCCGAGAGCCGGGTGCATCTGCAGGTGCGCAACACCGCGACCATCGCCGAGCGCCTGCTGCACCACGAGATCGACCTGGGTCTGGTCGAGGGCCAGGTGGTGGATGCCGAGCTGCACGTCGAGCCCTGGGTCGAGGACGAGCTCGTGGTGTTCTGCGCGCCGGGGCATGCGCTCGCCGCACGCGGTCGCGCGAGCGTGGCCGAGCTCGCCGGCCAGCCGTGGATCCTGCGCGAGCGTGGTTCGGGCACGCGCGAGACCTTCGATCGCGCGTTGCGGCATCACCCGGGCGGGGTCGTGCCGCGGCTGGAGCTCGAGCATACCGAGGCCATCAAGCGCGCGGTGGAGAGCGGCCTGGGCTTGGGTTGCCTGTCGCGGCTGGCGCTGCGCGATGCGTTCCGGCGCGGCAGCCTGGTGGCGGTGGAGGTGCCCGAGCTCGACCTGCGCCGGCGCTTCAGCTTCGTCTGGCATCGCGGAAAATATCACGGTGCCGCGCTGCGCCGCTTCGTCGAGGATTGCCGCGCCTTCACCGCCGGCGCCCGCCGCAGCGACGAGATCCCGCTGCCGCCGGTGGCTTGAATTCGTCGCGGTGTTTCGTTCGGCGCTGCGATCGCGACTTGCGTCGCTCCCACAATGTGCGACGCGGTCATCGCGACTTGCGTCGCTCCCACAATCCGCAGCGCTGATATCGCGACTGGCGTCGCTCCCACAATGTGCGCAGCGCTTCCGCAGCCCGTTCTGCAGGAGCGACGCCAGTCGCGATATCAGCGCCTCAGGCCGCGCCGCGGCGGCGGAAGTCGCGCAGGCGGAAGCCGAGTGCGAACAGGGTGGCGAAGTAGGCCACCGCGCCGCCGAGCACGATCAGGGCCAGGCGCAGGCCGCGCTCCAGGCCGCCGATTTGCGTCCACAGGCTCGCCGGCCCGCTCGCGAACCACAGTGTCGTGCCCATCACGATGAGCGCGACCAGCAGCCTGAGCGCGAACAGGCCCCAGCCCGGCTGCGGGCGGTACACCTCGCGCTTGCGCAGACCACGGTAGAGCAGGGCGGCGTTGAGGCAGGAAGCCAGGCCGATCGACAGCGCCAGGCCGGCGTGGCGCAGCGGGATTACGAAGGCGAGGTTCATCAGCTGCGTCGCGGCCAGGGTCAGGATGGCGATCTTCACCGGTGTGCGGATGTCCTGGCGGGCGTAGAAGCCCGGTGCGAGCACCTTCACCAGGATCAGCCCGGTCAGGCCCACGCTGTAGGCGACCAGCGCGCTGCGCGTCTGCATCACGTCGGCGGGGGTGAAGGCGCCGTAGTTGAACAGCGTTGCCACCAGCGGCACCGCCAGCAGCGCGAGGCCGAGCGCGGCGGGCAGGGTCAGCATCAGGGTCAGGCGCAGGCCCCAGTCGAGCAGCGAGGAGAACTCCTCCGCCTTGTCGTCGGCGTGCAGCTTGGAGAGGCTGGGGAGCAGGATGGTGCCGAGCGCCACGCCGAGCAGGCCGGCGGGAAATTCCATCAGGCGGTCCGCGTAATACAGCCAGGACACGCTGCCGCTCTCCAGGAAGGAGGCAAAGATGGTATTGATCAGCAGCGAGATCTGGCTCACCGACACGCCCAGGATCGCCGGCGCCATCAGCGTCATGACGCGGCGCACGCCGGGGTCGGAGAGGTCGAGGTCGAAGCGCGGCATCATGCCGATCTTCATCAGCGGCCGCACCTGCAGCGCGAGCTGCAGCAGGCCGCCGAGGAACACCGCCCACGCCAGCGCCAGCACCGGGGGGTCGAAGTACGGCACCGCGAACAGCGCCATGCCGATGAAGGCTAGGTTGAGCAGCACCGGCGTGAAGGCCGGGATCGCGAACCGGCTCCAGGTGTTGAGCACGCCACCCGCGAGCGCCACCAGCGACATGAAGAAGATGTAGGGGAAGGTGATGCGGGTGAGCTCGACGGTGAGCGCGAACTTGCCCGCGTCGCCGGAGAAGCCCGGGGCCGACACGTAGATGATCAGCGGTGCGGCGAGCGCGCCGAGCGCCGCGACCACCGCCACCACCAGCCCGAGCAGGGTGGCGACCCGGCTCACCAGAGTGTGGGTGGCGACCTCGCCCTGGCGGTTCTTGTACTCGGCGAGGATGGGTACGAAGGCCTGCGAGAACGCGCCCTCGGCGAACATGCGGCGCAGCAGGTTGGGCAGGCGGAAGGCGACGAAGAAGGCGTCGGTCGCCATGCCGGCGCCGAAGGCGCGCGCGATCACGAGGTCGCGGACGAAGCCCAGGATGCGGGACAGCAGGGTCATGCCGCTGACGGTGGCAAGCGCGCGCAGGAGGTTCATTCGGTCGAGGCGCGCGCCGGCCGGCGGCGCGCGGAAGATGCGGAGGGCGCATCATAGCCGCCCGCCGGTGTCTCGATAAGCGGGAGTGCGGGAAAAGACGCTTGCATTCACCGGAGCCGGTCCCTATAATCGCGGACTTTTCCAGAACCACCAATACGGACTTCAAATCTATGGCCAACTCGGCACAAGCTCGCAAGCGCGCCCGTCAGGCGACCAAGGCCCGCGCCCACAACGCCAGCCTTCGTTCCCGCCTGCGTACCGCGATCAAGGCCGTGCGCAAGGCCATCGTGGGTGGCGACAAGGCGGCGGCTCAGTCGGTCTTTCGCACCTCGATGAGCACCATCGACAGCATCGCCGACAAGAAGATCATCCACAAGAACAAGGCTGCTCGCCACAAGAGCCGCCTGTCGGCCGCCGTCAAGGCGATGGCTGCCTGATCCTTGCCGCATGCCGGCGCCTCGGCGCCGAGATCGAGAAAGCGACCCGAGGGTCGCTTTTTTGTTGGGCGTATGCCGGGAAGTCCTCGGCGCGGACTCCCGGTCCCGGGATCGGGACTTGCGTCGCTCTTGCGGTTCCGGAGCGGAGGGGATGAGTGCGCCGTCTCAGAACGGCGCGTCGCCCATCCACTCGATCTGGAGGTTGTTGTCGTTGGCGAAGTTCACCATGAACTTGTAGGCCAGCGGTTCGACGTCGTAGAGGCGGGCGTCGACGAGGACGGTCTTGTCGCCCTTCAGCGTGCACCCTGGGCGCACGTAGGGCGAATACGTCATCCGATGGTCGGCGCCGAAGGCGGACATCACGCCGCACAGGCGATCGGACCAGTCGCTCGGACGGAATTTCTTCCCCTCCCTCGTGACCCCGACGATGATGAAGTTCTCGATCTTCTGATTCATGTGTGATGCCTTGGCGGCTTCGGGGATGCGCATGTTCCGGTTCTTTGTCGCCGGAATCAGGACGGGCGGCATTCTAGCAGAAATCCCCCGCGGCCATTCCGCCGCGCGGGCGTCGGGCGATCCTGCCGAAGGGCTTCGTGCGACCTGTCGGCGCCGGGGCTCCGGTCGTGCTGACGAGGCTCGCGGATGGCGTCCGGCGTCCCGCGGAGCGCGGCCCGCTTATGTACAGGGTCGGCCGTTTTGGCTTAACATCGGCACATTTCCTGCACGGCGGCGTCTGCCGCCGTGTGCGTTTTCCGGCTTCGCACCGATCGAGGTACCCCCATGTCCCATGTCATGAATACCTACGCCCGCCTGCCCGTGGCCTTCACGCACGGCGAGGGCGTGTGGCTGTACGACGAGACAGGCAAGCGATATCTCGATGCCCTCTCCGGCATCGCGGTCAACACGCTCGGGTACAAGCACCCCCGCCTGGTCAAGGCCATCGCCGACCAGGCCGAGCGCGTCCTGCACACCTCCAACCTGTATCGCATCCCGCTGCAGGAGCAGCTCTCCGACCGCATCGCCGAAGCCGCGGGCATGGACGAGGTGTTCTTCTGCAACTCCGGCTGCGAGGCCAACGAGGCGGCGATCAAGCTCGCGCGCATGTACGGCCACAACAAGGGCATCGAGCTGCCGCACATCATCGTCATGGAGAACGCCTTCCACGGTCGCACCATGGCCACGTTGTCGGCCACCGGAAACCGCAAGGCCCAGGCCGGTTTCGAGCCGCTGGTGCAGGGCTTCATCCGCGTGCCCTACAAGGACATCGAGGCCATCCGCAAGATCGCCGAGCACAACCACACCGTGGTCGCGGTGATGCTCGAGATGATCCAGGGCGAGGGCGGGGTCAACGTCGCCGACGAGGCCTTTCAGCGTGATCTGCGCGCCCTGTGCGACGACAGGGGCTGGCTGATGATCTGCGACGAGGTTCAGTGCGGCATGGGCCGCACCGGCAAGTGGTTCGGCTGGCAGCATGCGGGCACGAGGCCCGACGTGATGACGCTGGCCAAGGGCCTGGCCTCGGGCGTGCCGATCGGCGCCTGCGTGACCAGCGGCCTGGCCAAGGGCCTGTTCGGGCCGGGCAACCATGGCTCCACCTTCGGCGGCAACCCGCTCGCCTGCGCGGCGGGCCTGGCCACCTTCGACGCCATCGTCGAGGACGAGCTCATGGACAACGCCGTCGCCGTCGGCGCGGCGATCCGCAAGGGCATGGCTGAGGCGCTCGCCGGCGAGGCGGGCGTGGTCGACATCCGCGGTCGCGGCCTCATGATCGGCATCGAACTCGACCGCCCCTGCGGCGTGCTGATGGCGCGCGCCGCCGAGAACGGCCTGCTGCTGTCGGTGACCTCCGAGCGCGTGGTGCGCTTGCTGCCGGCGCTCACCTTCACCACCGCCGACGCGCAGACCCTGGTGTCCATGCTGGCGCCGATGATTCGCGACTTCCTCGCGAACGGCTGAGGACTGCGTATGAGCTCTCCCATCAAGCACTACCTCCAGTTCAAGGATTTCACCCGCGAGGAATACGAATACGTGTTCGCGCGCGCGAAGTGGATCAAGGACAAGTTCAAGCGCTACGAGCCCTACCACCCGCTCTTCGACCGCACGCTGGTGATGATCTTCGAGAAGGCGAGCACGCGCACGCGCCTCTCGTTCGAGGCCGGCATGCACCAGCTCGGCGGCTCGGCGATCTACCTCAACACCCGCGACTCGCAGCTCGGCCGCGGCGAGCCGGTGGAGGACGCCGGCCAGGTGATCTCGCGCATGAGCGACCTGGTGATGATCCGTACCTTCGAGCAGGACATCGTCGAGCGCTTCGCCGCCAACTCGCGCGTGCCGATCATCAACGGCCTCACCAACGAGTACCACCCCTGCCAGATCCTCGCCGACATCCTCACCTTCATCGAGCACCGCGGCTCGATCCAGGGCAAGACCGTGGCCTGGATCGGCGACAGCAACAACATGTGCAACACCTGGCTGCAGGCCGCCGAAGTGCTGGACTTCAACGTTCACGTGTCGACCCCGCCGGGCTATGAAGTCGAGCCCGAGCGCGCCGGCCTGTACGGGACGGCCAACTTCGAGCAGTTCGCCGACCCGATGGACGCCTGCCGCGGCGCCGACCTGGTCACCACCGACGTGTGGACCTCGATGGGCTTCGAGGCCGAAAACGAAGAGCGCATGAAGGCCTTCGCCGACTGGTGCGTCGATGCCGAGATGATGTCGGTCGCGCACAAGGAGGCCGTCTTCATGCACTGCCTGCCCGCGCACCGCGGCGAGGAAGTCACCGCTGAAGTCATCGACGGCCCGCAGTCCGTGGTGTGGGACGAGGCCGAGAACCGCCTGCATGCGCAGAAGGCGTTGATGGAATACCTGGTCCTCGGCCGCATCGAGAACTGATCCAACGAACAATCACGGCACGCACGGGCGTGCGCGCCGGCAACACAGCAGGAAACAGGAAAACAGCATGAGCGACGTCAACAAAGTAGTGCTCGCCTACTCGGGCGGGCTGGACACTTCGGTCATCCTGAAGTGGCTGCAGGACACCTACCAGTGCGAAGTGGTCACCTTCACCGCCGACCTCGGCCAGGGTGAAGAGCTCGAGCCCGCGCGCGCCAAGGCGCTGCAGTTCGGTATCCAGCCCGAGAACATCTTCATCGACGACCTGCGCGAGGAGTTCGTGCGCGACTTCGTCTTCCCGATGTTCCGCGCCAACACCATCTACGAAGGCGAATACCTGCTCGGCACCTCGATCGCGCGTCCGCTGATCGCCAAGCGCCAGATCGAGATCGCGCGCGCCACCGGCGCCGATGCCGTCTCGCACGGCGCCACCGGCAAGGGCAACGACCAGGTCCGCTTCGAGCTCGGCTACTACGCGCTGATGCCGGGCGTGAAGGTCATCGCGCCGTGGCGCGAGTGGGACCTGCTGTCGCGCGAAAAGCTGCTCGCCTACGCAGAGAAGCACGGCATCCCCATCGAGATGAAGCACAAGCAGGGCGGCTCGCCCTACTCGATGGACGCCAACCTGCTGCACATCTCCTTCGAGGGCCGCCACCTCGAGAACCCCGCCGCCGAGGCCGAGGAGTCGATGTGGCGCTGGACGGTGTCGCCGGAGGCCGCGCCCGACGCCGCCGAGTACATCGACCTCGAGTTCGAACAGGGCGATCTGGTCGCGATCGACGGCAAGCGCATGAAGGCGCACGAGCTGCTCGCCAGGCTCAACGAGCTCGGCGGCAAGCACGGCATCGGCCGCCTCGACCTGGTGGAGAACCGCTACGTCGGCATGAAGAGCCGCGGCTGCTACGAGACCCCGGGGGGCACCATCCTGCTGCGCGCCCACCGCGCCATCGAATCGATCACGCTCGACCGCGAAGTCGCCCACCTCAAGGACGACCTCATGCCGCGCTACGCCAGCATGATCTACAACGGTTACTGGTGGAGCCCCGAGCGCCGCGCGATCCAGGCGCTCATCGACCACACCCAGCAGACCGTCAACGGCTGGGTACGCCTCAAGCTCTACAAGGGCAACGTCATCGTCACCGGTCGCGACTCGAAGACCGACTCGCTGTTCGACCCGACGATCGCCACCTTCGAGGACGACGCCGGCGCCTACAACCAGAAGGACGCGCACGGCTTCATCCGCCTGAACGCGCTGCGCATGCGCATCGCGGCCAACGCCAAGGCCAAGCGCGGCTAAACCCGCAACGGATCCCTTGCGATGGCCAACGACGACTACATCCTCGGACTCAGCTTCGTCGAGTTCGAGGACCTCGCCCTCAAACTCGGCTTGACCGGCCTGATCCTGTTCATGGTCTTCATCATCTGGAACCTGGGCAAGGAATCCAAGGCCGGCCGCTACGGCATGATGTGGCTGTTCCTAGGCCTGGGCGTGGGCTTCGTCGGCTTCATCGCCAAGGGCATCATCCAGAAGCTGCTCGGCATCGAATAAGGAAAACGCAAGCGATGGGCATTACCGCCAAGCTCGACGGCGTCGCCGTCACCACCCAGGCCAACGTCTATTTCGACGGCAAGTGCGTCAGCCATAGCGTGCAGTTCGCGGACGGCACGAAGAAATCCGTGGGGGTCATCCTGCCGGCCTCGCTCACCTTCAACACCGGCGCGCCCGAGATCATGGAGGGCGTGGCCGGCTCCTGCCGCGTCCGCCTGAAAGGCCAGGCGGACTGGAAGACCTACGGCGCCGGCGAATCCTTCGACGTGCCGGGCGACTCCAGCTTCGACATCGAGGTGGCGGGCGAGCCCTACCACTACATCTGCCACTTCGGCTGAGCGGGGGAGGGGAGCATGCCGTCTTTCGACATCCTGTCCGAGGTCGACCAGCCCGCGCTGCGCAACGCGGTCGAGCAGGCCAACCGCAAGGTCGACGGCCGTCACGACTTCAAGGGCACGAGCGCCAAGATCGAGCTCGCCGAGAAGCTGCTGACCCTCTACGGCGACAGCGACTTCCAGCTCGAGCAGATCAAGACCATCCTGCTGCCCGAGATGACCAAGAAGAACGTCGACGTCCGATGTCTCGACTACGGCGACGTGCAGAAGATCTCCGGCAACAAGGTCAAGCAGGAGGTCAAGGTGCGGGTCGGCGTGGAGCAGGAACTGGCCAAGAAGATCGTCAAGCTCTTGAAGGACAGCAAGATGAAGGTGCAGGCTGCGATCCAGGGCGACGCGGTGCGCGTCTCCGGCGCCAAGCGCGACGTATTGCAGGAGGCGATCGCGCTGGTCAAGAAGCAGATCACCGATTTTCCGCTGCAGTACGGCAACTTCCGCGACTGAGCGGAACGCCGGGGCAGGAATCCGACGGGCGCCGCGAGGCGCCCGTCGTGCGTTCGGGGGTTGGGTTGTGGGGGAGTCGGGTTGACGGCGACGAGGCGATGTTCCGGGCGGGGAATCGCGACTTGCGTCGCTCCCACGAGAAGCAGCGGGGAATCGCGACTTGCGTCGCTCCCACGAGAAGCAGCGGGGAATCGCGACTTGCGTCGCTCCCACGAGAAGCAGCGCGATTTCGGACGCGGTTCGGCTGGGGTTCGGCCGTTGTTTCCCGCGCGGGTGGGGCGGTCCTCACGCATGCCGAGCGCGCTGCGTTCGCGTATTTCCGACACCTGCACGCGCTGCAGGAGCGGCGCAAGTCGCGATGCGGGCGGTCCGTCACCCGCTGCCGCCGGTGCGGCTCAAGCTCCTCCGCTCCCTGCCGATATGCTCTTCGACATCACCGCCCTCGCCCCGGCTCGACAGGAGAACAAATCATGGAAGCAACCGCAATCGCCGCGCTGGCCTCGAACAATGCGCTCGCGCAGGTCCAGCAGGAAGCCTCGGTCGAAGTCCTGCGCAAGGCGCTCGACCTCCAGGGCGAGAGCGCGATGCAACTGCTGCAGGCGATTCCCCGGCCCCCCGCTGCGGCGGTCGGCAGCACGGCGGGCGGCATCGTCGACACCTGGGCTTGAGCAGGTCGTCGGGCCCGAACCACGAAAACCACCCATGCGTCTCGCAGCCATTGGCTGGACCCCATTTTGGGGCATCGATGAGGCCTCGATTTCGCTTTGCGTCGGTTTTTTTTACAGTTAACCAGGGTTCGGGGGGGGGGTGATAATTTAAGTCACGGATTATTAAACAAAATTTTTTCTGGCTTGATTTTTGCTGGTAACGCTCGTCGGCAAGCATGTAATACCCGCTTGCTCAAATAGAACGGGAGAACCACATGAATCCTCAACCCCGCCTGATGGCGCTGGTGCTTTCCATGATCGGCATGTCGGCTGTCCAAGCCGCACCGATGATTTCCGAGCGGACGTACGATATCGCTGAGAGAAGTTATGCAGTGACCGACTCGTCCGTGATGGACGGCGCGGTGAGTACGGCAATAACGACCAGCGGCTCGATCGGCCCGAATTCGTTCCAGCAGTTCGATGCATCGACGGGCGTGCTGACCTCGATTACCGCATCGGTCTCCGCTTCGAACTTGCTGCTCTCGCAGCAGGTCACGGGTGGCGCGACGGGGACGAGTGCGGTGCGCGTCAGCTGGACGTCCTTCGGCGAGTCCCTGTTCGATCGCCAGGTCATCGGTTCGGTGAGCACGCCGACGCCGTCGCTGAGCAATTTCGATACTCTTTCTCGAACCATCGCCTCGGGTGATGCGGCCGGAGATGCGTTCGTCGCGAAAGCCGGGCAGACGCCCGGAAACAGCGCGGCTTCGTACGGGCTTGTTGCCGACCTGAGTTCGACGGCGCCGGGTTCGGCCGACTCTTTGACCTCATTCCTCAACTCCCAGACGGCCGACGCGGCGGGATCGTTCACCCATACGCTCGCTTACAGCTACGTTCCTCATGCGATCGCCTCCTTCGAAGGAGGCCAGACCACGACGACTTGGCGGCTCCCTGTGTCAGGGAACATCGAGGTCGAGCTCGGCGACTTATTTACGCTCGATCTGAACATCTTCAACCTTGGTTTGCTCGGCGGAGCGGGACTGGATCTGGATGGATTCAAACCCAAGAGCGGTTCCGGGCTGTCGATGACGGACCTCGAATTGTTCGAGGGGCTCGCGCAGGGCACAGGCCGGAATGTCAAGGCGAGCTTCAGGGCGGACGAGCTTGGCAGCCACGAGATGCTGTTCTCGCTCTTGCTGTCGGATGAGGATGTGGGGTTCGCCTCCAGCCGCGGCAGCTACGAGTTGGAGCTGACGGTGTTTGCCAACGTCGTCGATAACGGAAACGGAAATCCGGTGCCCGAGCCGGGCGTGCTGGCGCTCCTCGGTATCGGTCTCTTCGGGCTGGCCGTGCGCGGGCGTGCCGCGCGATGACTTCTTAGGTGGTTCCCGAAACGAGAAAGGCGCCGTCGGCGCCTTTCTCGTTTCCAGTGATCGTGTCCGGTCTCAGCGATAGTTCAGTTCGCGCCAGGATATCCGGCGAATGTCGCCCCCGGACACCGAGGTCACGATCGGCTCGGCTTCGCTGCTGTCGTCGGTCTTGCGGATCAGGCCGATGACCTGGCCGTTCGGCGTCACGATCAGTACGACGCGGCTCGCCAGACCGGGCCGCAGGCGCTTGCCCACGTAGGGAAGGGCGTTTGTACCGATCGGAGCCATCCCGGTTGCGAGGTCGAACTGGAACAGATAGCTCGTCCCGCCCGGCACGCATGGATCGGACGTGCTCGGGACGTTGGTCGTGAATGCGACCGTGGTGTGGGCGATTGCGGGATCGGTCGTGGCGCGTTCGCCGCTGATGTTCAGATCCACCCGCCAGCCGCGCTTGGCAGACCAGTCGATGTCCGCTGCATCGGACAGGGTGCGCGTGCCGTCGGTCTCCGCGGCGAGGGTCCGAGGCGTCAGGTCTGCGCGCACGACGGTGCTGCCGCCGCGGTCGATGCGATCCTCGATGACATAGAAGGTCTGGACCTGGGCGGCGTCGGTCGCCGAGATCGCGGTGCCGGGGACATCCTTCTCGCCAAGGTAGCGCCCCGTGCCCACCACGACCAGGTTGCGGAAATCGTTGCCGGCCTTGACCCGGGTGAGTTCGGGCGCCGCGGTGATGGGCTGGGCGTTGCCGGTGGCGTCGGTGGCGTCGGTGAGGACCGCAAGTTTGCTTGTCGACCAGGCGTCGGGGTTGGCTGCGCTCAGGTCGAAGCGCCACAGGTTCCCCTTCAGGTCCCCACCGTAGACCCACTGCACGCTGTTATTGACGTCGGCGTTGTGCACCCAGGCGCCGAGCTGGCCGAGCCCGCTCGGGTCGCTGGCGCTGCCGACGCCCGTGGAGAGCTTCTTGATGAGCGCACCCGTCTTGGCGTTGAGAACGTACAGATAGCCTCTGCCGTCGCCACTCGTGTTGTTGTAGCCCGAGCTGACGAGCACGACCCACCCCTGGCCCGAGCGCGTCTCGTTACCCCGGTTGTCGGTGGTGACCACTTCGTGCTTGACGATGATCGGCCGCGAGAAGGCGAGGCCGAGATCGGCGTCGCCGCTGAATTCCCACAGCACCTTCGCCGTGAGCGGGCTGGACTCGGTCACTTCGGGGGAGGTGATGTCGAGTGCATAGAAGCCCTTGCCGCCGCGGCCGAGGCCACCCACCAGCAAGGTGCGCCAGTCGGCGGTGCCCCGCGTTCCCCCGGTGAAGCCGAAATCCACATCGCCTTCGGTGAGATAGCCGTCAACCGTGGCCTCGAACAGTCCGTTGGGCGAGGCCAGTCCGGGCAGCCGCGGAAACACGGCCTTGGGGACGTAGGCCCACTTCTCCGCGCCGGTGGAGGCGTCGAATGCATGCATCATGCCGTCGTTGGCGCCGACGTAAAGCATGCGGGTGCGTCCCGCGGTGCTCGAGCGGAAGCTCGCGTAGCCGGCGTCGGCATAGGAGCGGTCGGGCTCGCGCACCAGGACCGGTTCGCTGTGGATGATCGGACCGAGGACCTGCAGCCGGCGACGCAAGCTCGTCGACTCCTGGCTGCGGTCGCCGCGCAGGTAGGCGAGCACCTGTGCGCCATTGCCAGCCCCTGCCGGGGACTGGAGCTGACCGAGGAGCGTGGTGCCGAGGCCGCTGCTGGTGAAGTCCACTCCGCTGCTGCCGTTGAAGGTGGCGATCTGGCGCGAGTCCGCGGTGCGCGCCTCGAGCATCTCGGCGACCCCTTTGGCGCAGGTCCTGCTCGCATCGGTCGGGCAGGGCTTTGTCCAGGCCGGTTGGTTACGGTCGGGCTGCCCGGTTTCCAGGTGCAACTTGTAGGCCTTGATGTCGCCCATCCGCTGCGCAGCCCTGTAGCTGGTCTCGTAGGTGAAATTGTTCGCGATATCGATGTAGGGCTTGGTCACGGCCGCGGCTGCGGCGCCGCTCGGATTGTTGGCGAGCGATTCGAGCACCTTGCTCATGCGCTGGGCGAAGAGCTCCGGATCGTCGGCGCGGAAGAATTCTCCGCGGCCATTGAGTGCCGCGTGGACGAGGTCGTCGCCCTTCGCACGGTCGGTGTTCCCTCCGGTGGTCGGGTTCAGCCAGGACACCGAGTTCAGGCGGCCCGCGAACAGCGCGACGATGTCGCTTTCCGAGAGCATGCCGGTGATGCCGAAGCCGATGGTGTAGGTGGAGAGATGCTGCCAGAAGGCCGGGTTCCGATCGTCATCGGGAATGCCGTTGGCGAGGCCCGGGCGCAGGTCGGTCTTCCAGTAGTACATCGCCACGTCGGCGAGGGTATTGGTGTAGTCGTCCTTGTACGGGGCGGCCGGCAGGTAGCTATAGCTCCTGGTGCCGTCCTCGCTGGTGTGTTCGTCGCCTTCGAGGTTGTCGATGTTCGATCCCGAGATGGAGGTGCGTGCGCTGTCTCTGTCATTGTCGTAGTAGCCGTCGGTCATCAGGATGTGGTGGCTGCGCTGGCAGCTCAAGGCCGCGCTGGTAGAGTCCTCGACCTTCGCACGCCAGGGCGGCGCGCTCGTGAAGTAGTTGCCGACATCGTCCATCGCGGTGCGCAGCGGCGTGGTCAAGAAGCGCGGCATCGGGTCCTTGTAGAGCCAGTCGAAGAACTGGGTGCGCCAGCGCTTGTCGGCGGCCTCCTCGTCCTTGAACAGGCGCAGGCCGCGCACGACCCGCTTGGTCGTGAAGCCGTCGATGTCCGTCTCGGTGGTTCGGTTGATCGTCGCGTAGCCGACACGCAGGTTGTCCTTCTGTTCGGAAAAGGCCTTGCCGATCGCCGCGCGTGCGGCGAGGTGGCGGGAGCGGTGGTAGGAGAACCAGTTGGCGAAGTTCTTGATTTCCTCCGCGTAGGTGCAGGGATCGCCGGCACAGTCGGTACGCTTGGGACTGCGGGGGGGTAAGGTGGTGAGGCCGATCTGCACCCGGGCGAAGTTGCCTGGCGTGTTCGTCGTGGTCGTGTCGGTGCGGACCAGAGGGGCCGGGCCGGTGTAGACGAAATAGGTCGCAGGATAGATCGTGGCCTCTGCAACGTTGGAGTTGTCCGGTGGTGGCCGCCAGAGCAGGTTCTGCGTGAGGTCCAGGGTGTAGTCGTCCCTGTTCGGATGACCCGGATTCAGCCAGGCCCGGGTCGGCTCCGCGTTCGGCCACAGGCTGCCGTCGCTGTTGCTCCAGGGCTTGTAGGTCTTTTCCGGGTTGTAATACAGGGGGTTTCCGGCGTACGAACGATAGAAGCGCGCATTGGGGTCGTCGAGATCCGTGGAGACCGGGTTGGCCGGATAGTCGGTGGCGCCGGTGCGCCAATCGTAGACGTTCGCCGGGCGCGGAAAGAGATAGATGCCGTCCCGAAAACCATGTGAATCGGGGATGCTCTCCCAGTACATCGAGCCGGAGTCGTCGAGCGTGAACATCACGTTCGCCGGCACCGTGATCTTCGATTCGGGAGGGACCTCGGAAATCTCGGTCTGGGCGGCGAAGCCAATCTGGGCGGCGAGCAGGCCGGCTGCGAGCAGCGCGAGGCGGGTGTGCCGGGCAAGCGGCCGGAAGGCGGGGTGTGCGTTGTTCACGACGCGTTCTCCGGTTAAGGGCGAGGAGTCCATCAGTCGCGCAGCACGACCTGCACGAAGGACTGCGCATTGTTCGGGCCGCTGACGCGGACGGTCAGCCGGTAACGGATCGACGAGGCGCCGGTGATGCGTGGCGAACCGGCACGGCGGGATCCGCCTTCCTCGGGGTTGTCCGAAACGCAGGATTCGGCACGGTTGGCCGTGTCGGTGCACATGCGGTCGATCACGTACTGCACCCGGTATCCATCGGGGATCCGGGAGTCTTCGATGCAGGCGACCTTGTCCCAGTCGAGCGTGGGGACCCCCGGAATCGTGTAGCTGCGCCCACCGATGGTCGGGCTGCCCATCGTGCTCGCCGTGGCGAACATGGTCGGGAAATAGTTCGAGACCGTGGGTTCGGCGCTCGTCAGCCGACAGGTCCCACCGACCTTCCACTCGCTCTCGCGCGGCTTGGTGTCGAGGTCGTGCGCGGCGGCTTCGACGCCGAAGTCGGAGGCCTGCAGTGCCGCCTGCTGGAAGGCGAGGTTGCCGGCGATCGTGACCGTGGTGTCTACGCTGCGCACGAGCGAGACCGCGGCGATGCTCATCGCCACGAGCATGATCAGCGCCATGAAAAGCGCGGCGCCGCCCTGGCGGCGTTCACCGTGCATCACTCGCGGTTCCATAAGGCATTCCTCAACGGAACCACGGTTTCGTAGCTCCGATAACGGTAGTTGCGCTCCGCGCTGCCCAGGGTGATCTGGACCGGCGTGTCGTATTCGAAAAAGCTGAAGGTCTCGGGCGCGGTGTAGCTGGCGTCGCGCTGGCTCGCGCGCACCAGAATGCCCACGCGCACGGCGACCAGGTCCGCCGCCCCGGCTCCGGTGGGGATCGTCGAACTGAAGCTCACGGTGTTGGTCGTCCTGTTCCACCAGCCGTACTGGGCCCGCAGGGCGACGACGTCGCGCACGAGCGTCTGCGCGGCCGTGGTGCTCGCCATGTCGGCGCGCGAGGTCGCCAGGTCGGTGTCGGGTGGCGCGGTGCTGCTGCCGCGCGACTGCAGGCGATAGACTGTCTCGGCGATGCCGCCCGGGCCGAGCGAGCGGATCGTGCCGGTCCCCGACTGGTAACCGTCGGAGGGGAACAGGCCCGCCGAGTCGCCCGGGTCGTTATACGGACTGCTCGGGTTGATCTGGAACCGCCATGCACCGCCTCCGCGCCCGACCGAGCCGGGGTCCTGGGTGAGCTGCTGGATCGCGCAGTGGCCTTCCGCGTCGTTGAGCACGATCAGATCGTCCTCGGAAAACCCCATCCCGATGTTCGCGAACATTGTGGACGAGGGGCTGGGCATGGATTCGGTGAGGGTGGCCTTGGCGATCGAGGCCTCTACCGAACTCGCGTAGCGGATCGTGATGCGATCGCTGCGCGAGGCCAGGGCGCTCGGCGCGCCCGGATCCGCCACGATCGTGACCGGCATGCCATTCATCTCCTGTGCTCCGCTGGTGCCGGGCTTGAGATACTTGATCGTTCTGCAGCCCGTGCCGATCAAGCCGGCGCCCGCGTTCAGCAGATCGCGTTCCAGCAGCGTCATGGCCACCTGGCCGGCCGTCGTCGCGTCGGCGCCGCTGACCGTGTTGGCCTTGTGTGCATTGCTTGCCGAGAAGGTCTGCACCATGACGAGCAGCGCGATCAGGCCGATGGTCATGCCGACCATCAGCTCGACCAGGCCGATGCCGCGCGTGCGTAGCCTCGGAGCGCGGCGCCATCTGCCGGCGCTTGCGCGCCCGGGTGCCGGCCGCGCGGCTTCAGTTGTTCGAATTGATGCGGGCGCGGACGACATGGTTGCTCCATTCGTTGGTCTGCGGGCGCGGCCAGCAGATGGTGAGCCGGGTCTCGCCAGTGGTCTCGTCGTGGCCGATGACCACCTGGGCGCCGGGGATGGTCGTCCGCAGCTTGTTCAACCAGGACGACAGGATGTCTGGCGGTGTCGTCGCGGTCGCAGTGCAGTCGGCATCGGACCGATAGACAAAATCCTCACGCCTGATCGCAGGCGCCAGCCACATGCGACCGATGATCTCGTCGGCCAGCAGCGCCGCCTCGGCGCGCTGACGGGCCTCGGTGCTGCGGATGTTCATGCTGGCTTGCAGGCCGACGATGCCGAGCACGCCGAAGGAGAAGATCAGCAGGGCGATCAGCACCTCAAGCAGGCTGGCGCCGCGCTGCGGACGGCTGCCCGCGCAGGCCTTGGAGCGGCCGGGCTGGATGGGGAGTCTCACGGTGCGCTTCATGGCTGGCCTCCTCAACAGGCACGCGGGTCGCCGCTGGCGGTGATGCCGGGCTCGCACAGGCGGGTCTGGCCGCCCGCGCTGACGCCCAGGCGGAGCGTACGTCGTTGTGCGGAGGGGAGATTGTTGCCGAAGTCGATGGTGGCCGTGGCTCCGCCCACACTCATGCCGATCCCGTTGAAGATGAGCGTGCCCCTCGAGGTGCTGACCGTGACGCCCGCCTCACTACCCCCGGCGACGAACCTTTGCACCACCGTCGCGTCGTTGTTGCAGGTCGTGCCCAAGAAGACCACCCAGTTCGTGCCGGTGGTGTCGGCGCTGCAGCCGGTGACGGCGGAGACGACGGCGAACCCGACCGGCAGATTGCGCCGCATCGCCTCGGTACGGGCCAGATCCACACCGGCGCGGAAGGATTCGGCGATGGTGCGGGTGCGGCCGTTGACGATCATCTGCTGGAAGCTGGGTACGGCGACCGCGAGCAGGATCGCTAAGACTGCGATCGTCACCATGGCCTCGACCAGGCCGAAACCGCGCTGGATCGGCGTCCTCATAGACAGCCGCCTCCCCTCTTGCCGACCCAGCAGGTCGTGCTGGTGCCGAAGCTGCCGCCGGTTGTCGCGCGGACGTTTTGCTGGTTCAGCGTGTACGTGAACCCTGCCACGTCCGTGCCGGACTTGCCGGTCGCGGTCAGCGTGTAGGTAGTGCTGGTGCCGGTGCAACTCATCGTGAAGAACTGCTGTGTGGGCATGGCGACGCCGCAGGTGGTGCCGGTCGACACGTAGCTGCGGTTGTCCTGGTAGAACTGCTCCATGCGCACGCGCAGGTCGGACAGCACCGAGGTCGCCTCGACGATCTTCGAGCGGCGGATGTAGTCGGAGTAGGCGGGCAGGGCGATCGAGGCGAGGATGCCGATGATGGCGACCACGATCATCAGTTCGATCAGCGTGAAGCCGCGGGTGCGGGAGGCGTGGTTCAAGGGGGGCTCCGTGTCGGATGGTGCACAGTCTCGATTGCATTGTCGGACTTTGCCGCCGGGGTGTTCGTGACGGATTCTATGGCGCTACGCAGAATGCCGCCGTCGCGGGTGGACGAACGGCGGGGGCTCGGAGGATGATCGGCGGGCGGTGCGCAGCGCGGGCAGGCCCGCAGGGCGGATCGGCAACGGGGAGGGAGGTCGGCGCGATGCGGAGGAAGGACGGGATGGACGGATGGAAGGCGGCTTCGGTCGGCGTGCTGGCCATCGCGGCGGGCTTGGGCGCGGGGGCGGCGTACGCTGCCGACGTGGCGGTGGCCGGGCTGTTCGCGGGCCGGGCGGTGCTGGTGGTCGATGGCGGCGCGCCGCAGACCGTGAAGTTGGGCGCACGCACGCGCGAGGGCATCGTGCTGCGGGCGGCGACGAGCGAGGCGGCCACGCTGGAGCACGACGGCCGTGTCTTCGTCGCGCGCCTGGGCGAGCAGGTGGCGAGCAGCGCGGGAACCGCGGCGAGCGAGATCAGTCTGCAGGCCGACGGGGGCGGGCACTTCTTCACCGGCGCGCGCATCAACGGCGTGGCGGTCAATGCCCTGGTCGACACCGGCGCCACCCTGGTGGCGATGGGGCGCAGCGATGCGCTGCGGCTTGGCATCGACTACCGCGCCGGCACGATGGGCCAGAGCGCGACCGCGAACGGGCTGGCGACGATCTGGAAGGTGAGGCTGGACGCGGTGGAGCTCGGCGGCGTGCGCATGCTCGGGGTCGATGCGGCGGTGCACGAGACAGACCTGCCCGTGGTGCTGCTCGGCATGAGTTTCCTCAATCGAATGGACTGGCGGCGCGAGGGCGACCGCCTGCTGCTCAAGAAACGTTACTGAGGCGTCGCGTGAATCCTGCTAGCGGACCGCATGGTCTTCCCCCTCTGGAACAGATCCGCCGCCGGCTGGCCGCGGGCCCGCACCGGGACGGCGGGTTCAACGGCGACGGCCGCGACCTCGCGCGCTCGCGCCCGCCCAAGCCGGCGGCGGTGCTGGTGCCGCTCGTGGTGCGCGACGAGGTGCCGTCGGTGCTGCTCACCCGGCGCACCGACCACCTGCACCATCATCCGGGCGAGATCAGCTTTCCCGGCGGCCGCCTCGAGGACGACGACCCCTCGCCGGTGCATGCCGCGCTGCGCGAGACGGAAGAGGAGATCGGGCTCGCCCGCCGTCACGTCGAGCTGATCGGCGCGCTGCCCGACTACTTCACCGGTACCGGCTTCAGGGTGACCCCGGTGGTCGGCGTGGTGCATCCGCCGCTCGAACTCACGCTCGACGCCTTCGAGGTCGCGGAGGCCTTCGAGGTGCCGCTCGCGCACTTCCTCGATCCGCGCAACCATCAGGAGCACAGCATCCTGCACGAGGGGCGGATGCGACGCTTCCACGCCATGCCCTGGCACGGCTATTTCATCTGGGGTGCGACCGCGGGGATCCTGATGTCGCTGTATCGCCTGCTGAACGAGGAAGGCTGAGCGCGGCCAAGGGTTTCCGGCAGGCGGCGCGCGCTTGCCTTTGTGATATCTTGCCGCACCGATGACTCGGCTCTGTGCCCGGGGCCTTTTCGGCCCGCGACGTCCTGCCTGAATGACCTTCTTTTCCTTGATCCTTGCGCTCGTCCTCGAACAGTTGCGTCCGCTGCCGGCGCGCGGGTGGACGGTGCGCGTGGTGCGCGGCGTGGTCGGCGGAATGCGAGGGCGCTTCGAGGGCGGCTCGGCGGCGCAGGGACGGCTCGCGTGGCTCCTGCTGGTTCCCGCCGCCGGGTTCGCGAGCGCGCTCGCCTTCTGGCTGCTGTGGGAGATGCATCCCGCGCTGGCCTTCCTGTTCAACGTGGTGGCGCTCTACCTCTGCATCGGCTTCCGCCACGACACCCGCTTCTTCTCGGCCATCCACATGGCGCTTCGCCTCGGCGAGCCCGAGGGCGCGCGCAGCCTGCTCGAGGATTGGCGGGGGACCCGCCACGAGGGGGCCTCCGCGAGCGAGATCGCCCGCCTCGCGATCGAGGAGGCGCTGGTCGTCTCGCACCGCCGGCTGTTCGGCGTGATGTTCTGGTTCGTGCTGCTACCCGGCCCGAGCGGCGCGGTGATGTACCGGCTCGCCGGACTGCTGGCCGAGGAGTGGGGGCGCCCGGATGGGGGCGACGCGGGCTTCGGCGGCTTCGCGCTGCGCGCGCGCGAGGCGATCGAGTGGCTGCCTGCGCGGATCACCGCGATCGTTTTTTCCATCATGGGCAATTTCGAGGATGCGATCTACTGCTGGCGCTCGCAGGCGGTGCTGTGGCCGGAGAGGTCGTCGGCTATACTTATCGCTAGTGGTGGTGGCGCGCTGGGCGTGCGGCTCGGCATGCCGGTCCATGTGGCCGGGGGCATCGTGGATCGGCCCGAACTGGGGCTGGGGAGCGAGGCAGGCGTCGATCACATGCAAAACACGGTGAGCCTGCTATGGCGGGCTCTGTTCGTGTGTCTGTTCCTGCTCTTCCTGCTCGCGGCTGCGGGCTGGGTGGGGCGGTGACAAGTCTAATCTCAACAAGGGAGTGGGTTATGGCAAATCGTGAAGTCGTCGTTCTGAGCGCTGTTCGTTCCGCCGTGGGTGGTTTCGGTGGCTCGCTGAAGGACATGGAGCCGTCCGATCTCGGCGCGGTGGTGATCAAGGAAGCGATCGCCCGCGCGGGTGTGGACCCGAAGGCGGTTTCGTTCGCATCCGTCGGCCACTGCATCCCGACCGATTCCCGCTATGCCTACGTCTCGCGCGTGGCCACGATCAACGCCGGCATGTCGATGGATTCGGTCGCCTTCCAGGTCAGCCGTCTGTGCGGCTCGGCGCAGCAGGCCATCGTCAGCTCGGCCCAAGCCATCATGCTGGGCGATGCCGACTTCGCCATCGGCGGCGGCGTCGAAGTGATGTCGCGCGGTACCTACCTGCTGCCCGCCCTGCGCAGCGGTGCGCGCATGGGCGACACCAAGGCGATCGACTCGATGGTCGCCGTGCTGACCGACCCGTTCGGCGTCGGCCACATGGGCATCACCGCCGAAAACCTGTGCACCAAGCACGGCATCACCCGTGAAGAGCAGGATGCCTTCGCGCTCGAGTCGCAGAAGCGCGCCGCCGCGGCGATCGCCGAGGGCCGCTTCAAGGGCCAGATCGTGCCGATCACCTTCGAGACCCGCAAGGGCACCGTCGTGTTCGACACCGACGAGCATCCGCGCATGACCACCATGGAAGCGCTGGGCAAGATGAAGCCGGCGTTCAAGAAGGATGGTTCGGTCACCGCCGGCAACGCCTCGGGCATCAACGACGCCGCCGCCTTCCTGGTGCTGGCCGATGCCGCCAAGGCGGCTGCGGGCGGCCACAAGCCGATCGCGCGCCTGGTGTCCTACGCGATCGCCGGCGTGCCCAACGACGTGATGGGCGAAGGTCCGATCCCCGCCACCAAGCTCGCGCTGCAGCGTGCCGGCCTGAAGCTCGACCAGATCGACGTGATCGAGTCCAACGAAGCCTTCGCCGCGCAGTCGATCACGGTGAACCGCGGTCTCGGCCTCGACACCGCCAAGGTCAACCCGAACGGCGGCGCGATCTCGCTCGGCCACCCTGTCGGCGCGACCGGCTCGGTGATCATCACCAAGCTGCTGCACGAGCTGATCCGCACCAACGGCCGCTATGGCGTCGCCACCATGTGCATCGGCGGCGGCCAGGGCATCACCACGGTGTGGGAACGCGTGTAAGCGTCGTCCTCGTCGCAAGAAAAACCCGCGCGGCCGAGAGGCTGGCGCGGGTTTTTTCGTTTCGGGCGCGCTGAACTGGCAATCGCGACTTGCGTCGCTCCTACGGGGCGGTCTGGGGGTCTCGATCGCGACTTGCGTCGCTCCTACGGGGGGCCTCGATCGCGACTTGTGTTGCTCCTCCGGGGGGCTGCGGAGCTGTGCGGGTTTTGTGGGAGCGACGCGAGTCGCGATCTTCAGTCCGACTCCTTCTCCAGGCGCACCGACGCCGAGTTGATGCAGTAGCGCAGCCCGGTGGGCTGCGGGCCGTCCTCGAAGACGTGGCCGAGGTGTGCGCCGCACTGGTGGCAAAGGACCTCGGTGCGGACCATGAAGTGGCTGCGGTCTACCGCGGTCTCGACGTTGTCGGGCTCGGCTGCGGTCCAGAAGCTCGGCCAGCCGCAGCCGGCGTCGAACTTGTGCTCGGAGCGGAAGAGCGGGGCACCGCAGCACACGCAGTTGTAGGCGCCCTTGTCCCAGACGTCCCAGTATTCGCCGGTGAAGGCACGTTCGGTGCCTTTCTCGCGGGTGACGCGGTACTGCAGGTCGGAGAGCTGGCGGCGCCATTCGGCGTCGGGTTTGTCGACTTCGCGGGCCATGGGAACCTCGTGCGGGATCAGTGGAGGTGGCGCGGCGCCTGCACGCCCTGTTCCTCGGGCATCTCGGCATGCACGACCTCGCCCTCGGGCGAGGGGTAGAGCGGGGCGCCGCAATCGTCGCAGTACTCGAGCGGGAAGTGGTGCTCGAGCGCCACGACGTCGGTGAGACCGGATTCGCGCAATACGGTTTCGATCTGCGCGACGCAGTCGGTGGTCTCGTCCTCGGCCCCCAACAGCGGCCACACCACCCCGTGCACGACCTCGTCGCGGCCGCGCACGGTGAAGCCGATGCGGTATTCCTCGAGAGTGCGCTCCCAGAACGGCGCGACCACCGCGCGCAGGTTGGCGGCAGGTGTTTCCAGCGTGGTGGCGAGGAAGGCGACCGAGGCGCGCACCGAGTAGGGCCGGCTGTCCTTGTCGGCGGCGCGGCTGGCGGCGAAGTAGGAGTCGGGCAGCACGAGGTCGACCGCGCAGCCGGGCAGCAGCGGGGTCAGGCAGGCGCCACCCTGGGCGCGCCACTGCTCGAGCGCGCCGTCGCGGGTGCCGTCCGGCTCCTGCCAGCGGAACAGCGCGGCGCCGCGCGGCACGGCCACCGCGGCGAGCAGGTAGCGGGTGTCGGAGAGGAACTGCGCGGTCTCCGGCATGCCATCGGTGTCGATGTGCAGGTCGAGGTTGTCGGCCGCCGCACCGCAGATCACCTTGGCGAACTCCGCGGTGGCGCAGTAGCCCTGGGGCAGCTGGTCGGGGCTGAAGAGGAAGTCGGCCACCGACAGCTTGGCCCCCTTGGCGAGCACGTGGGCCTGCAGGTGCACGCGCAGGTTGGCGAGCACTGCGGGCGGGATGTTGGCGGCGGGGATGCGGTAGCGCGACCAGGCCAGCACCGGCGCGGCGATCAGCACGACGTCGTGCTCGGCGAGGCTGCCGGCGGCGCATTCGGCGCGCGACTCGATGTTGTCGGCGAGCTCGTCGTAGGCGCGCGCGTCGGCGCTGTAGAGGTGGTCGAGCGCGGCGTTGAGCACTTCCTCGTCGTTGTCGGTCAGGGTCTCGTCGATCAGCCTGGCGAGCTGCGTCTCCCAGTAGTGGTCCTCGATCCGGCTGCCGGACTGGGCCAGCCCGCCGGCGAGCCAGACGAGTTGTTCGGCAGTGCGGCCGAGACCGCCGCGGCGCTTGAGGCGCGTTCTTTTCATGTCGGGTTCCTGTTGCGCTGTTCGGGGTGCCGGCTTGGGCGGCACGCATGACCGCGTATTCTACCAATGCCGCGGGAAAACGCCGGTCGAAGCGCCCGGCGCGCGCTCAGAAACCGGGGCGGTCGACCCGGATGGTCTGCAGGATGGTGGCGGAGATCTCCTCGATCGACTTGGTGGTCGAGTCGAGGCAGCGGATGTTCTCGCGGCGCATCAGCTTGTGCGCGGCGTCGATCTCGTAGCGGCAGTTCTCCAGCGAGGCGTAGCGGCTGTTGGGGCGGCGTTCCTGGCGGATCTGCGACAGGCGCTCGGGGGCGATGGTGAGGCCGAAGAGCTTGGTGCGGTACTTGTGCAGCTCGCCGGGAAGCTTGTTGCGCTCGAAGTCCTCGGGGATCAGCGGGTAGTTGGCCGCCTTGACGCCGAACTGCATCGCCAGGTAGAGGCTGGTGGGGGTCTTGCCCGAGCGCGACACGCCGACCAGGATCACGTCGGCCTCGGCGAGCTCGCCCTCGCTGGAGATGCCGTCGTCGTGCGCCATGGCGAAGTTGATCGCCTCGATGCGGTACTTGTAGTTGAGGCTGTCGGCGATGCCGTGGAAGCGGCCCACCGCATGCGTGGAGCGCTGGCCGAGTTCGGCCTCGAGCGGGCCGATGAAGCGCTCGAAGAGGTCGAGGAAGAGGGCGTCGGATTTGTGCAGTGCATCAACGGTGGCCTGATTGACCAGGGTGCTGAACACGATCGGGCGCACGCCGTCCGCGGCCGCGGCTTCGCGGATCTGCGTCGCGCAGTCGATCGCCTTGTCGATGTCGTCGATGAAAGGGGCGCGCACCTGGCGGAAGCGCGCCTCGGGAAACTGCGCCAACAGGCTGTGGCCAAGGGTTTCGGCGGTAATGCCGGTGCCGTCGGAGACGAAGAAGACGGTGCGGCGGGCGATGTCGTTCATGATTTCGGACCTTGCGGCCCCGACCAGGGGTGCGGGGCGTGTATTGGGGCAAACCCTGTGATGCGGCACAGCACAAAAAATCGTACACTGCCGTTCGCGATATTTTGCTTTTTCCCCAACATTTGCGGAAGCCACCCATGACACGCTACGTGATCCCTTTCAACGAACTGCGCATGTCCGACGTCGAGAAGGTCGGCGGCAAGAACGCCTCGCTCGGCGAGATGATCAGCCAGCTGCCTTCCAGCGTCCGTGTCCCGGGCGGCTTCGCCACCACCGCCGAAGCCTATCGCGAGTTCCTCGCCCACGACGGCCTGGCCGACCGCATCAACGCCGCGCTTGACGCGCTCGACGTGGATGACGTCGATGCCCTGGCCAAGACTGGCGCGCAGATCCGCCAGTGGATCGTGGACCTGCCCTTCCCGGCCAAGCTCGAGGCCGAGATCAAGACGGCCTACGATGCGATCACCGCCGAGGGCGAGGGCAGCTTCGCGGTGCGCTCTTCGGCGACCGCCGAGGACCTGCCGGACGCCTCCTTCGCCGGCCAGCAGGAGACCTTCCTCAACATCCACGGCTACGAGAACATCCTGCACGCGATGAAGGAAGTGTTCGCGTCGCTGTACAACGACCGCGCGATCGCCTACCGCGTGCACAAGAACTTCGCCCATGCCGACGTCGCGCTGTCGGCCGGCGTGCAGCGCATGGTGCGCTCGGATTCGGGCGCCTCGGGCGTGATGTTCTCGATCGACACCGAATCGGGCTTCGACCAGGTGGTGTTCATCACCGCCTCCTACGGCCTCGGCGAGACCGTCGTGCAGGGCGCGGTGAACCCGGACGAGTTCTATGTCCACAAGCCCACCCTGGCGCTCGACAAGCCGGCGATCATTCGCCGCAACCTCGGCTCCAAGCTGATCAAGATGGTGTTTACCGACAAGGCCGTCGCCGGCAAGTCGGTGCGCACGGTCGATGTGCCCGAGGCAGATCGCAACCGCTTCTCGCTGACCGACGAGGACGTGCTCGAGCTCGCCCGCTACGCGGTGATCATCGAGAAGCACTACGGCCGCCCGATGGACATCGAGTGGGGCAAGGACGGCGTCGATGGCAAGCTCTACATCCTGCAGGCGCGTCCCGAGACGGTGAAGAGCCAGGATTCCGGCCTGGTGATGGAGAAGTACCGCCTCAAGCAGTACGGCAAGGCCCTCACCCACGGCCGCGCGATCGGTCAGAAGATCGGTGCCGGCACGGTCCGCATCGTCGGCGACGCCTCCGAGATGAACCGCGTGCAGGCCGGCGACATCCTCGTCACCGACATGACCGACCCCAACTGGGAGCCGGTGATGAAGCGCGCCAGCGCGATCGTCACCAACCGCGGCGGCCGCACCTGCCACGCCGCGATCATCGCGCGCGAGCTGGGCATCCCGGCCATCGTCGGCTGCGGCAACGCCACCGACGTGCTGCACGAAGGCGAATCCGTCACCGTGTCCTGCGCCGAAGGCGACACCGGCTACGTGTATCGCGGCAAGCTGGAGTTCGAGGTCATCACCACCGACATGGGCAACCTGCCCGAGATTCCGGTGAAGATCATGATGAACGTGGGCAACCCCGAGCTCGCCTTCGAGTTCGCGCAGATCCCCAACGGCGGCGTCGGCCTGGCGCGCCTGGAGTTCGTCATCAACAACATGATCGGCATCCACCCCAAGGCCATCCTCGACATCGGCCAGGTGCCGGCCAGCCTGCGCGACGAGATCACCCGCCGCTCGCGCGGCTACGCGACGCCCAAGCAGTTCTTCATCGAGAAGCTGGTCGAGGGCGTGGCCACCATCGCCGCGGCCTTCTATCCGAAGCCGGTGATCGTGCGCATGTCCGACTTCAAGTCGAACGAGTATCGCAAGCTGCTCGGCGGCGAGATCTACGAGCCGGAGGAAGAGAACCCGATGCTCGGCTTCCGTGGCGCCTCGCGCTACATCGCGCACAGCTTCCGCGACTGCTTCGAGATGGAAGTCGCCGCGATGAAGAAGGTGCGCAACGAGCTCGGCCTCACCAACGTGCAGATCATGATCCCCTTCGTGCGCAACCTCGAGGAGGCCGCAGGGGTGGTGGACCTGCTCGCCGAGCACGGTCTCAAGCGCGGCGCGAACGACCTCAAGCTGATCATGATGTGCGAGATCCCGTCCAACGCCATCCTGGCCGAGCAGTTCCTGCAGTACTTCGACGGCTACTCGATCGGCTCGAACGACCTCACCCAGCTCACCCTGGGCCTGGACCGCGACTCGGGGCTGGTGGCGCATTCCTTCGACGAGCGCGATCCGGCGGTCAAGCAGCTGCTGTCGATGTCCATCCAGGCGGCCAACAAGCTCGGCAAGTACGTGGGCATCTGCGGCCAGGGGCCGTCGGACCACCCCGACCTGGCCGAGTGGCTGATGGACGAGGGCATCCAGACCATCTCGCTGAACCCGGACACCGTGGTCGACACCTGGCTCAAGCTCGCCGCACACGGCAAGGGCTGAACGCCGCTTCGGCACGCTGTCGTATCGAGGGCGTCGACCGCGAGGGTCGGCGCCCTTTTTTATGCATCCGGGCGTTGCAGTCATGCCGCTGGAAAGAGCTTCCCGCTAACATGCGCGCTTGTCGTGCATGCGGATTCGAGGGGATCGGATGTCGGGCTTGAGGATCGAGTCGTCGGTGGAGGTGCCCGCCCGGGCAGGACATGGGGATGTGCCGCCGGCGCCACCGCCCGCATCCGTCGCGCTCGCCGACCTCGAGCGTCGCGTGGCGCGCCAGGCGCAGATGCTGTCGGTGCTGTCCACGCTGCAGCGCGGCATGCTCGTGGGGCGTTCGTCCGCCGACACCTTCTCCGCGATGCTCGACCAGCTGGTGGCCTTGACCGGCAGCGAGTACGGCTTCATCGGCGAAGTGCTGCACGACGAGGCCGGCGAGTCCTTCCTGCGCATGCACGGACTCAGCGACATCTCCTGGAGTCCCGAGTCGCGCGCCCTGTTCGAACGCATGCGCACCGGCGGTTTCGAGTTCCACAACCTCGACACCTTGTTCGGTTCGGTGGTGAGAACCGCCACGCCGGTGATCTGCAATGCGCCCGCGGGCGATCCCCGCGGCGCAGGGGTGCCGCCCGGCCACCCCGAGCTGCGCGCCTTTCTCGGCCTGCCCTTGTTCCACGGCGGGCAGCTGATCGGCATGGTCGGCCTGGCGAACGCGGCGCAGGGTTACGACCACGCCCTGATCGTCGAGCTGGAGCCGATGCTGGTCACCTGCGCGAGCATGATCATCGCGCTGCGCACCGAGCAGGACCGCAAGGCCGCACGTCGCGCCCTGGAGGAGAGCGAACGCCATTTCCGCGAGCTCGCCAACAGCAAGTCGGCGCTGATCTGGACCTCGGACGCGGACGGCGGATGCAACTATTTCAACGACACCTGGCTGCAGTTCACCGGCCGCACGCTGGAACAATCGCAAGGCACGGGCTGGGTGGCCGACGTGCATGCGGACGACCTGGAGGGCTGCCTCGACGCCTGGCAACGAGCCTTCGCCCGCCGCGAGTCCTTCCGCATGGAATACCGCCTGCGCCACGCCGCGGGCGGCTACCGCTGGATTTCGGACGAGGGCAATCCGCGCCGCGACGCGGACGGCGCCTTCGTCGGCTACATCGGCTATTGCTACGACATCACCGAGCGCAAGCGCGGCGACCTCGCGCTCGATGCGCTCGCGGCGCGCTACGCGCGGCTGTCGGGCGAGGGCTTCTACGAGGCCGTGTGCCGGCACATCGTCGAGGCGCTCGATCTGGACATCGCCTTCGTCGGCCAGCTGTGCGCGGACGGCGCGCACATCGAGGTGCGCGCGGGCTGGGGCGAGGGCGCAGCGATCGGGCCGTTCCGCTATGCCCTTGCCGACTCCCCCTGCGATGGCACGATCGGGCTGGGCGCCTGCATCTACCCGCGGGGGGTGCATGCGCGCTTTCCGCGCGACCGCGAACTCGTGCGCATGGGCATCGAGGCCTACGCCGGCATGCCGCTATTCGATCGCGATGGCGGCGTGCTCGGCCTGATCGTCGCGCTGCGTCGCCGCCCCTTCGACGACGAGGCGGCGGTACGCACCCTGCTGGAGATCTTCGACGACCGCGTCGCGGCCGAGCTGGCGCGCGAGCGCGCGGAGCGCGTGCTGAACGGACGGATCGCCTTCGAGCGCCTGGTCGGGCGGATCTCGTCCGATCTGATCCTCGCCTCGCCGGCCGAGCTCGACCTTCATCTCCATCGGGCGCTCGGCGAGCTCGGGCGCTTCGCCGAGGCGGATCGCGCCTACGTGTTCCAGGTGTCCGAGGACGGTTCCCTGCTCGACAACACCCACGAGTGGTGCGCCGAGGGCGTCGAGCCGCAGATCCACAAGCTGCAGGGCTTGCCCTTCGACGACTCGCTGCTCTTCCTGCGCACGATCAAGCAGCTCGCGATCGTCGATTACCCCAGCGTCGCCGCGCTGCCGGCCGAGGCCGAGGCCGACCGCGTGCTGCTCGGGGCGCAGTCGATCCGTTCGGTGCTTGGCGTGCCGATGGTCGTGGACGGCCAGGTGCGCGGCGTCATCGGGCTCGACGCGGTGCGCAGCGAGCGCACCTGGACCGACGAGGACAAGACCCTGATGACCCTGGTGGGCAATGCCTTCAGCGGGGTCATCGAGCGCAAGCGCGCCCACGACGGCCTGCAGGCGAGCGAGGCGCGCTACCGCTCGGTGGTCGAGAGCGTGCGCGAGGTCATCTTCCAGCTCGACGGGCGAGGGCGCTGGACCTTTCTCAACAAGGCGTGGGCCGACATCACCGGCTACGCGCTCGCGGATAGCCTCGGCCGCCACTTCCTCGCCCACGTGCACGCGGACCATCGCGACCAGCACGGCGAGATGATCGAGCAGGTGCTCGCAGGCGAGCTCGAGTCCTGCACCCACGCGGCACGCTACCGCTGCGCCGGCGGCGGATTCCGCTGGCTGGAGATGAGCGCGCGGCGCGCGTTCGACGCGCAAGGCCGGCCCGCGGGCCTTTCCGGGACGCTGACCGACATCACCCAGCAGAAGGAGCACGAGTCGCGCCTGGAATACATCGCGCATTACGACGCGCTCACCGGGCTGCCCAACCGCGTCCTGCTCAGCGACCGCATGCAGCGCGGGATGGCGCAGGCGCGCCGGCGCGGTCAGCAGCTCGCGCTCGCCTACATCGATCTCGACGGCTTCAAGGCCATCAACGATACCCTCGGCCACCAGGCCGGCGACCAGTTGCTCGCGGTGGTGGCGGCGCGCATGAAGGCGGCGCTGCGCGAGGGCGACAGCATCTCGCGCCTGGGGGGGGACGAGTTCGTCGCCCTGCTGCTCGACCTGCCCGATGTAGAGGCTTGCGAACTGCTCGTGCGCCGCCTGCTCGGCGCGGTCTCGCAGGCGGTCCAGCTTGCGGGGCAGGAGGTGAAGGTCTCGGCGAGCATCGGCCTGACCCTGTACCCGCAGGCGGAGGAGGTCGACGCCGACCAGTTGCTGCGCCAGGCCGACCTCGCCATGTACCAGGCCAAGCTCGCCGGCAAGAACCGCTACCACCTCTTCGACACCGCGCACGACCGCTCCCAGCGCGGGCGCCACCAGACCCTGGCGGCGATCCGTGGCGCGCTGCGCACGGGCGAGTTCCGCCTCCTGTACCAGCCCAAGGTGAACATGCGCAGCGGCGCGGTGGTGGGTGCCGAGGCGCTGATCCGCTGGCGGCATCCGCGCCAGGGCGAACTCGAGCCGGGCGGCTTCCTGCCCGTGGTGGCGGACCACCCGCTCGCGGTCGAGATCGGCGACTGGGTGATCGAACAGGCGCTCGCCCAGGTTGCCGCCTGGCAGCACGCGGGATTGTTCCTGCCGGTGAGCGTGAACGTGGGCGCGCGTCACCTGCAGGCGGCGGATTTCATGCCGCGCCTGCAGGCGGCGCTGGCGCGCCACCCCGATCTGGGGCCGGGCGCGCTGGAACTGGAGGTGCTGGAGACGAGCGCGCTGGAGAGCATCGCCCAGGTCACGCGCATCGTCGAGGCGTGCGCACGCATCGGCGTGTCCTTCGCGCTCGACGACTTCGGGACGGGGTATTCCTCGCTCGCCTATCTCAAGCGGCTACCCGCGGCGCGTCTCAAGATCGACCAGCTGTTCGTGCGCGGGATGGTGGAGGACGCCGAGGACCTCGCCATCCTGAAGGCGATCATGGGGCTGGCCGATGCCTTCAAGCGCGAGGTGATCGCCGAGGGGGTCGAGGAGGTCGAGCACGGCAGCCTCTTGCTGCAACTGGGCTGCGAGGTGGCGCAGGGCTACGGGATCGCGCGGCCGATGCCGGCGGAAGAGATTCCGGCCTGGGTGGCGAACTGGTCGCCGCCCTCGGCGTGGCGGCAGGCGCGGGCCTGAGCCCGCGCCCTGCGTCCTCCACCCGCGCCCCGGCCCCTCGATGCGGGCGCTCCGGGAAGCGCTCGGGGGCAGGGCGCGCGTCGAGGGCGTTCAGGCGACGACGACCGGGATCTTGCCGATCTTCGCCTGCCACTCCTGCGGGCCGGTGTTGTGCACGCTGGTGCCCTTGGCGTCGACTGCGACCGTCACCGGCATGTCCTGCACGGTGAATTCGTAGATCGCCTCCATGCCGAGGTCGGCGAAGCCGACGACCTTGGCTTCCTTGATCGCCTTCGACACCAGGTAGGCCGCGCCGCCGACCGCCATCAGATAGGCCGACTGGTTGTCCTTGATGGCCTCGATCGCAACCGGGCCGCGCTCGGACTTGCCGATCATCGAGATGAGGCCGGTCTTCTCCAGCATCATGCGGGTGAACTTGTCCATGCGGGTCGCGGTGGTGGGGCCTGCCGGGCCGACGACCTCGTCGCGCACCGGGTCGACCGGGCCGACGTAGTAGATCACGCGGTTGGTGAAGTCGACCGGCAGCTTCTCGCCCTTTTCCAGCATGTCGGCGATGCGCTTGTGCGCGGCGTCGCGGCCGGTGAGCATCTTGCCGTTGAGCAGCAGGATCTGGCCCGGCTTCCAGGACGCGACCTCTTCCTTGGTGAGGGTGTCGAGGTTCACGCGGGTAGCGACGTTGGTGTCGGCCTTCCAGGTGACCTGCGGCCAGTCTTCGAGCTTCGGCGTGGGCAGATGCGCCGGGCCCGAGCCGTCGAGGTGGAAGTGCACATGGCGGGTGGCGGCGCAGTTGGGGATCATCGCGACCGGCAGCGAGGCGGCGTGGGTCGGATAGTCCATGATCTTGACGTCGAGCACGGTGGTGAGGCCGCCCAGGCCCTGGGCGCCGATGCCGAGCGCGTTGACCTTCTCCATGAGCTCGAGGCGCAGCTCCTCGACGCGGGAGAGCGTGGCGCCGGAGGCGGCCTTCGCACGCAACTCGTGGATGTTGACCGGATCCATCAGCGATTCCTTGGCCAGCAGCATGGCCTTCTCGGGCGTGCCGCCGATGCCGATGCCGAGGATGCCCGGCGGACACCAGCCGGCGCCCATGGTCGGCACGGTCTTGAGCACCCAGTCGACGATCGAGTCGGAGGGGTTGAGCATGACCATCTTGGTCTTGTTCTCGGAGCCGCCGCCCTTGGCCGCGCAGATGACCTCGACCTCGTCGCCCGCGACGACCTCGTAGTGCACCACCGCCGGGGTGTTGTCCTTGCTGTTCTGGCGCTTGCCGGCGGGGTCGAGCAGCACGGAGGCGCGCAGCTTGTTGTCCGGGTGGTTGTAGGCGCGGCGCACACCCTCGTCGATCATCTCCTGGACGCTCATCTTCGCATCCCACTGCACGTTCATGCCCACCTTGAGGAAGACGACCGCGATGCCGGTGTCCTGGCAGATCGGGCGGTGGCCCTCGGCGGCCATGCGCGAGTTGGTCAGGATCTGCGCGATCGCGTCCTTCGCGGCCGGGCTTTCCTCGCGCGCGTAGGCTTCGCCGAGCGCCTGGATGTAGTCGAGCGGGTGGTAGTAGCTGATGTACTGGAAGGCATCCGCGATCGACTGGATGAGGTCTTCCTGGCGAATGATCGTCATGGCGCTTGGTCTCCGGAATGACATGGGGGCAGAATGACGCGACCGGACCGGAAGGCCCGGAGTGGCGCCGGATTCTACCACCGGCCCCGCCGGCCGTCGCTGGCCGGGCGGTGTAAGTCCTGTGTAAGATAGCTGTTCTCTAATGCCGGCGTTTCGAACGGCATCCGAGTGTCCGGACGGGGAGGGCCCTCACGGGGCGTCGGCGTTCGGGCGGATCATAGGCTGGGTTCAACCAGCCCACCCGCAACGGGTAGCTTCAACCATTTGAACAGTTGAGGAGAGGTGAGCATGTCCAACGAGCAACAAGTCCGCATTTACAATCCCTCGGAAGAGATGGTCAAGAACGCAGCGGTGTCCGGCATGGACGGTTATCGCGCGCTGTGCAAGGAAGCCGAGGACGACTACGAGGGTTACTGGGGGCGTCGCGCCAAGGAGCTGCTGGACTGGAAAGTGCCCTTCACCCAGGTCCTCGACCAGTCGAATGCGCCCTTCTTCAAGTGGTTCGCAGACGGCAAGCTCAACGTCTCCTACAACTGCCTCGACCGCAACGTGGCCAACGGCCTCGGCGACAAGGTCGCGCTGATCTTCGAAGCCGACGGCGGCGAAGTCACCCGCATCACCTACAAGGACCTGCTCTCCCGCGTCAGCAAGTTCGCCAACGCCCTGCGCGGCATGGGCGTCAAGAAGGGCGATCGCGTCATCATCTACCTGCCGATGTCGATCGAAGGCGTGGTCGCGATGCAGGCCTGCGCCCGCATCGGCGCCACCCACTCGATCGTGTTCGGCGGCTTCTCCGCCCAGGCGCTGCGCGATCGCATCGAGGACGCCGCTGCCGTGGCCGTGATCACCTCCGACGGCCAGTTCCGCGGCGGCAAGGCGCTGCCGCTCAAGCCGATCGCCGACGAGGCGCTGTCGCTCGGCGGCTGCGATACCGTCAAGAACGTCATCGTCGTCAAGCGCACCGGTGCCGACATCGCCATGGTCGCCGGCCGTGACAGCTGGTTCCACGACGTGGTGGCCACCCAGTCCGAGGTCTGCGAGCCGGAGTGGGTCGAGGCCGAGCATCCGCTGTTCGTGCTCTACACCTCGGGTTCCACCGGCAAGCCGAAAGGCGTGCAGCACTCTTCGGGCGGCTACCTGCTGCAGGCCGTGCTGTCGATGAAGTACACCTTCGACATCAAGCCGAACGACGTCTATTGGTGCACCGCCGACATCGGTTGGGTCACGGGTCACACCTACATCACCTACGGCCCGCTCGCCTGCGGCGCGACCGAGATCGTGTTCGAGGGCGTGCCCACCTACCCGGACGCCGGCCGCTTCTGGAAGATGATCCAGGACCATAAGGTCAGCATCTTCTATACCGCGCCGACCGCGATCCGTTCGCTGATCAAGGCCGCCGACAACAACCCGGCAGTGCATCCGAAGCAGTACGACCTGTCCTCGCTGCGCATCCTGGGTTCGGTCGGCGAGCCGATCAACCCGGCGGCCTGGGAGTGGTACTACGAGAACGTCGGCGGCGGCCGCTGCCCGATCGTCGATACCTTCTGGCAGACCGAGACCGGTGCGCACATGATCACGCCGATGCCGGGCGCCACGCCGATGGTTCCGGGCTCGTGCACGCTGCCCTTCCCGGGCATCATGGCTGCGGTGGTGGACGAGACCGGTACCGAGGTGCCCTGGGGTCAGGGTGGCATCCTCGTCGTCACCAAGCCGTGGCCGTCGATGATCCGCAACGTCTGGGGCGATCCCGACCGCTTCAAGAAGACCTACTACCCCGAGGACTTCAAGGGCAAGCTCTACCTCGCGGGCGACGGCGCCATCCGTGACGCCGAGACCGGTTACTTCACCATCACCGGTCGTATCGACGACGTGCTGAACGTCTCCGGCCACCGCATGGGCACGATGGAAATCGAGTCGGCCCTGGTCGCGCACGAGAAGGTGGCCGAGGCCGCCGTGGTCGGTCGTCCGGACGACCTGACCGGCGAGGCGATCGTGGCCTTCGTGGTGCTCAAGGGCGCGCGTCCGACCGGCGAGGATGCCGCGAAGATGATCAAGGAACTGCAGAACTGGGTGGGTCACGAGATCGGGCCGATCGCCAAGCCGAAGGACATCCGTTTCGGCGAGAACCTGCCCAAGACCCGCTCCGGCAAGATCATGCGCCGCCTGCTGCGCCAGCTCGCCAAGGGCGAGGATGTCACCCAGGACACCTCGACGCTCGAGAACCCGCATATCCTCGAGCAGCTCAAGGGCTGATGCAGTGCCGGCCGGGCGCCCCGCGTCCGGCCTTCCTGAACGACAGGAGGAAGCCGGCCAGCGAGCCGGTGCCGGGGGGAGACCGGGTACGCGCAAGGCGTGCCCCTGATCGTGCGTCGCGCCGACCCTGCCACGAAGAGCAGGGCGGCGCTGCGCCTTTTCGTTTGCCGTGGCTCGTTTCATGGGAGCGACAGGATGCGCAAGGGTCTGGCCGGGCAGCGGCTGGTGGCCGTGTTCATCGCCGGCCTGGTGTTGCTCAACTATCCCATACTGTCCCTGTTCGACCGGCCGCAGACCGTTCTCGGGTTGCCGCTGCTCCACGTCTATCTGTTCTCGGTGTGGGTCGCGCTGATCCTGGTCGTGGCGTGGATCGTCGAGCGCGGGGCGCGCTGATGCGGAGGTCGGCATGCTCCCGGGCTGGCTGATCGTCGGCGCTTCGTTCGCCTATCTGCTGCTGCTGTTCGCGGTGGCCTACTTCGGCGACCGGCGCGCGGATGCCGGGCGCTCGGTCATCGACAATCCCTGGGTTTTCAGTCTTTCGCTCGCGGTGTATTGCACCGCGTGGACCTATTTCGGCAGCGTCGGCCGCGCCGCCTCGGGCGGGCCGTGGTTCCTGCCCACCTATCTCGGGCCGACGCTGGGCCTGACCCTGGCCTGGCTGGTCGTGCTCAAGATGATCCGCATCGCGCGCAGCTACCGGGTCACCTCGATCGCCGACTTCGTCGCCTCGCGCTACGGCAAGAGCCACCTGCTCGGCGGGCTGGTCACGCTGATCGCGGTGGTCGGCATCGTGCCCTACATCGCGTTGCAGCTGAAGGCGATCTCCAGCGGCTACGCGCTGCTGGTGGGCGAGCACGACCCGCTGTTCCGCATCGAGAGCCAGGCGGGCTGGTGGCAGGACGGCACGCTCTACATCGCGCTCGCGCTCGCCGCCTTCACGGTGCTGTTCGGCACCCGCCACCTCGACACCACCGAGCGCCACGAGGGCATGGTCGCGGCGATCGCCTTCGAGTCGGTGGTCAAACTTTTCGCCTTCCTGGCGGTGGGCATCTACGTCACCTACTGGCTCTACGACGGCTTTGGCGACCTCTACGCGCGCGCCGCCGCCGTGCCCGAGCTGCACCGCCTGCTCGCCTTCGACGGTGCCGGCCGGCTCGGCTACGGCGGCTGGTTCGCTCACGTGCTGCTGGCCATGCTGTCCATCATCTTCCTGCCGCGGCAGTTCCAGATCGCGGTGGTCGAGAACGTCAACGAGCAGCACCTGCGCCGCGCGACCTGGGTCTTTCCCGCCTACCTGCTGGCGATCAACATCTTCGTGATCCCGATCGCGATCGGCGGGCTG
The DNA here is from genome assembly GCF_000310185.1 of Thauera aminoaromatica S2. GTDB lineage: Bacteria > Pseudomonadota > Gammaproteobacteria > Burkholderiales > Rhodocyclaceae > Thauera > Thauera aminoaromatica. The sequence goes on along the minus strand of NZ_AMXD01000004.1, from coordinate 5,572 downwards.
CTGCATTTCGGCCGCGGCACCGTGGATCCGGACACCTTCGTGCTGACCCTGCCGCTCGCGCACGGGCAGAGCGCGCTCGCGCTGCTCGTCTTCATCGGCGGCCTGTCGGCGGCGACCGGCATGGTGATCGTGGAGGCGATCGCGCTCTCCACCATGGTGTGCAACGACCTGGTGATGCCGATGCTGCTGCGCAGCCGGCGGCTCGACCTCGCGCGCGAGCGCGACCTCACCGGCCTGCTGCTGGGCATCCGCCGCGGTGCGATCGTGGTGCTGCTGCTGCTCGGCTACCTCTACTTCCGCCTCGCCGGCGAGGCCTACGCGCTGGTCAGCATCGGCCTCATCAGCTTCGCCGCGGTGGCGCAGTTCGCCCCGGTGGTGATCGGCGGCATGTACTGGCGCGGCGGCACCCGCGAGGGCGCGCTCGCCGGTCTGCTCGCCGGCTTCGCGGTGTGGGTCTATACGCTGCTGCTGCCCTCGTTCGCCAAGTCGGGCTGGCTCGATCCGGGCTTCCTCGAGCACGGCGTGCTCGGCCTGGAATGGCTCAAGCCCGAGCAGCTCTTCGGCCTCACCGGCCTGGACAACATCAGCCACGCGCTGTTCTGGAGCCTGCTCGCCAACATCGGCTGCTACGTCGCGGTATCGATGCTGCGCGTGCCGACCGGGCCGGAGGCGACCCAGGGCGCGCTCTTTGTGGACGTGTTCCGGAGCGGCGCGGCGGCGCCGGCGAGCTTCTGGCGCACCGGCGCCGAGGCCGGCGAGCTGGTGCCGCTGGTGGCGCGCTTCCTCGGGCAGCGCCGCACCGAGGAGGCCTTCGGCGCCTACGCGCGCTCGCACGGCCTGCAGCAGGTCTCCGAGCTCAAGGCCGATCCCGAGCTGGTGCACTTCGCCGAGACCCTGCTCGCCGGCGCGATCGGCAGCGCCTCCGCGCGGGTGATGGTGTCGACCGTGGTGCAGGCGGAGCCGCTCGGGCTCGGCGAGGTCATGGACATCCTCGACGAGGCCTCGCAGGTGCGCGCCTACTCGCACAAGCTCGAGGAGAAGTCGCGTGCGCTCGAGGCCGCGACCGCCGAGCTGCGCGCCGCCAACGAGCGCTTGAAGGAGCTCGACCGCCTCAAGGACGACTTCATGTCCTCGGTGACGCACGAGCTGCGCACGCCCTTGACCTCGATCCGAGCGCTCTCCGAGATGATGCTCGACGACCCCGACATCGACGTCGAGGACCGCCAGCGCTTCCTCGGCATCATCGTGTCCGAGGCGGTGCGCCTGTCGCGCCTGGTGAACCAGGTGCTCGACATGGCCAAGATCGAGTCCGGCCATGCCGAGTGGCACAACACCGACATCGACCTGTGCGAACTGGTGCGCCACTCGGGCGACGCCACCCTGCAGCTCTTCCGCGACCGCGGCGCCGAACTGCACCTGCACCTGCCGGAGTCGGTGCCGACCCTGCGTGCCGACCACGACCGACTGCTGCAGGTGATGCTGAACCTGCTGTCGAACGCGGCGAAGTTCGTGCCCACGGGCAGCGGTCGCGTGGATGTGACGTTGAGCTGCGATGGCGAACGCCTGCGCGTCGCGGTGAAGGACAACGGGCCGGGGATCGAGCCGGCGCAGCAGCCGGTGGTGTTCGAGAAGTTCCGCCAGGGCGGCGACGAACGCTCGCGACCGCAGGGTACCGGCCTGGGGCTGCCGATCAGCCGCCAGATCGTCGAGCACTTCGGCGGTCGGCTGTGGCTGGAGTCGGTGCCGGGCGAGGGCGCGACATTCTCCTTCGAGCTGCCGCTGAAGTCGGCGGCGGGCGAGGGATGACATAGAATATCGGGCGGGGAGGAGACGCTGATGGACAAGAAAGTACTGATTGCCGACGATGAACAGAACATCGTCATTTCGCTGGAATTTCTCATGAAGCGCGAGGGCTACCAGGTCGAGGTGGCCAACGACGGCGAGGAGGCGGTGCGCAGGATCCGCGCCTCGCGACCCGACCTGGTGCTGCTAGACGTGATGATGCCGAAGAAGAGCGGCTTCGAGGTCTGCCAGGAGATCCGTTCCGACCCCGAGATGGCGGGAATCCGCATCCTGATGCTGACCGCCAAGGGCCGCGACACCGAGGTCGCCAAGGGCCTCGCGCTCGGCGCCGACGCCTACATGACCAAGCCCTTCTCCACCCGCGAGCTGGTGGACAAGGTGCGCAGCCTTCTGGAGCACTGAATCATGCAGGCACGTGCGCGATTCATGCTCGCGGTCGTCGTGCTGTTCCTGCTGATGACCGGGCCCTTCCTGCTCACGGCGCTGATCGTCTGGGTGGAGACCGAGGGCGAGGCGCGCGACCTGCTCCTGAAGGTGCTGTCGCCGCACCTCACGCTCGGTACCCTGCTCACCGCGATGGGCTTCGCTGCCGGGGTGGGCGTGGTGCGCGTGCTCTTCCGTCAGTACGTCCAGGGCCTGCTGCGCATGTCGGAGAACCTGCGCCTGATGCTGGGGGCCAACCGCGGTTTCCGCGTGCACCCCGAGGGGCCGCCCGAGGTGCAGCAGCTCGCGGTCGCCACCAACGAGCTCGCGAGCCAGCGCGACGTGCTGCTGCAGGACGTGGAGGCGCAGATCGGGCGCGCCAAGGCTTCGGTCGAGCTCGAGAAGGACCGCCTCGCCGCGCTGATGTCCGAGCTCACCCAAAGCGTGGTGGTGTGCAACCTCGACGGCCGCGTGCTGCTCTACAACAACCGTGCGCGCGCCCAGTTCCGCGCGCTCTCGGACGCGCCCGGCGTGGCCGGCGGCGGCGAGCTGATCGGGCTGGGGCGCTCCATCTATGGCGTCTTCGAGCGCAACCTGATCGCGCACGCGCTCGACACCATCCAGCAGCGCCTGCGTCGCGGTGCCGCCCAGGCACAGGCCAACTTCGTCACCACCACGCGTGCCGGCCAGCTGCTGCGCGTGCAGATGGCGCCGGTGCTGTCGCTGGCCGCGCCGGCGCTTGTGGCGGCGGAGTCGACAGCCGTCGCCGCAGGGAGCGTGACCGGTGTGCAGCAGAATGCGGCAGCGGAGGGCGACGGCGCTGGCAATGCAGGGGGCGGCGCGTCCCCCGCAGCGCCCGAGGTCGCCGCGGCAGCGGTCACGTCCGAGCGCACGCTCACCGGTTTCATCCTGATGCTCGACAACATCACGCGGAACTTCGAGACCGAGTCGCGCCGCGACCAGATGCTGCACAACCTCACCGAGGGCAACCGCGCCTCGCTCGCCAACGTGCGCGCGGCGGCCGACATGCTCGAGTTCGAGGACCTCACCGACGAGATGCGCACGCGTTTCCGCAAGGTGGTGCGCGACGAGGTGCAGGCCATGAGCCAGCGCCTCGACCACACGGCGAACGAGTTCGCCGACTCGCTGAAGGCGCGCTGGCCGCTCGAGGAGATGCTCGGCGCCGACCTGATCGCCGCGGCGCAGCGCCGCATCGAGGCCCGCATCGGCCTGCCCACCAAGCTCGAGGAGGTCGATGAATCCCTGTGGGTGAAGGTCGACAGCTTCTCGCTGATCCAGGCCATCACCTACCTCGCCAGCCGGCTGTCGGACGAATTCGAGGTGCGCGAGGTGCGCTTCCGCCTGAGCGCGGCCGGGCGCCTCGTGCACCTCGACCTGATCTGGTCGGGGCAGGCGATGAGCACCGAGACGGTGATGAGCTGGGAGCTCGAACCGATGAAGATCGAGGACGAGAGCAGCCCGCTCACCGTGCGCGACGTGGTCGACCGCCACGACGGCGAGATGTGGCTCGAGCGCGAGAAGGTGCGCCACCGTGCCTTCTTCCGCATCCTGCTGCCGGCGGCGACGCCGCAGGAGCAGGCCGAGGCCGAGACCTACCTGCGCGGCGAGAGCCGTCCCGAGTACTACGACTTCGATCTCTTCGCGTGGTCGGAGAAGTCGCACGAACTCGACGACCGCCTGCTCTCCGAGCTCAGCTACACGGTGTTCGACACCGAGACCACCGGGCTCAACCCCTCGCAGGGCGACGAGATCATCCAGGTCGGCGCCACCCGCATCCTCAACGGCAAGCTGCTGCGCGCGGAATCCTTCGAGCAGCTGGTGGACCCGGAGCGTCCGCTCGCCCCCGAGTCGGCCAAGATCCATGGCATCACCTCGGAGATGCTGCGCGGCCAGCCCACCATCGACAAGGTGCTGCCCGCCTTCCACGCCTTCGCCGCCGACACCGTGCTGATCGCGCACAACGCCGCCTTCGACATGCGGTTCCTGCAGCTCAAGGAAGAGCAGACCGGCCTGCGCTTCGACCATCCGGTGATCGACACCCTGCTGCTGTCGGCAGTGGTGCATCCCAACCAGGAGTCGCACCGCCTGGAGGCGATCGCCGAGCGCCTGGGCCTGACCATCGTCGGCCGTCACACCGCGCTCGGCGACGCGATCGTGACCGCCGAGGTCTTTCTCAAGCTGATCCCGCTGCTCGCCGAGAAGGGCATCCGCACCCTGCGCGACGCGCGCGAGGCCGCCGAGAAGACCTACTACGCGCGGGTCAAGTACTGATGACCGGCTGCCGCAGGCCGCGCGGAGAGCATTCCCCTTGAGGCGCAACCCCGGCTTCGCGCGCCAGCTGCGCCGCTACTACGGCATCTACACCCTCGGCTTCGCGCTTTTCGTCGTGCTGCTCGCGATCGGCGAGAGCCTGGGCCTGTCGCAGCAGCTCATCGGCCACGTCTTCCTGTTCGTGACGATCGCGATCTACGCCACCATCGGCGTGCTCTCGCGCACCTCCGACGTCACCGAGTACTACGTCGCCGGGCGCCGCGTGCCGGCGCTGTTCAACGGCATGGCGACCGCGGCCGACTGGATGAGCGCCGCATCCTTCATCGGTCTGGCCGGTACCTTGTACTTCAGCGGCTTCGAGGGCCTGGCCTTCGTGACCGGATGGACCGGCGGCTTCGTGCTGGTGGCCTTGCTGCTCGCGCCCTACCTGCGCAAGTTCGGCCAATACACCATCCCCGACTTCCTCGGCGCGCGCTACCAGGGCAACGTCGCGCGCCTGGTCGGACTGGCGGCGGCGGTGCTGGCGAGCTTCGTCTATCTGGTCGCGCAGATCTACGGCGTGGGTCTCGTGACCAGCCGCTTCGTCAGCGTCGAGTTCGAGATCGGGCTCTTCATCGGCCTGGCCGGCATCCTGGTGTGCTCCTTCCTCGGCGGCATGCGCGCCGTGACCTGGACCCAGGTGGCGCAGTACGTGATCCTGATCATTGCCTACCTCGTTCCGGTCGTGATCCTGTCCTACAAGCTCACCGGGATTCCGATCCCGCAGGCGGTTTACGGCACCGTGCTGCAGCAGATCAGCGCGCGCGAGGACGAGCTCCTCGAGGCTCCCACCGAGCGCGCGGTGCGCGATCTCTACAGCGCGCGCGCGCGCGACTACGCCGACAAGATCGCCGCGCTGCCCGCCTCGCTCGAGGACGAGCGCCGGCGCATGATCGACGAGCTCAACCGCATGCGCCTGGACAGCGCGCCGGCGCGCGACATCGCACTGACCGAGCGCGCGTTGCGCGACCTGCCGCGCACGCCGGCCGAGGCCCGCGAGGCCTGGCAGCGCGCG
>NZ_AMXD01000003.1 GCF_000310185.1 Thauera aminoaromatica S2 | reverse complement strand
GGGCCTCGCGACGCCGGCGGCGGTCGCGAGGCTCGTGCCGCAAGGGCTCAGGCGAGCGCGGCGGCGATGTCCGCCGCGGCCTCGGCGAAGCCCTGCTTCGTGGCCTCTTCACCCATGTTCAGGCCTTCGGCGTAGATGAAATGCACGTCGGTGATGCCGAGAAAACCGAGCAGGGTCTTCAGGTAAGGCGTCTGGGTGTCGGCCGCGGTGCCGCGGTAGCGCCCACCGCGCGCAAAGGTGACATAAGCCTTCTTGCCCTTGAGCAGGCCCTCGGGACCGTTCTCGGTGTAGCGGAAGGTGACGCCGGCGCGAGCGATCGCGTCGATCCAGTTCTTGAGCTGGGTGGAGATGCCGAAGTTGTACATCGGCACGCCCAGCACAAGCACGTCGGCCGCCTGTACCTCGGCGACCAGCGCGTCGCTCTGCGCCACGCGCACCGCCTGCTCGGGGCTGCGCTGCTCGGCCGGGGTGAACAGGGCGCCGAGCGCGGCCTCGTCGATCGCCGGCGCAGGGTCGCGGGCGAGGTCGCGCACCACCACACGGGCGGCCGGCTCAGCGGCGACCAGGCGGGCGACAACTTCGCTGGCGAGGCGGGTGGAGTTACCGGCTTGGGAACGGGCGCTACCGTTGATCTGCAGGATGTTCATGTGCTTGTCCTCTGGCTTGGGGATGGGATGGATTGCAGTGTATTGGATGCCGGGGATTGCATTAAGCCCGTTCGACGCACATGATTGTTCCCTATATGGAACAAATCGACCCTAACGACCTGCTCGTCTTCGCCCGCGTGGTGGCCGAGGGCAGCCTGACCGCCGCGGCCGACAAGCTCGGCCTGCCCAAGTCCACCGTCTCGCGTCGGCTGTCGCGGCTGGAGGAGCAGCTCGGCGAGCGCCTGCTGCTGCGCACCACCCGTCGTCTCAACATCACCGAGTTCGGCGCCGCCCTGCTCGACCACGCACGCCAGCTCGAGAGCGAGGTCGAGGCGGTCGCGGCGCTCGCCGAGAGCCGCCAGGCGCGCCCGAGCGGGCGGCTGCGGGTGTCGATGCCGAGCGACTTCGCCAACCTGCTGCTCACCGACATGCTCGCCGCCTTCGCCGCGCTGCATCCCGCGGTGACGCTGGAGCTCGACCTGTCGCCACGCCGGGTGGACCTGCTCGGCGAGAACTTCGACCTCGCGATCCGCCTCGGCGACCTGCCGGACGACGCGCTGCTCGCCGCGCGCCGGCTGGCGGTGTTTCCGTGGGGGCTGTATGCCGCACCCGCCTATCTCGCCGAGCACGGCGAGCCGCAGGCGCCGGACGACCTCCACCGCCATCGCGCGCTGCGCCTGCTCGCGCGCACCGGCGACGCGATCCGCTGGACCCTGCTGTGCGGCGATCAGCGCTGGGAAGGCGTGCCGCCGGGCTCGATCACGGCGAACTCCCCCGAGCTGCTGATCCGCTTCGCCTGCGCGGCTGCGGGCATCACCACCGTGCCCGAGTATTTCGCCGCGCCCCACGTGCAGCGCGGCGAGCTGCGCCGGGTGCTGCCCGACTGGCGCCCGCCCTCGATCGCCGCCTGGGCGGTGTTCCCGGGCCGGCGGCTGATGCCGGCGAAGACGCGGGCTTTCCTGGACATGCTGCAGGCGGCGCTGGGCGGCGATCAGCGCGGGTGAGAGGGCCCCGGGCTTGCACAGCCTCGCGAAGCGGGCTTGCCTCGCTCCCACGGAATGCACGGCGGCCCCCGACCTCCGCCGCCCACGGGGAACACCGCAAGCATGCACGGGTCCGAGAGCGCGGACGCCGCTCGCCTGCTCGCCTACAATGGCGCCCTTTCCCGGAAGATCGAATACGATGACCCTGCTACACCGCATCCTGAACCTGCCTGCGCGGGTGCTCTACCTCGCCCTGTTCCTGGTCGCCACCGGGCTGCTCGGCTTCGGCCTCTACCTGCAGCACGGCCTGGGCCTGGAGCCCTGCCCGATGTGCATCATGCAGCGCTACGCCTTCGCGACCGCCGCGCTGATCGCGCTGATCGCCGGTCTGCATGCACCTGGACGCGGCGGTGAGCGCATCTACGCGGTGCTGATCGGAGCGGCCGCGCTCACCGGTGGCATGATCGCTGCGCGTCAGAGCTGGATGCAGCTCAACCCGCCGCTGATCCCGGAGTGCGGCCCGGGGCTGGAGTTCATGCTCGAGAGCTTCCCGCTCGCGCAGGCCCTGCCGATGATCTTCCGCGGCGCGGGAGACTGCACCGTGATCGAATGGACTTTCCTCGGTCTCTCGATCGCGAACTGGTCGCTGGTGAGCTTCACCGCGACCGTGCTGTTCGCCGGCTGGATGCTGCTGCGGCGTAGCTGAACACTCAGTTGCAGCTCGCGGGGCCGTCCTTCACGCCCAGTTTGTGCAGGATGTTGACCAGCGGACAGATGCCGGTGAAGGCGCTCTGGAAGAGGTTGAGGCCGACGAAGCCGGTCACCCACAGGAAGTGCTTGCTGACGAAGAGCGGCGAGGCCTCGACGCCGAAGGCCAGCGAGGCCAGGACGAAGGCGCCGGCGAAGGCGCGCACGTATTCATTGGTGGTCATGCGGGATTCTCCTCGGGGTTCTCGAAGCTTGCGATGCGGCCACGCATGGCCGCGTAGTAGAGCACCGGGATCACCACCAGGGTGAGCGCGGTGGACACGAAGATGCCGAAGATCAGGCTGATCGCCAGCCCGTTGAAGATCGGGTCGTCGAGGATGAACACCGCGCCGATCATCGCCGCCAGCGCGGTGAGTCCGATCGGCTTGGCGCGCACCGCGGCGGCGCGGATCAGCGCCTCGCCGAATTCCATCCCCGGCTTGCCATCCACCCCTCGCACCTGCTGATTGACGAAATCCACCAGCAGGATCGAGTTGCGCACGATGATGCCGGCGAGCGCGATCATGCCGATCATCGATGTGGCGGTGAATTGCGCGCCGAGCAGCGCATGACCGGGCATCACGCCGACGATGGTGAGCGGGATCGGCGCCATGATGATCAGCGGCACCAGGTAGCTGCGGAACTGCGCCACCACCAGCAGGTAGATCAGCACCAGGCCCACGGCGTAGGCCGCGCCCATGTCGCGGAAGGTCTCGTAGGTGATCTGCCACTCGCCGTCCCACTTCAACTGATAGCCGGCGTAGGGGTCGACGGGCTGGCGAATGAACCACTCGCCGAGCGTGCCGGCAAGCCCCCGGGTACCTTCGAGCGCCATGCCGTTCACGCGCGAGCGGATGTCGAACATGCCGTACAGCGGCGAATCCAGCTTGCCACCCATGTCGCCGGTCACGTACACCACCGGCAGCAGGTCCTTGCGGTAGAGGATCTGCTCGCGGCGCGTCTCGGCCACCTGCACCAGCTCGGAGATCTTCACCCGCTGGCCGGCGTTGTCGCCGCCGCGCGCGCGCACCTGCATGGCGAGCAGGTCGGCGAGGTCGGACTGGCGCACCGCCGGCAGCTGGATGCGCACCGGGATCTCGTACTTGTTGTCGCCGCCATGCACCGGGGTGACGTTCTCGCCGGAGAGGCCGAGGCGTACGACCTCGACGATGTCGGCCTGCGCCACGCCCATGCGCGCGGCCTTGGCCTGGTCGACGCGCAGCACGAGCTTGGGCGCGTCCTCGTCCACCGTGTCGTCCACGCCGACGATGTCGGGGGTGTCTTCGAAGGCGGCACGAACCCGCTTCGCAACCGCCACCTGGCCGTCGTAATCCGGACCGTAGATCTCGGCCACGATCGGCGACAGCACCGGCGGCCCGGGCGGCACCTCCACCACCTTGGCGTTGCCGCCGTTGCGGAGGGCGATCGCGGTGACGGCGTCGCGCACCGACACCGCGATCTCGTGGCTCTGGCGCTCGCGCGCGGTCTTGTCGACCAGGTTCACCTGGATGTCGCCCTGTTCGGGGGCGCTCCTCAGGTAGTACTGGCGCACAAGGCCGTTGAAGTTGATCGGCGCCGCGCTGCCGGCGTAGGACTGCCAGTCGGTGACCTCGGGCACGGTGGCCAGATGTGCGCCGATCTCGTTCAACACGCGCGCCGTGTCCTCGACCGGCGTGCCGGCCGGCATGTCGAGCACGACCTGGAACTCGCTCTTGTTGTCGAAGGGCAGCATCTTCATGACCACGAGCTGCACCACCGGCAGCGCCACCGAGGCGCCGATGAGCGCGAACACGGCCAGCCACAGCATCAGGCGGTTGCGAGCGCCGCGGCGGGGGTCGAACATCGGCGTCATCACGCGACGGAAGAGGCCGTCGAGCCGCTTCGTCATCCGGTCTTCGCCACCGTGCTGATGGGCGTCGACGTTCTTCAGCATCTTCTGCGCCAGCCAGGGCGTGACCACGAAGGCCACCACCAGCGAGATGAACATGCCCATCGAGGCGTTGATCGGGATGGGGCTCATGTAGGGACCCATCAGCCCGGTCACGAAGGCCATCGGCAGCAGCGCCGCAATCACGGTGAAGGTGGCGAGGATGGTAGGGCCGCCGACCTCGTCGACCGCCCTGGGGATCAGTTTCCACAGCGCCGTGTCGGGCTCGAGGGTGTGCCAGCGGTGGATGTTCTCCACCACGACGATGGCGTCGTCGACCAGGATGCCGATCGAGAAGATGAGCGCGAACAGCGACACCCGGTTGAGCGTGAAGCCCCAGGCCCAGGAGGCGAACAGCGTCGCCGCGAGCGTGAGCGACACCGCGATGCCGACGATGATCGCCTCGCGCCGGCCGAGCGCGAAGAACACCAGCGCCACCACCGCGGCGGTGGCGAAGGCGAGCTTGCCGATGAGCTGCTTGGCCTTGTCGTTGGCGGTCTTGCCGTAATCGCGCGTGACGGTGAGCTCCACGCCTTCCGGGATGAGGCTGCCACGCAGGTTCTCCAGGCGCTGCATCGCCGCCTGGGCGACGTCGGCGGCGTTGGCGCCGGGCTTCTTCGACAGCGCCAGGGTGACCGCCGGGAAGAGGCCGTGCTGATCGATGCCGCGCTCCGCGGCGGCGGCGCCGGTGCCGAACCAGACGTACTGCGCGGGCTGGTCGGGGCCGTCGACGACCTCGGCGACGTCGCGCAGGAAGACCGGTCGGCGCTCGGAGACGCCCACGACCAGGTTGCGCACGTCCTCGGCGGACTCGAGGTAGGTGCCGGTCTGCACCAGCACTTCCTTGTTGCCCGCGACCAGGCTGCCCGCCGGCTGCGAGGCGTTGGCGAGCTGCAGCGCGCCGCGCAGGTCCTGCGCGGTGACGCCGTGCGCGTTCATGCGCTCGATGTCCATGTCCACCCGGATCACGTGGCCCGGGCCGCCGATGGTGGCGACGTCGCGGGTGCCGGGGATGCGCTTGAGCTCGGTCTCGATCGCACGCGAGACCTGCTGCAGCGAGAAGGCGGCACGTTCGGGATCGGCGGTCCACAGCGTGAAGCTGACGATGGGCACGTCGTCGATGCCCTTGGGCTTGATCAGCGGCTGGCCGACCCCGAGCTGCGGCGACAGCCAGTCGGCATGCGAGTCCACCGTGTCGTAGAGCCGCACCAGTGCCGTCTGGTTGGGCACGCCGACCTCGAACTGCACGGTGATCACCGCCATGCCGGGGCGCGACACGGTGTAGACATGCTCGACGCCCGCCATGCGCGACAACACCTGCTCGGCCGGCCGTGCCACCAAAGCCTCGACGTCGCGTGCCGAGGCCCCCGGGAAGGGCACCAGCACGTTGGCCATGGTGACGTCGATCTGCGGCTCTTCTTCCTTGGGTGTGATCAGCGTGGCGAAGATGCCGGCCAGCAGCAGCACCAGCGCCAGCAGCGGGGTGATCGCGTTGCGCTGGAAACCGGCCGCGATACGGCCGGAGATGCCGAGGGACTTTTCCATGGTCGCCTTCCGGCTCAGCGCGCGGCCGCGCGGGCCTGGATGCCGGCCTGCACCGGGTCGAGGGCGAGGGTCTCGTCCCCGCCGAGACCGGAGAGCACCTCGACCCACTCGCCGCCGGGGAGCGCGCGGCCGAGACGGATCTGGCGCAGCGTGAAGCCGCCCTGCCCGTCGGCGGCGTAGACGGCGGTGAGCTCGCCGCGACGCAGCACGGCGGCAGCCGGGATCACGGTCGGCCCGGCGGTGCTTGCAGCGGCGGCCGTGCCCTGGAAATGCACGCGCGCGAAGCTGCCGGGGAGCACATCCTCGATGCCGGCCGGCAGGTCCACGCGCACGCGCACGGTGTGGGTGCGCGCGTCGGCGGCGGGCAGCACCGTGACCGCGGCCGCCTCGACGATGCGCCTGCTGGCGGGCAGTTCGACCCTGGCGCGCAGCGGGCCGGCACCCAGCTCGGCGAGACGCTGCGGGGCGAGATCGGCCACGGCGCGCATCTGCGCGGGGTCATACACGGTGAGCAGGTTACGCCCGGGCTGTGCCATCTCGCCGGGCTCGATGTGGCGCGCGGCGACGAGGCCGTCGAGCGGCGACACCACGCTGGTGTAGCCCTTCACGGTGGCGGCCTGCTCGCGCTGGGCGCGCGCGGCGCGCACCTGGGCCTCGGCGGCCTGGAACTGCGCGCGCGCGTTGTCGAGCGCCGACTGGCTGAGGAACTTGCGCTCGACCAGGCTGCGCGCGCGCTGGTATTCGGCGCGCGCGTTGGCGAGCGCGCTCTCGGCCTGGGCAATGCCGGCATCGGCCGCGGCGACGGCGGCGGCAACCTCGGCCGGGTCGATGCGCGCCAGCACCGCGCCCCTGCGCACGCGATCGCCGGCGTCCACGGAGAGCTCGAGGATGCGACCGGGCATCTGCGCGGCCAGGGTGGACTGGCGCACGGCCTCGATGGTGGCCTCGGCGACGATCGCGGGGACGACCGCGCGTGCCTCGACGCGGACGGTGGGAAGCTCCGCACGCACCCCGCCGGAAGTGGCGGCCAACAGGCTCAGGACAAGGACAGCCAGGAGACGGGCAGGAACGGGGAGCATGATCGGCTTCATAAGAATAAGTATATTCTTATATTGAAGACCGTCAAGGAATACCCCTCGAGAACCGCGAGAGACGTCACTACTGCAGGCAGGAGCGACGCGGCTCACCATCCCGCCGACACCGCGGCAGCGCCGCGGATTGCGCGCGCCGTCGGGTCGGGCCTCAGCCCAGGCAGCCGAGCGCGTAGTCGGCCATCGCGGCGACCACCGGGTCGGCCTCGCCCGCGGCGGTCGCGAGGGTGATCTCGCAGCCGGGGTGGGCGGCGCGCGCCTCCTCCAGCAACACCGGCAGATCGCGCTTGAGGTGGCCGCCCTGGGCAAGGAAGATCGGCACCACGGCCACTTTGTGCGCGCCCTCGGCGGCGAGCGCGGCGATCGCCTCGGGCAGGGTCGGGGACATGAACTCGAGGAAGGCGAGTTCGACGCGCGGCGCCCCCGGGCGGGCGAGCGCCGCATCGCGGATGCGCCGCATCGGCCCGGCCCACTCGGGGTCGCGGGCGCCGTGGCCGAAGAGGACGATGGCGGAAGCGGACGGATTGGCTGCGTTCATGCAGAAGGCTCCGGGGTAGCGTCGCGCGCAGGCGCATCGGCCTGACGCAGCAGGTGTTCGAGTGCGCGCGCCGCACACAGCAGGCCGACGCTGGCGGTCACCGCCATGCTCGAGCCGTAGCCGGCGCACGCCAGCCCCTGGGGGGCGGACGCGGCGCCGGGATGGGCCGCGTCGCAGGCATCGACCGCGGGAAAGTGCAAGGGTTCGGTGGAGAACACCGCCTCGATGCCGAATTTCTTCTTCGGGTCGCGTGGGAAGCCGTGCTCCTTGCGCAGGCGAGCGCGCACCTTGGCGAGAAGCGGATCCTGCAGCGTACGCGCGAGGTCGTCCATGCCGATGCGCGCGGGGTCGCGCTTGCCGCCGGCCCCACCCGCCATCACCAAGGGGATGCGGCGCTCCCTGCAGGTCACCGCGATCGCGACCTTGGCGCGCACGTTGTCGATCGCATCGATCACCAGATCGAAGCCGTGCAGCAACTCGGCGGCGTTCTCCGGGGTGAGGAAATCCTCGATCGTGTCCACCCGGCAGGCCGGGTCGATACCTTCGATGCGCGTCGCCATGGCGCTCACCTTGGCCATGCCGAGGGTGTCCTCGAGCGCATGGGCCTGGCGGTTGATGTTGGATTCGGCGACATGGTCGAGGTCGATCAGGGTCAGCCGCCCCACCCCGCTGCGCGCGAGCGCCTCGGCGGCCCACGAGCCGACGCCGCCGATGCCGATCACGCAGGCGTGCGCGCCCGCGAGGCGCGCGGCCGCGCCCTCGCCGTAAAGACGGTCGATGCCGCCGAACCGGCGCGCACGGTCGGTCGTGGCCGAAGTCATGGCAGGCTCAGGCACCGGTGGCGCCAGTCTGGCGGCTGTCCAGCCACACCCCCAGGCCCTGGGCGTTGAGCTCGAGGTCCATGCGCAGCAGCTCGAGCGTCTCCTCCTCGCCGAGCGCCCAGTTCTGGCGCGCGGCCTCCTCGCGGAAGATCTGCTCCAGCCCGGCGACGATCTCGACGTGACGGGCGACGCCGTCGCCGCGCGCGGCCTCGGCCACCGCGAGCATGGTGTCGATCAGGCGGTGCAGGTCGGCACCGAGGCGATCGACCTCACCGACGCGGCTGTAGTGCGTCAGGTACATCGCCTGCGGCCGCATCGCCAGCATGCGATCGATCGAGGCGTGCATGCCCTCGGGGTCGAACTGCGTCGGCGTGGTGGTCGGCACCACGAAGGCGCGGCCATCCACGTCGAGTTCGCGGTAAGACAGGCCGAAGGTGTCGCCGGTGAAGAAGGCACGCGCGACCGAGTCCCAGATGCAGATGTGGTGGCGGGCGTGGCCCGGGGTGTCGAACACCCGCAGCATGCGGCTGCCTACATGGATTTCGAGGCCGTCGGTGGCCGGCACGATGCGCTCGGCCGGCACCGGCACGAGCTGGCCATACAGGTCGAAGGCGCGCTCCGGGCCATACACCGCGCAGGTGGCCTCCCACAGCTTGCCCGGGTCGATCATGTGGCGCAGACCGCGCGGATGCACCAGCAGCCTCGCCTGCGGCAGCGCGCACATCAGGCTGCCGGCACCGCCGGCGTGGTCGAGGTGGATGTGGGTCAGCAGCACCCAGTCCACCGCCTCGGGGGCGATGTCGAGCGCGGCGAGCGCACCGAGGATGCGCGGCACCGAGGCGTTGCTCGCGCTATCGACGATGGCGGCGCGCCCGTCCTGCACGATCACGTGGATGGCGGCGAGCTGCGGCCGGCCGTAGCCGGAGTCGATCGCATGCACGCCGTCGCCGTAGTGGATCAGGTCCTTCATTGTTCCTCCCGAATGGCCGGTTCGCTGCCGCGCCTGTCGATGTGAAACGGGCGAGCGTACGCGTCGCGTCGCCCGCCCGGCAGTCGGCGGAGCGCAGGACGCGCTCCAGGCATCCGTCAGAACGGAATGTCGTCGTCGAAGTCGCCGAAGCCGCCCGACTGCTGCGGCGGCGCCGACTGCGGCTGCGTGCGCTGCGCGGGGGCTGCGGGCTGGCGGACCGGCGCGGATTGGGCGCCGGCATCCCAACCACCGCCCTCGCCGCCGCGCATCGGCGCATCGCCGCCTTCGCGGCGGCCGAGCATCTTCATCTCGTCGGCGCGGATCTCGGTGGTGTAGCGGTCCTGGCCGCTCTGGTCCTGCCACTTGCGCGTGCGCAGGCTGCCCTCGATGTACACCTGGCTGCCCTTGCGCAGGTACTGGCCGGCGATCTCGGCGAGCTTGCCGAAGAAGGCGACGCGGTGCCATTCGGTGGCCTCGCGGCGCTCGCCGGTGTTCTTGTCCCGCCAGGTCTCGGTGGTGGCCAGGCGGATGTTGCAGATCGCGTCGCCGGAGGGGGCGAAGCGGCTTTCCGGATCGGCGCCGAGGTTGCCGATCAGGATCACTTTATTGACGGATGCCATCCGGATCTCCTTTGCATGCGTTTGCCGGCCGCGTCGGGCGTGCCGGCGGTGAGTATGGTGAAGCCGGGCTCAGCGCGGCGCGCCGGCCGGAGCCGCGCGCAGCGGCGGGGGATTCATCGTGCTCGCCAGTGCGAGCCAGAGCAGCGCGAGCGCCGCGCACGACAGGCTCACCGCGGCCGGGCCGAAGGTCTGCCCCAGCCAGCCGCCGAGCACGCCGCCGAGGAACAAGCCGATCGACTGCAGGGTGTTGTAGACGCCCAGCGCCGTGCCCTTGGAGCCGGGCGGCGCGATACGCGAGATCCACGACGGTTGGGTGGCCTCGAGCACGTTGAAGGAGATAAAGAAGAGCGTCAGCAACAATGCCAATGGTATCAATCCGTCACCGAAAAGCCACAGCCCGATCTGCACGACGGCGAGCAGGACGATGGCGGCATTGAACACCGGCTTGAGCTTGTCGTGGCGCTCGGCGACGATCACCGCCGGCACCATGACCACGAAGGACAGCAGCACCGCCGGCAGGTAGACCTTCCAGTGCTCGGGCACCGGCAGGCCGCCGCCGGAGACCAGGGCCGAGGGCACCATCACCCACATCGTGGTCTGGATGAGGTGGAGCGCGAACACGCCGAAGTTGAGCCGCATGAGCTGGCCGTCGCGCAGCACGTCGATGAGCCGGCCGGTGGCGCGCGGCACCGGCGGAGCGACCGGCA
This sequence comes from Thauera aminoaromatica S2, assembly GCF_000310185.1. Lineage (GTDB taxonomy): Bacteria > Pseudomonadota > Gammaproteobacteria > Burkholderiales > Rhodocyclaceae > Thauera > Thauera aminoaromatica. The sequence continues at coordinate 66,740 of NZ_AMXD01000003.1, read as the reverse complement.
CCGCCCACAGCAGAACCCCGATCGCACCCGCGGCAAGCACGGCGGTGAGCCAGAAGATGCCATCCATGCCGACGGCGGCGTAGAGCAGCGGTGCCGCCACCATCGAGAGCGCGAACACCAGGCCGATCGAGGAGCCGATCATCGCCATGACCTTGGTGCGGTGCTGGTCGCGGGTGAGGTCGGCGGCGAGCGCGGTGACCGCGGCGGAGATCGCCCCCGCACCCTGCAGCACGCGGCCGACGATGATCATGTGGATGCCGTCGGCGAGCGCCGCGACCACGCTGCCGAGCACGAACAGCACCAGGCCGAAGACGATCACCGGCTTGCGGCCGAAGCGGTCGGAGGCGGCGCCGTAGGCGATCTGCAGGCAGGCCTGGGTGAGGCCGTAGGCGCCGATCGCCAGGCCCACCAAGGTGAGGTCGCCGCCCCCGGGGATGGTGGCGGCGTGCACCGCGAACACCGGCAGGATCAGGAACAGGCCGAGCATGCGCAGCGCGAAGATCGCCGCCAGGCCCATGCCGGCGCGGCGTTCTTCGCGCGTCATGGGGTCGCGTGCGGGAACGGACATACGGAGGAACCGGCTTCGAGAAAGACCGCGATTCTACCATCCCGCCCCGCGCTGCGCGGACCGCCTTGGCCTTGCGGCGGCTTCCCGGCGTATATTGGGCAGTTCGCCTTTCCCTGCTCGCAGCCATGGACCAGATCCGCATCCGCGGTGCCCGCACCCACAACCTCAGGAACGTCAGCCTCGACCTGCCGCGCAACCGGCTGACCGTGATCACCGGCCTGTCGGGCTCGGGCAAGTCCTCGCTCGCCTTCGACACCCTCTACGCCGAGGGCCAGCGCCGCTACGTCGAGTCGCTGTCGGCCTACGCCCGCCAGTTCCTGCAGCTGATGGAAAAGCCCGACGTCGATCTGATCGAGGGCTTGTCGCCGGCGATCGCGATCGAGCAGAAGGCGACCAGCCACAACCCGCGCTCCACCGTCGGCACGGTCACCGAGATCCACGATTACCTGCGCCTGCTCTACGCGCGTGCCGGCACGCCGCACTGCCCCGACCATCCGCAGCACGCGCTCGAGGCGCAGAGCGTGGCGCAGATGGTGGACCACGTGCTGGCACTGCCCGAGGACACGAAGCTGATGATCCTCGCCCCGGTGGTGGCCGGGCGCAAGGGCGAGCAGGGCGACCTGTTCGCCGATCTGCGCGCGCAGGGTTTCGTGCGCGTGCGCGTCGACGGCGAGGTGATGGAGCTCGACGCCCTGCCCCCGCTCGAGAAGGGGCGCCGCCACGACGTCGAGGTCGTGATCGACCGCGTCAAGGTGCGCACCGATCTGCGCGGCCGCCTCGCGGAGTCCTTCGAGACCGCGCTGACCCACGCCGACGGGCGCGCGCTCGCGGTGGAGATGGACTCGGGTCGCGCACACCTGTTCTCCGCGCGCTTCGCCTGCCCGGTGTGCGCCTTCGCGCTCGCCGAGCTCGAGCCGCGCCTGTTCTCCTTCAACAACCCGGCGGGCGCCTGCCCGAAGTGCGACGGGCTGGGCGAGGTCGAGTTCTTCGATCCCGCACGCGTCGTGGTCCATCCCGAGCTGTCGCTGGCCTCGGGCGCGATCCGCGGCTGGGACCGGCGCAACCAGTTCTATTTCCAGATGCTGGCGAGCCTCGCGGCGCACTACGCCTTCGACATCGAGACGCCCTGGCAGGATCTGCCGGCGCGCGTGCGCGAGATCGTGCTCGATGGATCGGGGCGGACGAAGATCGCCTTTCGCTACATGGCCGACAACGGCCGCATGGTGCTCAAGGAGCATCCCTTCGAGGGCATCCTCCCCAACCTGGAGCGCCGCCTGCGCGAGACCGACGCGGTCGCGGTGCGAGAGGAGCTGTCGAAGTACCGCGCCACCCGCCCCTGCCCCGCTTGCCACGGCACCCGCCTGCGCAGCGAGGCGCGCCACGTGCTCGTCGGCGGGCGGGCGCTGCACGAGGTCGGCCACATGCCGCTCGGCGAGTGCCGCACTTTCTTCGCCACGCTGCAACTCGCCGGCGCGCGCGCCCAGGTGGCCGAGCGCATCGTGCGCGAGATCGCCGACCGCCTCGGCTTCCTGATCGACGTGGGCCTCGACTACCTCTCGCTCGACCGCTCCGCCGACACCCTCTCGGGCGGCGAAGCGCAGCGCATCCGCCTGGCGAGCCAGATCGGCTCGGGTCTGACCGGGGTGATGTACGTGCTCGACGAGCCTTCGATCGGCCTGCACCAGCGCGACAACGACCGCCTGCTGGCCACGCTCGCGCGCCTGCGCGACCTCGGCAACACGGTGATCGTGGTCGAACACGACGAGGACGCCATGCGCAGCGCCGACTATCTGGTGGACATGGGCCCGGGCGCGGGCGAGCACGGTGGCGAGGTGGTGGCGCACGGCACGCCGGACGAGGTCATCGCCTCACCGCGTTCGGTCACGGGCGACTACCTCTCCGGCCGGCGCAGCATTGCAATCCCGGCGCAGCGCACGCGCCCCGACCCGGAGCGCCAGCTGCGCATCGTCGGCGCGCGCGGCAACAACCTGAAGACGGTGGAGGTGTCGCTGCCGGTGGGGCTCCTCACCTGCATCACCGGGGTGTCGGGCTCGGGAAAGTCGACGCTGATCAACGACACCCTGGCACGCGTCGCGGCCCACCGGCTCAACGGTGCCGCCACCGAGCCCGCGCCACACGATGCGATCGAGGGCCTGCAGCACTTCGACAAGCTGATCGACGTCGATCAGTCGCCGATCGGGCGCACCCCACGCTCCAACCCGGCGACCTACACCGGCCTGCTGACCCCGATCCGCGAGCTCTTCGCCGGCGTGCCCGAGGCCCGCGCGCGCGGCTACAGTCCGGGGCGCTTCTCGTTCAACGTGCGCGGCGGGCGTTGCGAGGCCTGCCAGGGCGACGGCCTGGTCAGGGTGGAGATGCACTTCCTGCCCGACATGTACGTGCCCTGCGACGTCTGCCACGGTCGCCGCTACAACCGCGAGACCCTCGAGATCCGCTACAAGGGGCGGACGATCGACGAGGTGCTGGGGATGACCGTCGAGCAGGCCCTGGGTTTCTTCTCCGCGGTGCCGAACGTGGCGCGCAAACTGGAGACGCTGATGGACGTCGGCCTGGGCTACATCCGCCTCGGCCAGAGCGCCACCACCCTGTCGGGCGGCGAGGCGCAGCGCGTCAAGCTCGCGCTCGAGCTGTCGCGCCGCGATACCGGGCGCACCCTGTACATCCTCGACGAGCCGACCACCGGCCTGCATTTCCAGGATATCGAGATGCTGATCGCAGTGCTGCAGCGCTTGCGCGCGCACGGCAACACGATCATCGTGATCGAGCACAATCTCGACGTGATCAAGACCGCCGACTGGCTGATCGACATGGGCCCGGAGGGCGGCGGCGGTGGCGGCATGGTGGTGTGCTGCGGCACGCCCGAAGAGGTCGCCGCGCATCCGGCGAGTCATACCGGCCTGCACCTGCGCAGGGTGCTCGGGGGCTGAGCCCCGGCCGATCCACCCCACCGGGCTTCCGCGCCCCTTTGCGGCGCCCGAGCGGTGCGCCGCGAGTTACTCAACCGGCTTCGTAGCCCTGCGGGTTGCCGCTCTGCCAGCGCCACGCATCCACGCACATCGCCTGCAGGTCTCGTTGCGCCTTCCAGCCGAGCACCTGCTCGGCGCGCGCAGGGTCCGCCCAGCACGCGGCGATATCGCCCGGACGGCGCGCGACGATGTCGTAGGGGACCGGTCGCCCGCTCGCCGCCTCGAAGGCGCGCACCATCTCCAGCACGCTGTAGCCGCGCCCGGTGCCGAGGTTGAGCGTCGTCACGCCGGGGAGTTCGTCGATGCGCTCGAGCGCGCGCAAATGGCCGAGCGCCAGGTCGACCACGTGGATGTAGTCGCGCACCCCGGTTCCGTCCGGCGTCGCGTAGTCGTCGCCGAAAACGCGCAAGCGCGGCAGGCGGCCGACCGCGACCTGACTGACGAAAGGCATCAGGTTGTTGGGCAGGCCGTCGGGATCCTCGCCGATCCGACCGCTCGCGTGTGCCCCGACAGGGTTGAAGTAACGCAGCAGCACCACGTTCCAGCGTGGATCCGAGGCGGCGAGATCACGCAGGATCTGCTCGCCCATGAGCTTGGTCCAGCCGTAAGGATTGGTCGCCGTAGTCGGGAAATCCTCGCGGATCGGCACCGAGGCCGGGTCGCCATACACCGTCGCCGACGAACTGAACACCATGCGCCGGCATCCCGCTGCGTCCATGGCCTGCAGCACCGACAGCAGTCCATGCAGGTTGTTGTCGTAATAGGCCAGCGGTTGGGACACCGACTCGCCCACGGCCTTCTTGGCGGCAAAGTGGATCACCGCCGCCACCTCGTGCTCGCCGAAGACCCGCGCGAGCACGCCATGGTCCCGCACGTCGCCCTCCACGAAGCCGGTCAGCGGCTTGCCTCCGAGCTCTTCGATCCGCCGCACCGCCTCGAAGGACGCGTTGGAGAGGTCGTCCACCACCACCACGTCCTGCCCGGCGCCGAGCAACTCGACGCAGGTATGCGAGCCGATGTAGCCCGCACCGCCGGTCACCAAGGTCACTGCCATCGTTCCATCCTCCTGTCCTGTCCGCCCGCGGGCGCGCTGCGCTCGACCCTAGCACGCACAGGCGAAAAAAAACCGGGCCTGAGCCCGGTTCTTCGTACGAGTCGCGCGTTTCACGCGGCCTCGGCTTCCTCGACTTCCACCGCTTCCACGTCCGGACGGTCGAGCAACTCGACGTAGGCCATCGGGGCGTTGTCGCCATCGCGGAAACCACACTTCAGGATGCGCAGGTAGCCGCCGTTGCGGGTGGCGTAGCGCGGACCCAGCTCGTCGAAGAGCTTGACGACCATGTCGCGATCGCGCAGGCGGTTGAAGGCCAGGCGGCGGTTGGAGAGGCTGGGCTTCTTGCCCAGGGTGATCATCGGCTCGACCACGCGGCGAAGTTCCTTCGCCTTCGGAAGGGTCGTCTTGATCAGCTCATGACGCAGCAGCGAGTTGGCCATGTTGCGGAACATCGCCTGGCGGTGGCTGCTGGTACGGTTCAGCTTGCGAAGACCATTACGGTGACGCATTTCAATTCCTCACTTGCCCGGCGACTCAACCGAGCTTTTCAAGCCCGGCCGGCGGCCAGTTTTCCAGTTTCATGCCAAGCGTCAGCCCGCGGGAGGCCAACACTTCCTTGATCTCGTTGAGCGACTTGCGGCCCAGGTTCGGGGTCTTCAGCAGCTCGGTCTCGGTACGCTGGATCAGGTCGCCGATGTAGTAGATGTTCTCGGCCTTCAGGCAGTTGGCCGAGCGCACCGTGAGCTCCAGATCGTCGACCGGGCGCAGCAGCACCGGGTCGATGGTCGGCGAAGCCGCCTCGACGCGCTCCGGTGCCGTCCCCTCGAGGTCGGCGAACACGGAAAGCTGGTCCATGAGAACCCGGGCGGCGTAGCGAATCGCCTCTTCCGGGTCGACCGCACCGTTGGTCTCGATGTCGATGATCAGGCGATCCAGGTCGGTACGCTGCTCGACGCGAGCGCTCTCGACAAGGTAGCTGACGCGACGCACGGGACCGAAGGAGGCATCGAGCACGACGCGACCGATGGACTTGCTCTCCGCGTTCTCGGGACGCGAATTGCCCGGCACGTAGCCGCGGCCTTCCTCGACCTTGATCTGCATGTCGAGCTTGCCGCCCGGCGCGAGGTGGGCGATCACGTGGTCGGGATTGATGATCTCGACGTCGTGACCGACCTCGATGTCGGCCGCAGTCACCACACCCTCGCCTGCCTTGGCGAGACGGACGGTGACCTCGCTGCGCCCGTTGAGCTTGAACACCACGCCCTTCAGGTTGAGCAGCAGATCGACGATGTCCTCGCGGACGCCGTCGAGCGTGGAGTACTCGTGAAGCACCCCTTCGATCGTCACTTCGGTCGGCGCATGGCCGGGAAGCGACGACAGGAGGATGCGCCGAAGCGCATTCCCCAGCGTGTGACCGAAACCGCGCTCGAACGGCTCCATCGTCACCCGCGCCTGAACGGGCGAGGTGCTCTGGACGTCGATGATGCGCGGTTTCAGCAGTGCATTGCTTTGCATCAGCATTTCCTCGGAACTAGAAGAGGATCAGCCCCCCGCTCAGCGGGAGTACAGTTCCACGACCAGGCCTTCGTTGATCGTCGGGGGCAGTTCGCTGCGCACCGGATAGGCCTTGAACGTGCCCTTGCCGGCCTTCGCGTCCACCTCGAGCCACTCGGGGAAGCCACGCGACTCGGCGGCCTCGAGGGCGGCCTTGACGCGCAGATGACCACGCGCACGCTCAGTCAGCTCCACCACGTCGCCCGGACGAACCACATACGACGGAATGTTGACGCGCTTGCCATTGACCAGCACGCCGTTGTGACGCACCACCTGGCGCGCCTCTGCACGCGAGGCACCGAAGCCCATGCGATACGCGACGGCATCCAGGCGACCTTCGAGCAGCTGCAGAAGATTCTCGCCGGTCTGGCCGCGGCGGCGGTCGGCTTCGGCATACACCTTGCGGAACTGGCGCTCGAGCACGCCGTAGATGCGGCGGATCTTCTGCTTCTCACGCAGCTGGACGCCGTAGCCCGACAGGCGCTGGCCGGAGCGCTGGCCATGCTGGCCGGGCGCGTAGGCGCGACGCTCGATGGAGCACTTGTCGGTAAAGCACTTTTCGCCCTTCAGAAACAGCTTTTCGCCTTCGCGACGGCACTGACGGCACTTGGGATCGAGATTACGAGCCACTTATCAACTCCTTGTCAGATACGGCGCTTTTTCGGCGGACGGCAGCCGTTGTGCGGAATGGGGGTGATGTCCGTGATGCTGGAAATCTTGATCCCCAGCGCATTGAGCGCACGAACCGAGGATTCGCGGCCCGGGCCGGGGCCCTTGATGCGAACCTCGAGATTCTTGATGCCACATTCCTGCGCCACCTTGCCCGCAGCTTCGGCCGCAACCTGCGCGGCAAACGGCGTGCTCTTGCGCGAACCCTTGAAGCCGGCGCCACCCGAAGTCGCCCACGACAGGGCGTTGCCTTGGCGGTCGGTGATGGTGATGATGGTGTTGTTGAAGCTCGCGTGAACGTGCGCGATACCTTCGGCGACGTTCTTCTTGACCTTCTTGCGAACCTTGGTTCCAGTCTTAGCCATTATCGGATCCTATTACTTCTTGCCGGCGATCGGCTTGCGCGGACCCTTGCGGGTACGGGCATTGGTGCGGGTGCGCTGACCGCGAAGCGGCAGGCCACGACGGTGACGGACGCCGCGGTAGCAGCCCAGGTCCATCAGTCGCTTGATGTTCATCGTGACTTCACGACGCAGGTCGCCTTCGACCACGAAGCGCGCGACTTCATCACGCAGCTTCTCCATGTCGGACTCGGTGAGATCCTTGATCTTCACCGAGCGAACGATGCCGGCAGCGTCGCAAATCTTCTGAGCACGCGAACGGCCGATCCCATAGATGGCGGTCAGCGCGATCTCGGCATGCTTGTGATTGGGAATGTTTACCCCAGCAATACGGGCCATCCGTATACCCCGAAACGAAAAACGTTAAATTCTAATGCCTGCGGTCGAGTAGATCAACCCTGGCGTTGCTTGTGCCGCGGATCGCTGCAAATGACGCGAACCACACCCTTGCGGCGGATGATCTTGCAGTTGCGGCAGAGCCGCTTGACTGAGGCCTGGACTCTCATGGTCTTGCTCCTGTTTCTTTAAGCTTCACTTGGTCCGGAAAACGATCCGGCCCTTGGTCAGGTCATAGGGGGTGAGCTGCACGGTCACCTTGTCCCCGGGGAGGATCCGGATGTAGTGCATCCGCATCTTTCCGGAGATGTGTCCAAGGACCATGTGACCGTTTTCGAGCCTGACGCGGAACGTTGCATTGGGAAGGTTCTCAGTGACCTCACCTTGCATCTCGATGACATCTTCCTTCGTCATGCGCTCACCTGCCGGGCAGACCCGCCCCCTTGAAATTCGCCTTTTTCAGCAGACTCTCGTATTGGTGCGACATCACGAACGCCTGGACCTGGGCCATGAAGTCCATCGTGACCACCACGAGGATCAGCAGCGAGGTGCCGCCGAAATAGAACGGTACGTTCCACTTCAGGATCAGGAACTCCGGCAGCAGGCAGACGAGGGTGATGTAGATCGCCCCGGCCAGCGTCAGCCGCATGAGAATCTTGTCGATATAGCGCGCGGTTTGGTCGCCGGGACGGATCCCGGGCACAAAGGCCCCGCTCTTCTTCAGGTTGTCCGCCGTTTCGCGGGCATTGAACACCAGCGCCGTGTAGAAGAAGCAGAAGAACACGATCGCCACCGCATACAACATCACATAGATCGGCTGACCGGGAGACAGTGTGGATGCGATGTCGCGCAACCAGTACATGCCCTCCGAGGAACCGAACCACTGCCCCAGCGTCGCCGGAAACAGGATGATGCTCGATGCAAAGATCGGCGGGATCACGCCCGACATGTTCAACTTCAACGGCAGATGCGAGCTTTGCCCCCCATACACCTTGTTCCCGACTTGCCGCTTCGCGTAGTTCACCAGGATCTTGCGTTGGCCACGCTCGACGAACACGACGAAAGCCGTCACCAGCACCACGAGGATGCAGATGAAGAGCGCGGTGAAGGGATGCATGGCACCGGTCCGCACCAGTTCGAACAAGCCACCGATCGCAGCCGGCAAGCCGGCAATGATGCCTGCGAAGATGATCATCGAGATGCCGTTGCCGATGCCTCGCTCGGTGATCTGCTCACCCAGCCACATCAGGAACATCGTCCCGGTCACCAAGGTCGCCACCGTCACGAAGCGGAACATCAGTCCCGGCTCGAGCACCAGGCCAGCCTGTCCTTCCAGCGCGATCGCGATCCCCAGCGCCTGCGCAAGCGCGAGCACAAGGGTTCCATAGCGTGTGTATTGCGTGATCTTGCGTCGCCCCGCCTCGCCTTCCTTCTTTAGCGCCTCCAGCGAAGGCACCGCCACGGTCATCAACTGCATGATGATGGACGCAGAGATGTAGGGCATGATGCCCAGCGCAAAGATGGTGAAGCGCGACAGCGCACCGCCCGAGAACAGGTTGAACACGCCCAGGATGCCACCCTGCTGGGACTGGAACAGCTCGGCCAGCCCCTGCGGGTCGATTCCCGGAACCGGGATATGCGCACCAATCCGATAAACGATCAGCGCGCCCACCAGGAACAGCAGGCGTCGCTTGAGATCACCGAACCGTCCGGGGCTTCCCAGCGTGGCAGCAGGATTCGCCACAACCGTTTCCTTTTGTTACTCGGCCGCCACGGAGCCGCCAGCGGCTTCGATCGCCGCCTTCGCACCCTGGGTGGCGCCGACGCCGCGCAGAACCACCTTGCGGCTGATCGAACCGGACAGCACGACCTTCGCCGACAGCGCGTCGGCGGCGATAACCCCGGCCTGTTTCAGCGTCAGCAGATCGACTTCATCGACCGGCAGCTTGTCGAGCTCGGACAGGCGTACCTCGACGTTGCGGGCTCGCGTCAGCGACACGAATCCACGCTTCGGCAGACGGCGCTGCAGCGGCATCTGACCGCCCTCGAAGCCGACCTTGTGAAAGCCACCGGCGCGGGACTTCTGACCCTTGTGGCCGCGGCCGCAGGTCTTGCCCAGGCCGCTGCCGATGCCACGGCCGACTCGGCGCGCTTCCTTCTTCGAACCCTCACCGGGCTTGATGCTATTCAGGCGCATTTCAACCCTCGCACTTGACCAGGTAGGACACCTTGTTGATCATCCCGCGCACCTCGGGGGTATCCGCCAGCTCGACCGAATGGTTGAGCCGACGCAGACCGAGGCCGCGCACGGTGGCGCGGTGGGACTGCTTGGTGCCGATCACGCTCTTGACGAGCGTCACCTTGATTTTCTTGTCCGACATCTCTTACCCCAGGATCTCTTCGACGGACTTGCCGCGTTTCGCAGCGATTTCCGCCGGGGTGTTGATCGCCATCAGGCCGTTGATCGTGGCACGGACGACGTTGTACGGATTGGCCGAACCGATGCACTTGCAGATCACGTCGGTAACGCCCATGACTTCGAACACGGCGCGCATCGGACCGCCGGCGATGATGCCGGTACCGGCCGGAGCGGGTTGCATGAGCACCGAAGCGGCGCCATGCTTGCCCATCACGGTATGCTGAAGGGTGCCGTTCTTGAGCGAGACCTTGCGCATCTTGCGACGCGCTTCATCCATCGCCTTCTGCACCGCCACCGGCACTTCGCGGGACTTGCCCTTGCCCATGCCGATCGCACCGTCGCCGTCACCGACCACGGTCAGCGCGGCGAAGCCGAGGATACGACCGCCCTTGACGACCTTGGTCACGCGATTGATCGCGACCATCTTTTCCTTCAGGCCGTCATCGCGCTCGTCGGAGGCTTGCGCACGTTTGGTTTGCTGCTTGGCCATACGATTCCTCGCTTAGAACTTGAGACCGCCTTCGCGGGCGGCCTCGGCCAGCGCCTTCACGCGGCCGTGATACAGGAAGCCCGAGCGGTCGAAGGACACCTGCTCGACGCCGGCAGCCTTGGCGCGTTCGGCAATCAGCTTGCCGACCGCTTCGGCCGCGGCCTTGTTGCCGCCGTTGGCGACCTGGGCACGGACGTCCGGCTCCACGGTGGAAGCCGCCGCGAGCACGCGGGAACCGCAACCGGAGATGATCTGGGCGTAGATGTGGCAGTTGGACCGGAACACCGTCAGGCGAACCGCCTTGAGCTCCGCAATCTTGGCGCGAGTTTTGCGCGCACGGCGAAGACGAGTTTCTTTCTTGTTCATGACGAACCGCCTTACTTCTTCTTGGTTTCCTTGAGCACCACCACCTCGTCCGAGTAACGGACGCCCTTGCCCTTATAGGGCTCGGGAGCGCGGTAGGCACGCACCTCGGCAGCGACCTGGCCGACCTTCTGCTTGTCGGAACCCCTGATCACGATCTCGGTCTGGGTCGGCGTCTCGACCTTCACGCCTTCCGGCATCTGGTGAACCACCGGGTGAGAGAAACCGAGCGACAGGTTGAGCTTGTCGCCCTGAGCCTGCGCGCGATAACCCACGCCGACCAGGGTGAGCTTGCGCTCGAAGCCCTTGGTCACGCCCGTCACCATGTTATTCACCAGAGCGCGCACGGTGCCGGACATGGCACGGGCGTTCTCGGCGCCCTCACGCGCCTTGCACACCACCGCGTCACCTTCGCGGACCACGCTGACCTCGCCGCTCAGCGGCTGGCGCAGGGTACCCAGAGGCCCCTTCACTGCGATCTCGGCGTCGGAAATCATCACTTCCACGCCCTGCGGGATCGCCACCGGATTCTTGGCTACACGAGACATCGTATCCCCCTTAGGCGACGAGGCAGATGACTTCGCCACCGACGCGGTTCGCACGCGCCGAGCGGTCGGTCATCACGCCACGCGGCGTGGAAACGATAGCCACGCCGAGGCCGTTCATCACGCGCGGCAGATCGTCGCTACCCTTGTAGATGCGCAGGCCGGGACGGCTCACGCGCTCCAGGCGCTCGATGACCGGACGACCGGCGTAATACTTGAGGGTGACGTCGAGCGAAGCCTTGCCAGCCTCGTCACGGACGGCGAAGCCGTCGATGTAACCCTCGTCCTGCAACACCTTGGCGATCGCAACCTTCAGCTTGGACGAAGGCATCGACACCGAAGCCTTCTGGGCCTGCTGGCCGTTGCGGATGCGCGTCAGCATGTCGGCGATCGGATCGGACATACTCATCTTCGAATTCTCCTTACCAGCTCGCCTTGGTCATGCCAGGCACTTCGCCGCGGAAAGCGATCTCGCGCAGCTTGTTGCGGCACAGACCGAACTTGCGGAAGACACCACGCGGGCGACCGGTCAGCGCGCAGCGGTTGCGCTGGCGAGTCGGGTTAGCATTGCGCGGCAGTTGCTGCAGGGCCAGGCGGGCAGCCATGCGTTCTTCTTCGGACAGACTGGTGTCCTTGACCTTCGCGATCAGAGCCGCGCGCTTGGAGGCATACTTCTCCACCAGCATCGCACGCTTCGCTTCGCGGTTGATCAGAGCGAGTTTCGCCATATCACCCTCAATTCTTGAACGGGAACTTGAACGCACCGAGGAGAGCACGGGCTTCCTCGTCGGTCTTGGCCGTCGTCGTGATGCTGATGTTCATCCCGCGCAGCGCGTCGATCTTGTCGTACTCGATCTCGGGGAAGATGATCTGCTCTTTCACGCCGAGGTTGTAGTTGCCACGACCGTCGAAACCCTTGGCAGCGATACCGCGGAAGTCGCGAACGCGCGGCAGCGCGATCGTGATGAGGCGATCGAGGAATTCGAACATGCGCGGACCACGCAGGGTCACCATGCAGCCGATCGGATAGCCGTCACGGATCTTGAAACCCGCGATCGACTTGCGCGCCTTGGTCGAAACCGGCTTCTGACCCGCGATCTTGGTCATGTCGCCAATGGCGTGCTCGAGAATCTTCTTGTCGCCGACAGCCTCACCGACACCCATGTTGAGGGTGATCTTGGTGATGCGCGGCACTTCCATGACGGACTTGTAGCCGAACTGCTGCTGCAGCGCCGGCGCAACTTCGTCCTTGTAAACCTGTTGCAAGCGAGCCATCGTCACTCCTTAGGCGTTCACCAGCTCGCCGTTCGACTTGAAGAAACGGACCTTGCGGCCGTCTTCAAGCGTCTTGATCCCGACACGATCACCCTTCTGGGTGGCGGGATTGAACAGCGCGACGTTCGACACATGGATCGGCATCTCCTTCTCGACGATGCCACCCACTTCACCCTTCAGCGGATTCGGGCGCACGTGCTTCTTAACCCGGTTCACGCCTTCGACCACGACGCGCTCGTCATCGACGCGGCGCAGCACGGTGCCGCGACGACCACGATCCTTGCCCGTCAGCACCAAAACTTCGTCACCCTTGCGGATCTTGTTCATCTCTGGACTCCTCAGAGCACTTCGGGCGCCAGCGAGACGATCTTCATGAACCGCTCGGTGCGCAGCTCTCGCGTGACCGGCCCGAAGATACGGGTGCCGATCGGCTCGAGCTTGTTGTTCAGAAGCACGGCCGCATTGCTGTCGAACTTGATCAGCGAACCGTCGGGACGACGAACGCCCTTGGCGGTGCGAACGACGACCGCGTTGTAGACGTCGCCTTTCTTGGCACGACCACGCGGAGCGGCATCCTTCACGGTCACCTTGATGATGTCGCCAACGCCGGCATAGCGACGCTTAGAACCACCCAGGACCTTGATGCACATCACCGAGCGCGCGCCGGAGTTATCGGCCACGTCCAGCTTGGACTGCATTTGAATCATGAAAGTATCTCCAACTTATCCCGCATTTGCGGACAGTCTTGGAACCCGTCAGGGTAGGATGCCCCGAGCGAGCCCCGGAGCAAAGAGGCAAAATTATAACAGCCTGGCACCTGGGTGCCAAGCTGTTTGTTTACTGCTCGCTGCTTCCAACTCCGATCAGATGATCGTCGCCTTCTCGAGCACCTTGGCCACACGCCAGGTCTTGGTGCGCGAGATCGGACGGCACTCCTCGATCTCGACCAGGTCGCCCTGGGCCGCGACGCCGTCCTCGACGTGCGCGTGGTACTTCGCCGAACGGGTGATGATCTTGCCGTAGAGCGGGTGCTTGACCCGGCGCTCGACCAGAACGGTCACCGTCTTCTGCATTTTGTCACTCACCACACGCCCAACCAGCGCGCGGCGAACCTTCTCGACGTTCTCGCTCATTGCTGACCCGCCTTCTCACGCAGGATGGTGCGCACGCGCGCGATGTCGCGGCGGACCTTCCCGATCTGACTCGTGTTGCCGAGTTGCTGCGTGGCGTGCTGCATGCGCAGCGAAAACTGGGCCTTCAGCAGCTCGATCAGTTCCTTGTTCAACTCGTCGGCGCTCTTGGCGCGGAGTTCCGTTGCCTTCATGTTCAACCCCCAATCAGTCGGGTGACGAACACGGTCTCGATCGGCAGCTTGGCAGCCGCAAGGCGGAACGCCTCGCGCGCCAGGGCCTCGTCAACCCCGTCCATCTCGTACAGCACCTTGCCCGGCTGGATCTCGGCAACCCAATATTCCGGGTTGCCCTTGCCGTTACCCATGCGGACCTCGGCCGGCTTCTTCGAAATCGGCTTGTCCGGGAAAATCCGGATCCAGATGCGGCCGCCACGCTTGATATGACGGGTCATCGCACGACGGGCGGACTCGATCTGGCGGGCAGTCAGCCGACCGCGACCAATGGCCTTCAGACCATACTCGCCGAACGACACCTTGGCGCCGCGCGTGGCGACGCCGGTGTTGCGGCCCTTCTGCTCCTTCCGATACTTCCTTCTAGTCGGCTGCAGCATCATTCGCTCCTGCTTTCTTCTTGCCGGCCTTCGCCACGACGGGCGGGACGACGACCCGGACGGCCCTCGCCGTCACGCGGGGCGCCACGACGACCGCGACGGTTGTCGGCTTCGGGCTCCGCAGCCACGGGCTGCTCGTTGCGCCCCAGCATCTCGCCCTTGAACACCCAGACCTTGATCCCGATGACACCATAGGTCGTCTTGGCCTCGGAGACACCGTAGTCGATGTTGGCGCGCAGGGTATGCAGCGGCACACGCCCTTCGCGATACCACTCGGTGCGGGCGATCTCTGCGCCGTTGAGGCGGCCGGAGCTCATGATCTTGATGCCCTGGGCACCGAGACGCATGGCGTTCTGCATCGCACGCTTCATGGCGCGACGGAACATGATGCGCTTCTCGAGCTGCTGGGCGATCGAGTCGGCGATCAGCTTGGCATCGAGTTCGGGCTTGCGCACTTCCTCGATATTGACGTGGACCGGAACGCCAACGATCTTCTGCAGATCACGCTTGAGCGCCTCGATGTCCTCGCCCTTCTTGCCAATGACGACGCCCGGGCGGGCGCTGTACAGGGTTACGCGGGCGTTCTTGGCGGGACGCTCGATGACCACGCGACCCACCGAAGCGTGCGCGAGGCGCTTCTTCAGGTAATCGCGGACCTTGAGGTCCTCGTGCAGCATGCCGGCGTAGTCCTTGCTGTTGGCGAACCAGCGCGAGCCCCAGTCACGCGTGACGGCGAGGCGGAACCCGGTAGGATGGATTTTCTGACCCATGTTTACTCCTTACTCGCCAACGGTCAGGTAGACGTGGCAGGTGGGCTTCAGGATGCGGTTGCCACGACCCTTCGCACGCGCGGTGAAGCGCTTGAGCGTCATACCCTCTTCCACGTGAATGGTCTTGACCTTCAGCGCGTCGATATCGGCACCGTCGTTGTGCTCGGCGTTGGCGATCGCCGACTCGAGCACCTTGCGGATGATCTTCGCGCCCTTCTTGGGAGAGAAGGCCAGGGTGTCGAGCGCGCGGCCGACGGGCATGCCGCGGACCAGGTCGGCCACCAGACGGCCCTTCTGGGCCGACAGCCGAACGCCACGGAGAATAGCTTTGGTTTCCATGTCGTCCCCTTAACGCTTGGCCTTCTTGCTGGCGGCGTGACCCTTGAAGGTCCGCGTCAGCGCGAATTCGCCCAGCTTGTGCCCGACCATGTTCTCGGTCACGAATACAGGAATGTGCTGCTTGCCGTTATGCACCGCGATCGTCAGGCCGATGAAATCGGGGAGGATCGTGGAGCGGCGCGACCAGGTCTTGATCGGGCGCTTGTCGTTGCTCGTCCGAGCCGCGTCGACCTTCTTGAGCAGGTGCGCGTCGATGAACGGGCCTTTCTTGATAGAACGTGCCATCTCTTACCCCTTAACGCTTGTGACGACGCTGCACGATCATGCCGTCGGTGCGCTTGTTCGAACGCGTCCGATAGCCCTTGGCCGGCGTGCCCCACGGACTGACCGGTTCGCGCGCCTCGCCGGTGCGGCCTTCGCCACCACCATGCGGGTGATCCACCGGGTTCATCGCCACACCGCGAACGGTCGGACGGATACCGCGCCAGCGGTTCGCGCCAGCCTTGCCGATCTTGCGCAGGCCATGCTCGCCGTTACCGACTTCACCGATGGTGGCGCGGCACTCGACGTGCACACGGCGGATCTCGCCGGAGCGCAGGCGGAGCTGGGCGTACGAGCCTTCGCGGGCGAGCAGCTGCACCGAAGTGCCGGCGGCGCGCGCGAGTTGCGCACCCTTGCCGGGAACCATCTCGATGCAGTGGATCGTCGAGCCGACCGGGATGTTGCGGATCGGCAGGGCGTTGCCCGCCTTTATCGGCGCTTCCGCGCCACTGATCAGTTGCTGGCCGACCTCTACGCCGCGCGGCGCGATGATGTAGCGGCGCTCGCCATCGGCATAGCACAGCAGCGCGATGTGCGCGGAGCGGTTCGGGTCGTACTCGATGCGCTCGACCTTGGCCGGAATGCCGTCCTTGTTGCGACGGAAATCCACCAGGCGGTAGTGCTGCTTATGGCCGCCACCCTGGTGGCGCATCGTCACGCGACCGTAGTTGTTACGGCCGGCGTTCTTGGTCTGCTTCTCGATCAGCGCATCGACCGGACGACCCTTGTACAGATCGGGGTTGACCACCTTGACTTGGGCACGGCGGCCGGCAGACGTAGGCTTCAGTTTAACGATTGCCATGATCTATCACTCCCCGGCCGCAAAGTTGATTTCCTGGCCGGGCTTCAGGCACACGAAGGCCTTCTTCCAGTCCTTGCGGCGACCCATGGTCTTGCCAAAGCGCTTGGACTTGCCCTTCACGTTCAGGATCTGCACCGACTTCACCTCGACCTTGAAGAGCGACTCGACCGCCGCCTTCACTTCGGGTTTGGTCGCATCGGACGCAACCTTGAACACCACTTGCTCGTTCTTGTCGGCGACGAAAGTCGCCTTTTCGGAGATCTGCGGGGCGAGCAGCACCTGCAGCAGACGTTCCTGACTGATCGCGCTCATTGCCACGCTTCCTCCATCTTCGCCAGCGCGCCCTTGGTGACCAGCACCTTGGGGAAACGCACGAGCGACACCGGATCCGCCTCGCTCACTTCCAGCACCAGGACCTGGTGAAGGTTGCGCGAGGACAGGAACAGGTTCTCGTCGATTTCGTCGGTGATGACCAGGACCGAATCCAGGCCCATCCCCTTGAGCTTCTGCGACAGCAGGCGGGTCTTCGGCGCTTCGACGCTGAAGTTCTCGACCACCGCAAGACGGTCCTCGCGAGCGAGCTGCGACAGGATCGCGGCCACACCGGCGCGGTACATCTTGCGGTTGACCTTCTGGCTGAAGTTCTCGTCGGGAGAGCTCGGGAAGATCTTGCCGCCACCACGCCACAGCGGGCTCGACGCCATGCCTGCACGGGCGTTGCCCGTGCCCTTCTGACGGAACGGCTTGCGGGTCGACTTGGCGATCTCGGAGCGACCCTTCTGCTTGCGGTTGCCGGAACGGGCGTTCGCAAGGTAGGCGGTCACGACCTGGTGCACCAGGGCTTCGTTGTAGTCACGGCCGAACAGCACGTCCGACGCTTCGAGCGTCGACGCAGCCTGACCCTGATCATTCAAGAGTTTCAATTCCATTGCGCGCTCCTCAGGCCTTGACCGCCGGACGGACGACGACGTCGCCACCCTTGGCACCCGGCACCGCACCCTTCACGAGAAGGAGCTGGCGCTCGACGTCCACACGAACGATCTCCAGCCCCTGCGTGGTGCGCTGGACGTTGCCGTACTGGCCCGCCATGCGCTTGCCGGGGAACACACGACCCGGATCCTGGGCCATGCCGATGGAGCCGGGGGAGTTGTGCGAGATCGAGTTACCGTGCGAGGCGCGGTTCGACGAGAAGTTGTGACGCTTGATCGGACCCGAGAAGCCCTTGCCGATCGTCACACCCGTAACGTCAACCTTTTGACCGACCTGAAAGAGATCCGCACCGACCGCATCGCCGGCATTCATGCTGCCGGCCTGCTCGGCCTCGACGCGGAATTCCTTGATGCCGCGGCAGGGCTCGACGCCCGCCTTTGCAAGATGACCCGCGACCGGCTTGGTGATCCGGCTGGCGCGGCGCTTGCCATACGCAATCTGCACCGCGGCGTAGCCGTCGGTGTCGATCGTCTTGATCTGGGACACACGATTATCCGACACGTCAAGCACCGTCACCGGGATGGTCTTGCCATCCTCGGCGAAGATGCGAGTCATGCCGACCTTGCGTCCAACAAGGCCTAGACTCATTTTCTTCTCCTGAATCCCGGTTGCGATTGACCGGGGGTCACAATTAATGCGCCAGAAGGCACAAAGGCCGGATTATACCGGCCTGTTCCAAACTTCCGCAAGCAGGGCTTGCTTACTGGAGCTTGATCTCGACATCCACGCCCGCGGGCAGATCCAGCTTCATCAGCGCGTCGACCGTCTTGTCGGTCGGATCGATGATGTCCATCAGACGCTGGTGAGTGCGGATCTCCATCTGGTCGCGCGACGCCTTGTTGACGTGCGGCGAACGCAACAGGTCGAAACGCTCGATGCGGGTCGGCAGCGGCACGGGACCACGGACCACGGCGCCGGTGCGCTTGGCGGTATCGACGATCTCGAGGGCCGACTGATCGATCAGGCGATAGTCGAAGGCTTTCAGGCGGATGCGGATCTTCTGGTTCTGCATGATGTATTTCCTAAAGAGCTGATACTGCGAAAAAAGAGCGCAAAGAGCGATGGGGCGGCTCCGCGAGAGCCGCCCCGGATCGAGCGATTACTCGATGATCTTGGCGACGACGCCGGCGCCGACGGTACGGCCACCTTCGCGGATCGCGAAGCGCAGGCCTTCTTCCATGGCGATCGGGGCGATCAGCTTGACGGTGATCGACACGTTGTCGCCCGGCATGACCATCTCGGTGCCTTCGGGCAGCGAGATCGAACCGGTCACGTCGGTGGTGCGGAAGTAGAACTGCGGACGGTAGTTGTTGAAGAACGGGGTGTGACGACCACCCTCTTCCTTCGACAGCACGTAGATCTCGCCGGTGAAGTGGGTGTGCGGGGTGATCGAACCCGGCTTGCACAGCACCTGACCGCGCTCGACGTCTTCACGCTTGGTGCCGCGCAGCAGCACGCCGACGTTGTCGCCGGCCTGGCCCTGGTCGAGCAGCTTGCGGAACATCTCCACGCCGGTGCAGGTGGTCTTGACCGTCGGCTTGATGCCGACGATCTCGATTTCCTCGCCGACCTTCACGATGCCGCGCTCGACACGACCGGTCACCACGGTGCCGCGACCCGAAATCGAGAACACGTCTTCGATCGGCAGCAGGAAAGGCTTGTCGATCGCACGCTCGGGCGTCGGGATGTAGCTATCCAGCGCGTCAGCCAGGCGGAAGATCGCCGGTTCGCCGATGTCCGACTGGTCGCCCTCGAGCGCCTTCAGCGCCGAACCCTTGACGATGGGGATGTCGTCGCCGGGGAAGTCGTACTTCGACAGCAGCTCGCGCACTTCCATCTCGACGAGCTCCAGCAGCTCTTCGTCGTCGACCATGTCGCACTTGTTCAGGAAGACGATGATGTACGGCACGCCGACCTGACGGGCCAGCAGGATGTGCTCGCGCGTCTGCGGCATCGGGCCGTCGGCGGCCGAGCACACCAGGATCGCGCCGTCCATCTGCGCGGCACCGGTGATCATGTTCTTGACGTAGTCGGCGTGGCCCGGGCAATCGACGTGCGCGTAGTGACGGCTCGCGGTCTCGTACTCGACGTGCGCGGTGTTGATGGTGATGCCGCGCGCCTTCTCTTCGGGCGCCGCGTCGATCTGGTCGTAGGCCTTCGCCTCGCCGCCGAACTTCTTCGACAGGATGGTGGTGATCGCAGCGGTCAGCGTGGTCTTGCCATGGTCGACGTGGCCGATGGTGCCGACGTTGACGTGCGGTTTGGTACGTTCGAACTTACCCTTCGCCATGTTCTCGGGTCCTTGAGTTGAGGTTGCTGAATAAGGTTGCGGTCTGGGTTACTTGCGGCTGCTGATCACGGCCTCGGCCACGCTCTTCGGCGCCTCGGAGTAATGCTTGAACTCCATCGAGTAGGTCGCGCGACCCTGGGTCAGCGAGCGCAGCTGGGTAGCGTAACCGAACATCTCGGCCAGCGGCACCTCGGCCTTGATCTCCTTCATGCCACCCGGGATGTCGTCCATGCCCTGAACGATGCCGCGACGACCGGAGAGGTCGCCCATCACGTTGCCCATGTAGTCTTCCGGGGTCTCGACGACCACCGCCATCATCGGCTCGAGCAGCGCCGGGCTGGCGCGCCGCATGGCTTCCTTGAAGGCCATGGAGCCAGCCATCTTGAACGCGTTTTCGTTCGAGTCCACATCGTGGTACGAACCGAAATGCAGCGTGACCTTGACATCGACCACCGGGAAGCCGGCGAGCACGCCGTTCGGGATGGTTTCCTGGATGCCCTTGTCGACCGCCGGGATGTATTCGCGCGGAACCACACCGCCCTTGACCGCATCGACGAACTCGTAGCCCTTGCCCTGCTCGGCCGGCTCGAGGTTGATGACGACGTGACCGTACTGGCCGCGACCGCCGGACTGCTTGACGAACTTGCCTTCGACATCCATCGCGGCCTTGCGGATGGTTTCGCGGTAGGCCACCTGCGGCGCGCCGACGTTGGCTTCGACGTTGAACTCGCGCTTCATGCGGTCGACGATGATCTCGAGATGCAGCTCGCCCATGCCCGAGATGATGGTCTGACCCGACTCCTCGTCGGTACGGACGCGGAAGGACGGGTCTTCGGCAGCGAGACGCGACAGCGCGAGGCCCATCTTCTCCTGGTCGCCCTTGGTCTTGGGCTCCACGGCGACGTGAATCACCGGATCCGGGAAGACCATGCGCTCGAGGATCACCGGTGCGCTGGTGTCGCACAGGGTCTCGCCGGTCGTGACGTCCTTCAGGCCGACCACGGCGGCGATGTCGCCCGCGAGCACTTCCTTGATCTCCTCGCGATCATTGGCATGCATCTGCAGGATGCGGCCGATGCGCTCCTTCTTGCCCTTCACCGAGTTCAGCACGGTGGAGCCGGACTCGAGCACGCCCGAATAGACACGGATGAAGGTGAGCTGGCCGACGAAGGGGTCGGTCATCAGCTTGAACGCCAGCGCCGAGAACTTCTCGTCGTCCTTGGCGTAACGGACCACTTCCTTCTCGTCGTCATCCACGCCAGCGACCGGCGGGATGTCGATCGGCGAGGGCAGGTACTGGATGACCGCGTCGAGCATGCGCTGCACGCCCTTGTTCTTGAACGCGGTGCCGCACAGCATCGGCTGGATCTCGCAGGCGAGAGTGCGCGCACGCAGGCCGGCGATGACCTCTTCTTCGGAAAGCTCGCCTTCCTCGAGGTACTTGTTCATCAGGTCTTCGTTGGCCTCGGCAGCCGCCTCGACCATGCTGGCACGCCACTCCTCGGCGGTCGCGACGAGATCGGCGGGGATCTCGTGGTAGTCGAACTTCATGCCCTGGGAGGCCTCGTCCCAGATGATCGCCTTCATCTTGAGCAGATCGACGACGCCCTTGAAGGTGTCTTCGGCACCGATGGGGATCACCACCGGGACGGGGTTGGCCTTCAGGCGGGTCTTCATCTGGTCGACGACCTTGAAGAAGTTCGCACCCGAGCGGTCCATCTTGTTCACGAAGGCGAGACGCGGCACCTTGTACTTGGTGGCCTGACGCCACACGGTCTCGGACTGCGGCTGCACACCACCCACGGCGCAATACACCATGCAGGCACCGTCGAGCACGCGCATCGACCGCTCCACCTCGATCGTGAAGTCCACGTGTCCCGGAGTGTCGATGATGTTGAAGCGATGCTCCGGATAGGAGCTGTCCATACCCTTCCAGAAGCAGGTCACCGCCGCCGAGGTAATGGTGATGCCGCGCTCCTGCTCCTGAACCATCCAGTCGGTCGTGGCCGCGCCGTCGTGCACCTCACCCAGCTTATGGCTCACGCCGGTGTAGAAGAGGATACGCTCGGTCGTAGTCGTCTTGCCTGCGTCGATGTGAGCGGAGATACCGATATTGCGGTAACGCTCGATGGGTGTCTTGCGAGCCACGTTATACCTGCCTTCTGTTGTGCGCGCTTTTGGCACGCTGAACGAATTCTTGCGTTAGAAAACAATCGAGCCCTTCACAGGGCCCGAGATACCGCCACCAAGGAAGATCAGAAGCGGTAGTGCGAGAACGCCTTGTTGGCTTCGGCCATGCGGTGAACTTCTTCACGCTTCTTCATGGCGGAACCACGCCCCTCGGAGGCCTCGAGCAGCTCGCCGGCGAGGCGCTGGGCCATCGACTTCTCGGCGCGCTTGCGGGCCGCCTCACGCAGCCAGCGCATGGACAGCGCCATGCGGCGGGACGGGCGGACCTCCACCGGGACCTGGTAGTTCGCACCGCCGACGCGGCGACTCTTGACCTCGACCACCGGCTTGACGTTTGCAACCGCGACCGAGAAGACCTCGAGCGGATCCTTGCCGGACTTGGACGAGATGTGATCGAACGCACCATAGACGATGCGCTCTGCGACGGACTTCTTGCCCGACTGCATGATCACGTTGATGAACTTGGAAACGTCCTGGTTACCGAACTTGGGATCCGGCAGGACTTCGCGCTTGGGTACTTCACGACGACGCGGCATGGCAACCTCTCGCTAAATTTCTTTGACCAACAATCAGGCTTTCTTCGGGCGCTTGGCACCGTACTTCGAGCGCGACTGCTTGCGATCCTTGACGCCCTGAAGGTCGAGCGAACCGCGGACGATGTGGTAGCGCACACCCGGAAGGTCCTTCACACGACCGCCGCGGATCAGCACGACCGAGTGCTCCTGCAGGTTGTGACCTTCACCGCCGATGTACGAGATGACCTCGAAACCGTTGGTCAGGCGCACCTTGGCGACCTTACGCAGCGCCGAGTTCGGCTTCTTCGGGGTCGTGGTGTAGACGCGGGTGCAAACGCCGCGCTTCTGCGGACAAGCCTCGAGTGCCGGAACCTTGCTCTTGGCAACTTCCAGTTGGCGCGGCTTGCGAACAAGCTGATTGATTGTTGGCATAGCTTAAGAATTTCCCATAAGACCGCGGCAGCCCACCATGGGCCGCCGCGGGCGGATTATTCCGGCTGAGACTGACTACGATTGGTCAGCCCACAAAAAAGAGGCCGGAGTTTAGTCCGAGACTGTCCGAAAAGTCAACTCGCCTCGATGTCCTGCTGTGTTTCCACAACCTCTTCCGCCGGCGCCCAGGCATGCCCCGCACCGAGATCGCGCCCCTCTTCCTGCGCCTTGCGGCTGCGGTGGTAGGCCAGACCGGTACCGGCCGGGATCAGGCGACCGACGATGACGTTCTCCTTCAGGCCGCGCAGTTCGTCGCGCTTGCCCATGATCGCCGCCTCGGTCAGCACGCGGGTGGTCTCCTGGAAGGAGGCCGCGGAGATGAAGGAGTCGGTCGACAGCGAGGCCTTGGTGATGCCCAGCAGCACGTTCTCGTACTGCGCCGGCAGCTTGCCTTCGGCTTCGACGCGGTCGTTCTCGTCCAGCACCTCGGAGCGCTCGACCTGCTCCTCGCGGATGAACCGGGTATCGCCCGGATCGGTGATGACCACGCGACGCAGCATCTGGCGGACGATCACCTCGATGTGCTTGTCGTTGATCTTCACGCCCTGCAGGCGATACACGTCCTGCACCTCGTCGATGATGTAGCGCGCGAGTTCGCTGATGCCCTGCAGGCGTAGGATGTCGTGCGGATCGGACGGACCATCCACGATCAGTTCGCCCTTGTTAACCACCTGGCCGTCGTGCACCATCAGGTGCTTGTCCTTGGGGATCAGGAACTCGTGCGAGGTCCCGTCCGGCTCGGTGATCACCAGACGCTGCTTGCCCTTGGTCTCCTTGCCGAAGGACACCGTGCCGGTGTACTCGGCGAGCATGCCGGCATCCTTGGGCGCACGCGCCTCGAAGAGCTCAGCCACGCGCGGCAGGCCGCCGGTGATGTCGCGGGTCTTCGCCGACTCCTGCGGGATGCGCGCGAGGATGTCGCCGACGTTGATCTGCTGGCCGTCCTTCACGGTGATCAGGGAGCCGACCTGGAAGGTGATCGCAACCGAGTGCTCGGTGCCGGCGATCTTGACCTCCTCGCCGTTCTCGTCCAGCAGCTTGACCTGCGGGCGGACGCCCTTGGGGCTGCCGGTGGACGAGCGACGCTTGGCATCGATGACCACCAGCGTGGACAGACCGGTAACTTCGTCGATCTGCTTGGCGACGGTGACGCCCTCCTCCACGTTCTCGAACTTCACCGTACCGGTGTATTCGGTCACGATCGGGCGGGTGTGCGGATCCCACGAGGCGAGCTGCGTGCCAGCCTTGACGGGAGCAGCGTCATCGACCAGCAGCATGGCCCCGTAGGGCAGCTTGTGGCGCTCGCGCTCGCGGCCCATGTCGTCGGCCACCACGAGCTCGGCCGAGCGCGCGATGACGATCTTTTCGCCCTTGGCGTTCGAGACGTAGCGCATGTTGCCGGCAAAGCGGATCGAACCTGCCGACTTGGCCTCGACGCCACTCGCGGCGGCGGCTCGCGAAGCCGCCCCCCCGACGTGGAAGGTCCGCATGGTCAGCTGCGTGCCCGGCTCGCCGATCGACTGCGCCGCGATGACGCCGACGGCCTCGCCGACGTTGACCCGGGAACCACGACCCAGATCGCGGCCGTAGCACTGCGCGCACAGGCCGTAGCGGGTTTCGCAGGTGAGCGGCGTGCGCACCTTGACCTCGTCCACGCCCAGGCTCTCGATCAGGTCCACCGCGTCCTCGTCGAGCAGGCTTCCCGCCTCGATCATGGTTTCCTGGCTTTCCGGATTGACGATGTCCTCGACGCAGACGCGGCCCAGGATGCGCTCGCGCAGCGGCTCCACGACCTCGCCGCCCTCGATGAGGGCCTTCATGTTGAAGCCTTCGCGCGTGCCGCAGTCGTCCTCGATGACCACGAGATCCTGGGTCACGTCGACGAGACGGCGAGTCAGGTAGCCCGAGTTCGCGGTCTTCAGCGCGGTGTCGGCCAGGCCCTTACGGGCGCCGTGCGTCGAGATGAAGTACTGCAGGACGTTGAGGCCTTCACGGAAGTTGGTCGTGATCGGGGTCTCGATGATGGAACCGTCCGGTTTCGCCATCAGGCCGCGCATGCCGGCGAGCTGCCGGATCTGAGCCGCGGAACCACGCGCGCCCGAGTCGGCCATCATGTAGATCGCGTTGAAGGACTCCTGGTCGACGTCCTGCGCGACCGCCTTCTCGCCGCTCGCGTACACCTGCTTCCAGAACTGCTCGCGCGGCAGGCCCTTGAAGCGGTCCTGCGCCTTCTCCTTGCCGAGCTGCTCCATCATCGCCTTGGCCACCTGGTCGCCGCAGCGGCCCCAGATGTCCACGACCTTGTTGTAGCGCTCGCCGTCGGTCACCAGACCCGAGGTGTATTGCTGGGCGATCTCCTTGACCTCGGCTTCCGCCGCGCGGATCAGCTCGTGCTTGGCATTGGGGACGAGCATGTCCTTGACCGCGATCGAAAGGCCGGCGCGGGTCGCCAGACCATAGCCGAACTGCATCAGCTTGTCGGCGAAGATGACCGTCGCGCGCAGGCCGCAGCGCCGGTACGAGGCGTTGATCAGCTTGGAGATCTCCTTCTTCTTCAGCGGCTTGTCGATGACGCTGAAGGGCAGCCCGGCAGGCAGGATCTCGGACAGGATCGCACGTCCGGCGGTGGTGTCGTGGCGCACGATCTTCTCGATGCGCTCGCCATTGGGGCCCAGGTCGGCCTCCTTCAGGCGCACGGTGACGCGCGCATGCAAGGCGATCTGGCCGGATTCGTAGGCGCGCTTCACTTCGGAGACGTCGGCGAAGATCATGCCTTCGCCCGGCACGTTCACCCCTTCGCGGGTGGCGTAGTAGAGGCCGAGCACGATGTCCTGCGAGGGCACGATGATCGGCTCGCCGTTGGCGGGCGACAGCACGTTGTTGGAGGCCAGCATCAGGGTGCGGGCTTCCATCTGTGCCTCGAGCGACAACGGGACGTGCACAGCCATCTGGTCGCCGTCGAAGTCGGCGTTGAAGGCCACGCAAACCAGCGGGTGGAGCTGGATCGCCTTGCCTTCGATCAGCACCGGCTCGAAGGCCTGGATGCCGAGGCGGTGCAGCGTCGGGGCGCGGTTCAGCAGCACAGGATGCTCGCGGATCACCTCCTCGAGGATGTCCCACACCACCGGCTCCTGCGACTCCACCATCTTCTTGGCCTGCTTGATGGTCGTGGCCAGCCCCATCAGCTCGAGCTTGTTGAAGATGAAGGGCTTGAACAGCTCGAGCGCCATCAGCTTGGGCAGGCCGCACTGGTGCAGCTTGAGTTGCGGGCCCACGGTGATGACCGAGCGTCCGGAGTAGTCGACGCGCTTGCCGAGCAGGTTCTGGCGGAAGCGGCCGCCCTTGCCCTTGATCATGTCGGCCAGCGACTTCAGCGGACGCTTGTTGGCGCCGGTCATGGCCTTGCCGCGGCGACCGTTGTCGAGCAGCGAGTCGACAGCCTCCTGCAGCATGCGCTTTTCGTTGCGCACGATGATGTCGGGCGCCTTGAGCTCGAGCAGACGCTTGAGGCGGTTGTTGCGGTTGATGACGCGACGGTAGAGGTCGTTCAGATCCGAGGTCGCGAAGCGGCCACCGTCCAGCGGCACCAGCGGGCGCAGGTCGGGCGGGAGCACCGGCAGCACCTCGAGCACCATCCACTCGGGCTTGATGCCCGACTGCTGGAAGGCCTCGAGCACCTTCAGGCGCTTGGAGAACTTCTTGATCTTGGCTTCGGAGTTGGTGGTCTCGAGGTCGCCACGCAGCTTCTCGGCCTCGAGGTTGATGTCGAGCGTGCGCAGCAGGGAACCGATACCCTCGGCACCCATGACCGCGTCGAACTCGTCACCGTACTCCTCGACCTTGGCGAGATAGTCGTCCTCGGTCAGCAGCTGGCCGCGGTTGAGCGGCGTCATGCCCGGCTCGACGACGACGAAGGCTTCGAAGTAGAGCACGCGCTCGATATCGCGCAGGGTCATGTCGAGAACCATGCCGAGACGGCTCGGCAAGCTCTTCAGGAACCAGATGTGGGCGACCGGCGAGGCCAGCTCGATGTGGCCCATGCGCTCGCGCCGCACCTTCGACAGCGTCACCTCGACGCCGCACTTCTCGCAGATCACGCCACGGTGCTTGAGGCGCTTGTACTTGCCGCACAGGCACTCGTAGTCCTTGACCGGCCCGAAGATCTTGGCGCAGAACAGGCCGTCACGCTCGGGTTTGAACGTGCGGTAGTTGATCGTCTCGGGCTTCTTGACTTCGCCATAGGACCACGAGCGGATCTTGTCCGGCGAGGCGAGGCCGATCGTGATCGCGTCGAACTCTTCCTCGTTCGGCAGGGTTTGCTTGAACAGGTCAGCAAGCAGGCTTTTCATGGTTCACTCCATCCGGGCCGCCGCGTCGTGGGCGGCGGCCCCGGGATTCAATCGCAGGCAGGGGACGGGAAGGAAATCGCGACGCTCACTCGCGGTCGAGGTCGATGTCGATCGCCAGCGAACGGATTTCCTTCACCAGCACGTTGAAGGATTCCGGCATGCCGGAATCGATCTTGTGCTCGCCCTTGACGATGTTTTCGTACACCTTGGTCCGGCCGGTCACGTCGTCGGACTTGACCGTCAGCATCTCCTGCAGCGTGTAGGCGGCGCCGTAGGCTTCCAGCGCCCACACTTCCATCTCGCCGAAGCGCTGGCCGCCGAACTGCGCCTTGCCGCCCAGCGGTTGCTGTGTGACGAGCGAGTACGGGCCGGTCGAACGCGCGTGCATCTTGTCGTCGACCAGGTGGTGCAGCTTCAGCACATGCTTGTAGCCCACGGTGACCTTGCGCTCGAAGGCCTCGCCGGTGCGGCCGTCGTAGAGGGTGACCTGGCCGCCGGTGGGCAGGCCGGCCAGCTCGAGCATCTGCTGGATTTCCTCTTCCTTGGCACCGTCGAACACCGGGGTCGCGAAGGGCACGCCCTTCTTGAGGTTGCCCGCGAGCTCGCGAACGTCCGAGTCGCCGAGGTTGGCGATGTCCTCGGGGTGGCCGCTGCCGTTGTAGATCTGCTCGAGGAAGCCGCGCAGCTCCAGCGCCGAGGCCTGCGCCTGCAGCATCTTGTCGATCTTCTGACCGAGTCCCTTCGCTGCCCAGCCGAGGTGGGTCTCGAGGATCTGGCCGATGTTCATCCGCGACGGCACGCCAAGCGGGTTGAGCACGATGTCGAGCGGGGTGCCGTCTTCCATGTACGGCATGTCCTCGACCGGGACGATCTTGGAAACCACGCCCTTGTTGCCGTGACGGCCGGCCATCTTGTCGCCCGGCTGCAGGCGGCGCTTCACCGCCAGATACACCTTGACCATCTTCTGCACGCCCGGGGGGAGCTCGTCGCCCTGGGTGAGCTTCTTCTTCTTGATCTCGAAGGCCTGCTCGAAGTCCTTGCGGGTGTTCTCCAGACCTTCACGCACGGCCTCGAGCTGCACCGCGAGGGTCTCGTCGGCGAGGCGGATGTCGAACCAGTGGTAGTGCTCCAGGCTGTCGAGGTAGGGATCGGTGAGCGCCGCACCCTTGGCGAGCTTCTTCGGACCACCGTTGGCAAGCTGGCCCACGATCATGCGGCGGATACGCGCGAAGGCGTCGCGCTCGACGATGCGCATCTGGTCGGCGAGGTCGGTCTTGAAGCTGCGCAGCTGCTCGTCGATGATCGACTGCGCGCGCTTGTCGCGCTCGATGCCCTCCCGGGTGAACACCTGCACGTCGATGACGGTGCCGACCATGCCCGAGGGCACGCGCAGCGAGGTGTCCTTCACGTCGGAGGCCTTCTCGCCGAAGATCGCGCGCAGCAGCTTTTCCTCGGGGGTGAGCTGGGTCTCGCCCTTGGGCGTGACCTTGCCGACCAGCACGTCGCCGGCCTCGACCTCGGCACCGATATACACGATGCCCGACTCGTCCAGGCGCGACAGCTGCGCCTCGCCGAGCGAGGCGATGTCGCGGGTGATCTCCTCGGGTCCGAGCTTGGTGTCGCGGGCGACGACGGTGAGTTCCTCGATGTGGATCGAGGTGAAGCGGTCGTCGGCGACCACGCGCTCGGAGATGAGGATCGAGTCCTCGAAGTTGTAGCCGTTCCAGGGCATGAAGCCGACCAGCATGTTCTGGCCGAGCGCGAGCTCGCCGAGGTCGGTGGAAGCGCCGTCGGCCACCACGTCACCGCGGGCGATCAGGTCGCCCACCTTCACCACCGGGCGCTGGTTGATGTTGGTGTTCTGGTTGGAACGGGTGTACTTGATCATGTTGTAGATGTCGACGCCGACTTCACCCGGCAGGGTCTCGTCGTCGTTCACCCGGATCACCACCCGGTTCGCATCCACGTAGTCCACGATGCCGCCACGGGTGGCCTGCACCGCAGTGCCCGAGTCGACCGCCACGCGG
This sequence comes from Thauera aminoaromatica S2, assembly GCF_000310185.1. Lineage (GTDB taxonomy): Bacteria > Pseudomonadota > Gammaproteobacteria > Burkholderiales > Rhodocyclaceae > Thauera > Thauera aminoaromatica. The sequence continues at coordinate 37,251 of NZ_AMXD01000003.1, read as the reverse complement.
CGCTCGATGCCGGTGCCGACCAGGGGCTTTTCCGGGCGCAGGCAGGGCACCGCCTGGCGCTGCATGTTGGCGCCCATCAGCGCGCGGTTGGCGTCGTCGTGCTCCAGGAAGGGAATCAGCGAAGCCGCGACCGACACGATCTGGCCCGGGGCCACGTCCATGTACTGCACCATGTCCGAGGTGGCGAGCAGGAACTCGCCCTTGTGGCGGCACGACACCAGGTCGCCGGCGAGCATGCCCGCCTCGTCGATCTCGGCGTTCGCCTGCGCGATCACATACTGCCCCTCCTCGATCGCCGACAGGAAGTCGATCTGGTCGGTGACCTTGCCGTCATTGACCTTGCGGTACGGCGTCTCGAGGAAGCCGTGGCGGTTGGTGCGCGCATACACCGCGAGCGAGTTGATCAGGCCGATGTTCGGACCTTCCGGGGTCTCGATCGGGCACACGCGGCCGTAGTGCGTCGGGTGCACGTCGCGCACCTCGAAGCCGGCGCGCTCACGCGTCAGGCCGCCCGGGCCCAGTGCCGAGACCCGACGCTTGTGCGTGATCTCGGACAGCGGGTTGGTCTGATCCATGAACTGCGAGAGCTGGCTGGAGCCGAAGAACTCCTTGATCGCCGCCGAGATCGGCTTGGCGTTGATCAGGTCGTGCGGCATCAGGTTGTCGGACTCGGCCTGCGACAGGCGCTCCTTGACCGCGCGCTCGACGCGCACCAGGCCCGCACGGAACTGGTTCTCGGCGAGCTCGCCCACCGAACGCACGCGGCGGTTGCCGAGGTGGTCGATGTCGTCGATCTCGCCGCGGCCATTGCGCAGCTCGACCAGCACGCCCACCACCGCGAGGATGTCGTCATTGACCAGCACGCCCGGGCCGTCCTCGCCCTGCGCGCCGACGCGCTGGTAGAAGCGCTTGAGCCAGCCCGGCGCCTTGTCGTCGATCTTCTCGGGGTAGGCGCGGCGATTGAACTTCATGCGGCCGACCGAGGACAGGTCGTAGCGCTCCTCGGCGTAGAACAGCCCCTGGAAAAGCCCCTCTACGGCATCCTCGGTGGGCGGCTCGCCCGGACGCATCATGCGGTAGATCGCAACCTTGGCCGCCCACTGGTCGGCGGTCTCGTCGATGCGCAGCGTCTGCGAGATGTAGCCACCGCGATCGAGATCGTTGATGTACAGCGTGCTCAGGCCGGTGACGCCGGCCAGGCGCAGCTTGTCGAGCAGGTCCTCGGTGATCTCGTCGTTGGCGCGCGCCAGCAGCTCGCCGGTGGCCGGATCGACGACGTTGGTCGCGATCACCCGGCCGAGCAGGAAGTCGTCCGGCACCGCCATGGTCTTCACGCCGGCCTGGTCGATCTCGCGGATGTGCTTGGAGGTGATGCGCTTCTCGCGCGCGACGATGATCTTGCCGTCGGGCGTGGTGATGTCGAAGCGCGCGACTTCGCCGCGCAGGCGCTCGGGAACGAGCTCGAACTGCGCACCCTCGCCCTGCAGGTGGAAGGTGTCGGTGTCGTGGAAGGTCGCGAGGATCTCCTCCGGCGTCATCCCGATCGCGCGCAGCAGGATGGTGACCGGCATCTTGCGCCGACGGTCGACGCGGAAATACAGGTAGTCCTTGGGATCGAACTCGAAGTCCAGCCAGGAGCCGCGGTAGGGAATGATGCGCGCCGAGAACAGCAGCTTGCCCGAGGAGTGGGTCTTGCCGCGGTCGTGCTCGAAGAACACGCCCGGCGAACGGTGCAGCTGCGAAACGATGACGCGCTCGGTGCCGTTGATCACGAAGGAGCCGGTGGTGGTCATGAGCGGGATCTCGCCCATGTAGACCTCCTGCTCCTTGACCTCCTTGATGGTCTCCTTCGGCGCCTCGCGATCCATGATGACCAGACGCACGCGCGCGCGCAGCGGCGAGGCGAAGGTCAGGCCGCGTTGCTGGCATTCCTTCACGTCGAAGGCGGGCTCGCCCAGCATGTACTGGACGTACTCGAGCCGCGCGTTGCCGCTGTGGCTCGAGATCGGGAAGATCGAGGTGAACGCGGCCTGCAGCCCCTGGTTGCGCCGGACGTCCGGCGGGGTGTCGGCCTGCAGGAATTCGGCGAAGGACTCGATCTGGGTGGCGAGCAGGAAAGGCGCATCGAGCACGGCCGCGCGCTTGGCGAAGCTCTTGCGGATACGTTTCTTTTCGGTGTAGGAATACGCCATGGATGCTCCGGCTAGAGGGCTAACATCGGAAAGACAGGACACAACGTTCGGGCGGCTCCGGCAGCCTGCAGCCTGACTGCAAGCCCGGCCGGACGATCGGCAAACGCTCTGGCCTGCCATCGAGAAGTGCGGCTCGACCCGCAATCTCGATTACAAAGCACGAAAGGGCCGGCACTCCGAAGAGTGCCAGCCCCGCTGGGAAGCCGAATATTACTTGATTTCGACCTTCGCGCCAGCTTCTTCCAGCTGCTTCTTGAGCGCCTCGGCGTCGGCCTTCGGAGCGCCTTCCTTGACGGTCTTCGGCGCGCCGTCGACCACGTCCTTGGCTTCCTTCAGGCCCAGGCCGGTGGCGGCACGGACGACCTTGATGACCTCGACCTTCTTGGCGCCGGCTTCGAGCAGCACGACGTCGAATTCGGTCTTCTCTTCCACCGGGGCGGCGGCGGCACCGGCGCCCGGAGCGGCCACGGCCAGCGAGGCCGCGGACACGCCGAACTTCTCTTCGAACGCCTTGACCAGGTCGTTCAGTTCCATCACGGTCATGCCGGCGACGGCTTCCAGGATGTCTTCTTTGCTGATTGCCATTTCAAATCACTCCAGAATCGATAATCTTGCGAAAATTTTCGTAGCGGAAGGCTGCGGTCAGGCGGCAGCGCCTTCTTCCTCGCGCTTCTTGGCGAGGGCGGCGAGCGCACCGGCAAAACCGGACACCGGCGCCTGCATGACGCCCAGCAGCTTGGCGAGCAGCTCTTCGCGGCTCGGGATCGAGGCGAGCGCCTGCACGGCGGCCTTGTCGAGCGTCTTGCCCGCGTAGGAACCGGCGCGCAGCACGATCTTGTCGTTGCCCTTGGCGAAGTCGTTCAGCACCTTGGCTGCAGCGACCGGATCGGCCGAAATGCCATAGATCAGCGGACCGGTCAGATCGCCCGCCAGCCCCTCGAACGGGGTGCCGGCGATCGCACGACGGACCAGGGTGTTCTTCAGCACGCGCAGGTACACGCCAGACTCGCGGGCCTTGGCACGCAGCGCGGTGAGGTCGCCCACCGCAATGCCGCGATACTCGGCCACCGCGATCGTCTGGGCATTGGCCACTTGTGCCGACACCTCAGCCACTACGGCTTTCTTGTCATCGAGATTGAGACCCACAGGTCTTTCCTCCTTTCAAGTCAACACGCGAACCGCTCGCGCGGCTCGCACCTACGGCGACCTGGATCAGGAGCGCGGCCGGCGAACCAGCCAAATCCTGTTCTGAGCACACCGTCTACGCAGGCCATTCACATGCTTAAGCGGCACCTTGCCGGGGCCACACCTGCGGTCTTTGACGATCCGCAGCCCCGGACTGGCGGCTACGGCTCAAAGTTCGGCGGAGCGTCCGCCCTGGGCGGACGTCCCGGCAATCAGGCAGGGTTGAGGCTGCCCGGCTCCACGCGCACGCCGGCACCCATGGTGCTGGAGACGGCGATGCGGCGCAGGTAGATCCCCTTCGCCGCGGCCGGCTTGGCCTTGACGAGGGCATCGACGAAGGCGGTCAAGTTCTGCTGCAGCGCATCGACCTCGAACGAGGCGCGGCCGATGGTGGCGTGCACCAGGCCCGCCTTGTCGGTGCGGTACTGCACCTGGCCGGCCTTGGCGTTCTTCACCGCGGTGGCGACGTCCATGGTCACGGTGCCGACCTTGGGGTTCGGCATGAGGCCGCGCGGACCGAGAATCTGGCCGAGCTGGCCGACCACGCGCATGGCGTCAGGGGTCGCGATGCAGACGTCGAAATCGAGATTGCCGGCCTTGACCTGCTCGGCGAGGTCGTCGAAGCCGACGACCTCGGCACCGGCGGCGCGCGCGGCCTCGGCCTTGTCGCCCTGGGCGAACACGGCGACGCGAACCGACTTGCCGGTACCCGCGGGCAGCACGACCGAACCGCGTACGACCTGGTCGGACTTGCGCGCATCGACACCAAGGTTGACCGCGATGTCGATCGACTCGTCGAACTTGGCAGTGGCGCACTCCTTGACCAGACGCAGGGCGTCGGCAACCGGGTAGGCCTGGTTACGGTCGACCTTGGCGCGCAGCGCCTGAACTCGCTTGGACAGCTTCGCCATGATTACAGGCCCTCCACGGTGATGCCCATGCTGCGGGCGGAACCGGCGATGGTGCGCACGGCGGCTTCGAGGTCGGCAGCGGTGAGGTCAGGCTGCTTGGCCTTGGCGATGTCCTCGACCTGGGCACGAGTGATCTTCCCGACCTTGTCGGTGTGCGGCTTGGCCGAACCCTTCTGGATCCCGGCGGCCTTCTTGATCAGGATCGTGGCCGGCGGAGTCTTCATGATGAACGTGAAGGACTTGTCGGCGAAGGCGGTGATCACCACCGGAATCGGCAGACCGGGCTCCATGCCCTGGGTCTTGGCGTTGAACGCCTTGCAGAATTCCATGATGTTCAGGCCGCGCTGACCGAGCGCCGGACCGATCGGGGGGCTGGGGTTGGCCTTGCCGGCCGGAACCTGCAGCTTGATGTAGCCAGTGATTTTCTTTGCCATCTAGGCTTGCTCCTGTGATGAGTGCTAGCGCACCGGAGAACCCGGCGCTCCTCGCAGTGCCCGCGCTCGTCGGCCGAGTGCACGGGCTTCGGCAGGCCTCGCGGCCTGCCGTCTTGCTCAGGTCTTCTCGACCTGGGCGAAATCGAGTTCCACCGGCGTGGCGCGACCGAAGATGGTCACCGACACGCGCAGCTTGTTCTTTTCGTAGTTTGCATCCTCGACGCTGCCATGGAAGTCGGTGAACGGCCCTTCCTTGACGCGAACCACCTCGCCGATCTCGAACAGCACCTTGGGACGCGGCTTGTCGACGCCTTCCTGCATCTGCTGCATGATCTTCTCGACCTCCTTTTCGGAGATCGGGGCGGGCTTGTTCGCCGTACCGCCGACGAAGCCGGTGACCTTGGGCGTCGACTTCACCAAGTGCCAGGACTCGTCGTTCATTTCCATTTCGACGAGAACATAGCCGGGGAAGAACTTGCGCTCGGTGACGGTCTTCTGGCCGCCGCGCATCTCGATGACCTCTTCGACGGGCACCAGGATCTGACCGAAACTATCCTGCATGCCCGACCGATTGACGCGGTCGATCAGCGCGCGCTGAACGGACTTCTCGAAGCCCGAATAGGCGTGAACCACATACCAACGCTTGCTCATATCACTTCCAACCCAGGACCAGATCGTACAGGACCCACTCCAGGCTCTTGTCCGTCAGCCACAGGAAGAGCGCCATCACCACCGCGAACGCGAACACCAGACCGGTGGTCTGCGTGGTTTCCTTGCGGCTCGGCCAGACGACCTTCTTCGTTTCGGTGATCGATTCGCGGGCGAAACCGATGAAGCGGCGACCCGGCTCGGAGAGGGCGGCAACGGCGATGCCGGCACCCAGGCCCGCAAGCACGGAAAGCACGCGCAGCACGAGAGGCTGCTCGGACAGCACGTAGAAGCCGACTACGCCGGCTGCCAACAGTGCCAGCGCCAGCGCAAATTTCAACTTATCGGCCATTGCGGATGAACACCCGGAAAATGTTGGCAGGGGCAGAGGGAATCGAACCCCCAACCTTCGGTTTTGGAGACCGACGCTCTGCCAGTTGAGCTATACCCCTGCAGCGGACACTGCAAGGCGCACCCGAGCGGGTGCGCCTGTCTGGCAATAATCGAGCAATTACTCGATGATCTTGGCGACGACGCCGGCGCCGACGGTACGGCCACCTTCGCGGATCGCGAAGCGCAGGCCTTCTTCCATGGCGATCGGGGCGATCAGCTTGACGGTGATCGACACGTTGTCGCCCGGCATGACCATCTCGGTGCCTTCGGGCAGCGAGATCGAACCGGTCACGTCGGTGGTGCGGAAGTAGAACTGCGGACGGTAGTTGTTGAAGAACGGGGTGTGACGACCACCCTCTTCCTTCGACAGCACGTAGATCTCGCCGGTGAAGTGGGTGTGCGGGGTGATCGAACCCGGCTTGCACAGCACCTGACCGCGCTCGACGTCTTCACGCTTGGTGCCGCGCAGCAGCACGCCGACGTTGTCGCCGGCCTGGCCCTGGTCGAGCAGCTTGCGGAACATCTCCACGCCGGTGCAGGTGGTCTTGACCGTCGGCTTGATGCCGACGATCTCGATTTCCTCGCCGACCTTCACGATGCCGCGCTCGACACGACCGGTCACCACGGTGCCGCGACCCGAAATCGAGAACACGTCTTCGATCGGCAGCAGGAAAGGCTTGTCGATCGCACGCTCGGGCGTCGGGATGTAGCTATCCAGCGCGTCAGCCAGGCGGAAGATCGCCGGTTCGCCGATGTCCGACTGGTCGCCCTCGAGCGCCTTCAGCGCCGAACCCTTGACGATGGGGATGTCGTCGCCGGGGAAGTCGTACTTCGACAGCAGCTCGCGCACTTCCATCTCGACGAGCTCCAGCAGCTCTTCGTCGTCGACCATGTCGCACTTGTTCAGGAAGACGATGATGTACGGCACGCCGACCTGACGGGCCAGCAGGATGTGCTCGCGCGTCTGCGGCATCGGGCCGTCGGCGGCCGAGCACACCAGGATCGCGCCGTCCATCTGCGCGGCACCGGTGATCATGTTCTTGACGTAGTCGGCGTGGCCCGGGCAATCGACGTGCGCGTAGTGACGGCTCGCGGTCTCGTACTCGACGTGCGCGGTGTTGATGGTGATGCCGCGCGCCTTCTCTTCGGGCGCCGCGTCGATCTGGTCGTAGGCCTTCGCCTCGCCGCCGAACTTCTTCGACAGGATGGTGGTGATCGCAGCGGTCAGCGTGGTCTTGCCATGGTCGACGTGGCCGATGGTGCCGACGTTGACGTGAGGCTTGGTGCGCTCGAACTTACCCTTAGCCATATCGCTATCCTTAAAATCAGAACCATAAAAACCGGCGCGGCGACCACACTCGTTGGCCGCCGCCCAGGCCAGGCAGAAAATGGATGGTGCCCATGACGTGGATTGAACACGTGGCCTCTCCCTTACCAAGGGAGTGCTCTACCACTGAGCTACATGGGCCCCGAAACCTCGGGCAAACCGCAGCGAACCTGGAGCGGGTGAAGGGAATCGAACCCTCGTCATAAGCTTGGAAGGCTTCTGCTCTACCATTGAGCTACACCCGCACACGCCTGCAACTGTGTTCTCTTGCCTGCGCGCAACTCCGCGCCTATCACAACTCGCAGCCATACACTGCATTTGCCACGCCGACCGTGACGAGCACGGCACGACTGAAACTTGGTGGAGGGAGAAGGATTCGAACCTTCGAAGGCTGAGCCGTCAGATTTACAGTCTGATCCCGTTGACCGCTTGGGTATCCCTCCGTCCGGGAAGCCCCGCACTATAGAGGCCTTCCCCGGAGAAGTCAAAGCCTTTTGAAAAAAACTTTCGAGCCTCGATGTGCGAGCTGCGCCGCCTGCGCTTCGCCGGAGGCGCGGCTGGCGCGAATCCGGCGTCGACAACCCACGCGGCTCGGCGGCGGATCATCGAACTGGGGCGGTATGATCCCCCGGTTCGGATCCTTTCGGCAGACACGCCATGCCCCCCGCCCTGAAGGCCCTCCTCGCCCAGCTCGCCGGTCTGGCCGCCGCGGTCGCGCTCGCGCGCACCGGCGCGCTCGTCGGACTGTGGCCGCTGGTGAGCGTGCAGGCGCTCATCGCGGCGACGGTCGCGGCCGGCTTGCGCAGCGCGCGCTGGTGGCTGCCGATCCATCTCGGCTTCTTGCCGCTGGCGGTGGTCGCGCACGGCGCGGGCATCCATCCCGGGTGGTATCTCGCCGCCTTCGTCATCCTCGTACTGGTGTATTGGACGAGCTTCCGCACCCAGGTCCCGCTCTACCTCAGCAACCCGGCCACCGCAGCGGCGGTAGGGAAGCTGCTGCCGGCCCATCCGGCGCGGATGCTCGACATCGGCGCCGGCACCGGTGCGCTGCTGCGCCCGCTCGCGCAGGCGCGTCCCGACTGCCGCTTCACCGGCATCGAGCTGGCGCCGGCGACGTGGGCGATCGGACGCCTGCTGCTGCGCCGTCACGCCAACATCGAGTGGCTGCGCGGCGACCTCTTCTCCGCCGACTGGAGCGGCTACGATCTGGTGTACGCCTTCCTCTCGCCGGTGCCGATGGCGGCGGTCTGGGCCAAGGCGTCCGCCGAGATGCCCCCGGACAGCACCCTGGTCAGCAACAGCTTCGAGGTGCCCGGCCACGAGCCGGACGCGGTGATCGACGTCGGCGACCGCCGTGGCACGCGCCTCTTCCTCTATCGCATGGGCGCACGCGGAGAGCGCCGAAGCGGCTGAATTGGCCCCGCGAAGCGGCGCTTTTCCGCGCTCGCCCGCTTGCGTGCGGCGTCGATAATCCCCGTCATGCAAGGACTGCATGCAAAGGACTGAAGCGTCATGGCTGAGATCATCTGCGTGATCGGCAACAAGGGCGGTACCGGCAAGACCACCCTCTCGCACATGCTGTGCCAGGGCCTCGGCCTGCTTGGCCAGCGTGCTGCCTGCGTGCTCACCGACACGTCGCGCGAGCCGCTGGTACCCGCCGGACGGCGCTACGTGCTGGCCGACGCGCGCACACGCGACTCGCTGACCAAGGTGGTCGACAAGCTGCGCACGCTGGAGAACTGGATCGGGGTCATCGACGGCGGCGGCAACCGCACCGAGATGGACCGCAAGCTCTACGCGCTCTCCGACCTCGTGCTGCTGCCGTTCCGCGAGTCGCACGAAGACATCCGCACCGTGCTGCGCGACCTCGAGATGTTCCCGCGCGCCTACGCGATCCCCACGCAGTGGCCCACCAACCCCTGGCAGCGCGAGGCCGCCGACCGCAGCGTGGCGCGCCTGCTCGGCGCGCACCGCGATCGCATCCTGCGCCCGGTCAACGCGCTCTCCTCCACCAAGCTGCTGCTGCAGAAGCAACTGCCCGAGCAGCTGCCGACCCCGCTCGCCAACGCCTGCCGCGCGGTCGCGCGCCAACTGCTGGAAGTGCTGGAGATCGACTTCATCGACCACAACGAGGACACCTCCGGCGAAGAGCAGGATGAGCGCCTGTCGCCCGCCGAGATGCCGATGCGCCTGGTCGGCGGCGCTCGACGATCGCACTGAGCCGCGAATCGCGGCACGACGATTCTCTCAGGACTCCTCGTTCCTGCGCGAGAGCAGCACCAGCGCCTGGCTGCGGCTGCTCACCCCCAGCGCGCGGTAGATCGCCGTCATGTGCACCTTCACCGTCCCCTCGGTGAGGCCCAGCCGACTGGCAATCTCGCGATTGCTGCCCCCGGTGGCGAGGAGTTCCATCACCCTGGCCTGGGCGAGGGTCACCCCGTAGCGCTCGGCGGAGCGACGCGTGCGGGCGCTCGTCGCGGACGGGCTGGCACGCGGCGTCGGCATGCCGCCCTCCAGGACTTCGCGCACGGCCTGGGCCAGCACCTCGCCGGAACTCGCCTTGGAGACGAAGCCAGAGGCGCCGGCCGCGAGGGCGCGGCGCACCGCGGCGTCGTCGTCCATCGCCGACACCACGATCGCCGGCAGGTCGGGGTAGCGCTTCGCCAGCACGCCGAGCAGCGAGAACCCGCTCGCCCCCGGCAGCATCAGGTCGACGATCGCCAGATCGACGTCGTCATGCGCCTCGAGCAAGGCCAGCGCCTCGTCCGCGCGCGCCGACTCGAGACACACCAGGTCGGGCTCCAGGCGCCCGATGCGCTGCGCCATCGCCTCGCGCACCAGCGCATGATCTTCCACGATCAGGATCTTCGTCATACCCTCCCCTCCGCGTGCCTCTTTCCGCACCGAACATAGCATGAGGCGGCCGCCGGGCTTCACGCTCCATGCGAGCGCAAGCGCTACGCCGGCGCCGATAAACGCAGGAAAATCGACTCCCCGGGCGGAGTCCCACCGTCGGCAAGCCTCGCAGAACGGTCTTGCCGTCCACGGCTCGCCCCGCCCCACCGGAGGCCCTCGCCATGCCCGCCCCTTCCTGCCCTGCCGAACCCCGCAATGCCGTGCCGAGGAGGCGGCCTTGATCCACCGTTGGGGCATCCGCGCCCGCGTCACGCTGGTCGCCTTCATCCCGATGCTGGTCCTGGCCGGCCTGATGACGGCGACCCACACCACGCTGCGCCTGGGCGAACTCGACAACGCCTTGCGCGCACGCGCTCAGGCCTACGTCCGCCAGACCGCGGTGGCGAGCGAGTACCCGCTGTTCATCGGCGACCACATCGCCCTGCAGCAGCTGCTCGACAGCCTGCTGCTCGAGGAGGACATGGCGGCACTCGCGCTCATCGCACCGGACCGCAGCCTGATCGCCCGGGCGGGCAGCTTCGAGCACACCACGCCGCCACAGGCGGCCGTCGCGGGCACGACGCGGAGCGCAGGTCGCCTGCGCATCGTCGAGCCGATCCGCCCGCGCCCGCTGCCGATCGACGCCGTGTCCGATCCCGTGCCGGCGGACGAACTCCTCGCCACCCTCATCATCGAGATGTCCCTGGAACGCCTCGACCAGCGCCGCGCCGAGCTGTTGTGGATCGCCGCCGGCTGGATGCTGATGGTCGCCGTCGGCAGTCTCGCGCTCGCAAGGGGGATGAGCTACAGCGTCAGCGGCCCGATCCGCAACATCGCGGACACCGTGCTCCGCATCGGCCGCGGCGAACTCGACCGCCGTGTCCCGGTGGTCGGCGGTGGCACGCTGCGCATCCTGGCCGAGGGCGTGAACGAGATGGCCGGGCGCCTGAGCACCGCGCACGCATCGATGTCGCGCCAGATCGAAGAGGCGACCGCCGAGCTGCGCGCACGTCGCGACGAGGCCGAACGCGCCAGCATCGCCAAGTCGCGCTTCCTCGCCGCCGCCAGCCACGACCTGCGCCAGCCGCTGCATGCGCTCGGGCTGTTCGTGTCCGAGCTCTCCCAGCACGAGCTCGACGCGGGCAGCCGGCAGATCCTCGAGCGCATCACGGCCGCGGCCGAGACCATGGACGGCCTGCTCGGCAGCCTGCTGGACATCTCGCGACTCGATTCGGGTGCGCTCACCCCGGTGCCGCAATCCTTCGACCTGCAGGCGCGCCTCGAGCGTCTGGTCGCCGGTCAGTCGGCCGTCGCCGCCGAGCGCGGGCTCGACCTGCACCTGCGCTGTGCGCCCTGTCGCGCCCACACCGATCCGCTGCTCCTCGACCGCATCCTCGCCAATCTGTTGTCGAATGCCATCCGCCACACCCCGCACGGCCGCGTGCTGGTCGCCTGCCGGCGTCGCGGCGACCGGCTGCGCGTGGAGGTACGCGACAACGGCCCCGGCATCGCGCCGGAATCGCAGGAACTGATCTTTCACGAGTTCGTCCAGCTCGACAATCCGGAGCGCGGCCAGGACAAGGGCCTCGGGCTCGGGCTGGCGATCGTGCGCCGCCTCAGCACCCTGCTCCGGCTGCCGCTCGACCTGCGCTCGCGGCCCGGCCACGGGACGGTGTTCGCGGTGGAGGTCCCCGCCGCACAGCCGGAAGGCGCCTCCCGGGCGCATACGCCGGGCAGCTTCGAAGGGGTCCGGGTACAGCTTGCCGGCGCGGATCCCGCCGCCCTCGAGGCGACCGCCGAGCTGCTCGCCGACTGGGGCTGCACGGTGGACGACGGCACCCGCACGGCGCCGGCGGACGACCGCCCCCACGGCACCGAGCTGCTGATCCTCGCGCCGGTGCCCGCCGGCACGGCCGACGGCCTTGTCCTGCTCGCAGCCCTGCGCATGCGCCCCGACCTGGCCGACGTGCCCGCGATCCTGCTCGTCGTCGACAGCACCGACGAGCAGCGCGATCGCGCCCGCACCCTGAATGCCCATCTGCTCGCCCGTCCGCTGCGCCCCTCGCGCCTGCGCGCCCTCATGAACCGCCTGCTCGGCGCGCGCGACGGCGATGGAGCGCAGGGCAGCGGCATCGGGTAATATTGTTCCGTCACCTCAACCCCCCGAACGGAGCAGCCCGATGTCCAATGACCAGAACGCCCAGGATCCGCTCGAGTTCGTGCGCGGCATGTGGAACCAGATGGGTTTCTCCCTGCCCGGCATGGTCACGCCCACGCTCGATGTCGATGAGCTGGACAAGCGCATCACCGACATGCGCGCGGTCGAGGGCTGGCTCAAGATGAACCTGAACATGCTGCAGATGAGCATCCAGGGACTCGAGATGCAGCGCGCCGCGCTCGCCGCGGTCAAGGCGATGAGCCAACAGGCCCAGCAGGCAGGCGAAGGCGGCGGCACGACCGAGCCTGGAGCCAATCCCTTCGCCGCCGCGGCGGCGATGTGGCCGTGGAACCTGATGGGCGCGCAGGCGGCCGCCACGCCCGCTCCCGCGACCCCGGCCGAAGCGAAGGAAGGCGCGCGTGGCACCCGCCGCAAGCCGGCCACCGACAAGTAATCGACCCGCCGCGGGCTACACCACGCCCGCGCCCCGCAGCCGGGCAAGCTCCTCGGCATCCACGCCGAGCGCCTCCAGGATCGCATCCGTATCCGCCCCCGCACACGCCGGTGCCGGCGCGTCGGGTATCGGCGGCATCCCGCCCAGACGCACCGCCGCGCCGGCGTGGCACAGGCCGTTCGTCTCCACCACCATGCCGCGTGCGCGCAGCTGCGGGTCGCGCAGGCTCTCCTCCAGGCGCAACACGGGCGTCACGCAGCAATCGACCGGGTCGAACACCTCCACCCACTCGCGCTGGCTGCGTCCGCGGAAGATCGTCGCAAGCTCGCCCCGCACGCGTGCTCCGTCCGCCCCGGTGGCGAGATGCCCCGGGATCAGGTCCGCACGCCCGAGCGTAGTGCACAGCAGCCCCCAGAACTTCTCCTCCAGCGCACCCACCGCCATGTAGCGGCCGTCCGCGGTCTCATACACGCCGTAGCAGGGCACCCCGCCGGTGAGCAGGTCCTCGCCGCGCGGCCGCACGCCACCGTGGGCAAGCACCTCGGCGAGCGGGAAGATCATGTGCGCGAACGCGGCGTCGGTCATCGACACGTCGACCTCGCGGCCGCGGCCGCTGCGGCGCGCGTCGAACAGCGCCACCAAGATGCCCATCACCGCGCCCATGGTGCCGCCGAGCAGGTCGCCGATCTGCAGGTTCGACAGCGCCGGCGCGCCGCCGGCGCAGCCGATCTGGTCGAGCACGCCGGCGTAGCCGAGATAATTGATGTCGTGGCCGGCGCGCAGTGCGTACGGCCCGGTCTGTCCGTAGCCGCTGATGCTGCAAAGCACTACGCGCGGATTGCGCTCGGCGAGCACGGCGTAGCCGAGGCCGAGGCGCTCCATCACCCCCGGGCGGAAGCCCTCGACCACCACATCGGCGCTTTCCACCAGGCGCAGGAACAGCGCACGCCCCGCCTCCTGCTTGAGGTCGAGCCGCAGGCTGCGCTTGTTGCGGTTCACCAGTTGGTAGAACCAGCTGGTGTCGCCCCCCATCGCGCCCATCGTGCGCGCGTAGTCGCCGGCACCGGTGTCTTCCACCTTGATCACCTCGGCGCCGTAGTCGGCCAGGTGCTGGGTGGCGAGCGGACCGGGCAGCAGCCGGGTGAGGTCGAGAATGCGCACGCCGGCGAGCGGCGCGCGTGCGGGAGCGTTCGAGGCAGGATTCATGTGCGCGTCCATCGTGTTGCGGGAAGACGGCAGTATGCCAGCGGGAGGCACCGGGACACGCAGGGACAGGGCCTCCTCGGGGCTATTCGTAGGTGCGCACGTCGTCGATGACCTTGCCGTCGTTGGCGAGCGCGCCCGCGGGCAGGAAGGCGACCTCGCCGCGCAGCTTGGTGAGCTCGCGGATGCTGGCGGCAACGGCAGCGGCGAGGGCCTCGCTGCCGCCACCGGCCGCCTCGCACATCAGCGTCATGCGGTCGGCGAGGTCGGGATTATCTACCACCAAGCGCGCGCGCGTGATCTCGGGGTGCCGTCGCACAACCTGCGCGATCTGCCCCGGATGCACGAACATGCCCTTGACCTTGGTGGTCTGGTCGGCGCGCCCCATCCAGCCCTTGATGCGCACGTTGGTGCGCCCGCAGGGCGAGTCCCCGGGCAGCACCGCGGAGAGGTCGCCGGTGCCGAAGCGGATCAGCGGGTAATCGGGGTTGAGGGTGGTCACCACCACCTCGCCCACCTCGCCCGGCGCTACCGGGTCCCCGGTGCCGGGGCGGACGATCTCGAGCAGCACATCCTCGTCCACCACCATGCCCTCGCGCGCCGGCGTCTCATAGGCGATCAGGCCGATGTCTGCAGTGGCATACGCCTGGAAGGCCATGATGCCGCGCGCGGCAAGGGCGTCGCGCATGCTGGGCGGAAAGGCCTCGCCGGAGACGAAGGCCTTGGTGAACGACACCCGCACGCCGAGCTCGTCCGCCTTGTCGAGCAGGATGCGCAGGAAGGACGGCGTGCCCACGTAGGCGTTAGGCTGCAGGTCGGCGATCGCCGCGAGCTGCTGCTCGGTCTGGCCGACGCCGGCGGGAAAGACGGTGCAGCCGAGCGCGTGCGCGGCCGTCTCCATCATCGAGCCGGCGGGCGTGAAGTGGTACGAGAAGGTGTTGTGCACCAGGTCGCCGGCACGGAAGCCCGCGGCGAACAGCGCGCGCGCCAGGCGGTAGTAGTCGGGCCGTGCGCCTTCGGGTTCGTAGAGCGGGCCGGGCGAGGCGAACACCCGCCTGCACGCCGCCCCCCAGCCCACCGCCGAAAAGCCGCCGAAGGGGCGCGCCGCCTTCTGCAGCTCGAGCAGTTCCGACTTGCGTGTGACCGGCAGCGTGGCGAGCGCCTCGCGACTGGTGACCGAATCCGGGTCGACGTCGGCCAGCAGGCGGCCGAAGGCGGGCGCGGCGGCGCGCGCATGGGCGATCTGCGCCGGCAGGCGGCTCAGCAGCTCGCGCTCGCGCGCCTCGGGATCGCGGGTCTCGCGCGTGTCGTGGAAGTTCATCTCGGCTCCCCTGCTCGATGCATTGTCGGGTGATGTCGCGGCGGCGGTGGCGCTCAGCTCAGCCAGCGCTTGCGGCGGCGATAGTGCTTGATGTCGCGGAAGCTCTTGCGGCCCTCGCCCGCCAGACCGAGGTAGAACTCCTTGACGTCCTCGTTGCTGGCCAGATCCTTGGCGGCACCTTCCATCACGATGCGGCCGTTTTCCATGATGTAGCCGAAGTCGGCATAGCGCAGCGCGACCATGGTGTTCTGTTCGGCGAGCAGGAAGCTCACCCTTTCCTTGGTGTTGAGATCCTTGACGATCTCGAACACCTCTTCCACGATCAGCGGTGCAAGGCCCATCGAGGGCTCGTCGAGCAGCACCAGCTTGGGCTTGGCCATCAGCGCACGACCGATCGCGCACATCTGCTGTTCGCCACCCGAGGTGTAGGCGGCCTGGCTGTTCCGTCGCGTCTTCAGGCGCGGGAAATAGTTGTAGACCTTCTCCAGCGTCTCTTCGACCGCGGCCTTGCCGTCGCTGCGGGTGTAGGCGCCGGTGCGCAGGTTTTCTTCGATGGTGAGGTGGCCGAAGCAATGCCGCCCCTCCATGACCTGGACGACACCGCGCTTGACGAGGTCCGCCGGCGTCAGCGCGTCCACGCGTTCGCCGTTGTAATCCACCGAGCCCTTGGTCACCTCGCCACGCTCGCCCTTGAGCAGGCTGCTCACCGCGCGCAGCGTGGTGGTCTTGCCGGCGCCGTTGCCACCGAGCAGGGCGACGATGCTGCCCTCCTGCACCGACAGCGACACACCCTTCAGCACCAGGATGACGTGGTTGTAGATGACCTCGATGTTGTTGACGCTGAGGAAGGCCGGATTGGGAGCGTTCATGTTCGATTCCAGGAAAAGGCCTCCGCACCGCGCGGCGCGGAGGCACGTTTCAACTCAGTTTCAATTTACTGCGCGCACTGCTCCGCGGTACGGCGCTGCAGATTCTTCTCGGCGGCGTACTTCGAGGCCGCCTCGAGCACCATCGGCCGCAGCACCTTGTCGTCGGCCTGATACCAGTCGGAGCTGAACGCCCACTTGCTGCCATCCCACGTATGCACGCGCACCCACGACGAGCCCATGTGGTCGGTGCACGACGTCTGCACCGGGCGCATCACGCCGGCAAAACCCATCGCATCGAGCTTGCCCTGGTCGAGGTTGAGGTTCTCCAGGCCCCAGCGCACCTGCTCGCCGGTCATGACCTTGCCCTTGCCGTAGCGCTCCTGCGCCTGCCGCACCCCTTCGACACCCAGCATCGCCGAGATCAGGCCGCGCATGTACAGCACCGAGCCCACCTCCTCCTTCGGGCCGGTGCCCTGGCCCTTGTCATGCACCATCGCCAGCATGTCCTTGACGACCTTGCTGTTGGGCTCCGCGCCGTGCTGAAGCGTCAGGGCGCTGTAGCCCTTGGCACCCGCGCCGACGTCCTTGACGTCCGGCTCGGCGCCCGCCCACCAGATGCCGAGCATCTTCTCGCGCGGGTAGCCCGTAGCCTGGGCCTCCTTGATCGCGGTCGAGTTCATCACGCCCCAGCCCCACAGCAGCACATGGTCGGGACGATCGCGGCGGATCTGCAGCCAGGTCGCCTTCTGCTCCACGCCGGGGTGGGCTACCGGCAGCAGCTGCAGCTCGAAGCCATGCATCTTCGCGCGCTCCTGCAGCAGCGGGATCGGCTCCTTGCCGAAGGGGCTGTCGTGATAGACCAGCGCGATCTTCTTGCCCTTGAGCTTGTCCAGCCCGCCCTCCTGCTTGCCGATATGCTGGATCGCGACGTCGGCGCCCACCCAGTACGAGCCGAGCAGCGGGAAGTTCCAGGTGAACACCGAGCCGTCCTGCGACTCGCTGCGGCCGTAGCCGGCGGTGATCAGCGGGATCTTGTCCACGGTGGCCTTGTCGGTGAGCGCAAAGGTCACGCCGGTCGACAGGCTCTGGAACAGGGTGGCGTTCTTGCCCTTCAAGCGCTCGTAGCACTCCACCCCGCGGTCGGTGGCGTAGCCGAACTCGCACTCCTCGTAGGTCAGCTTGACGCCGTTGATGCCGCCCTGGGCATTGATCGGCTTGAGGTAATCGACATAGCCGTTCGCCCATGGGTTGCCGTTGGCGGCATAGGCGCCGGTCCGATACACCAGCACCGGGAAGAACTGATCCTGCGCCTGAGCTTGCGCGGCGGTGGAGAACACGGCGGACGACAGGCCCACCGAGGCGATGGCGGCCGCGAGGGCCAGGTTGCGGAATTTCATGAGTCTCCTCCTTTTATAGGCTTCTTGGGCACTGCGGGAAATGGCGCTGCATCAGTGCGGGAACGGCCACAGGCGCAGCTTCTGCTTCGCGATCGACCACAGTCGGGCGAGGCCATGCGGCTCGACGATCAGGAAGAAGATGATCAGCGAACCGAAGATGATGAGTTCGGCATGCGAGATGCCGGCGGTCGACACGGTGACACCGACCAGGCTTCCGAGCAGGGGCAGGAACTGGTTGAGGAAGATGGGCAGGATCACGATGAAGGCGGCGCCGAAGAAGCTGCCCATGATCGAGCCCATGCCGCCGATGATCACCATGAACAGCAGCTGGAAGGAGCGATCGACCGAGAACGCCGCCGGCTCCCACGACCCCAGGTGCACGAAGCCCCACAGCGCGCCGGCCACGCCGACGAAGAAGGAGCTCACCGCGAACGCCGACAGCTTGGCGAACATCGGGCGGATGCCGATCACCTCGGCCGCCACGTCCATGTCGCGGATCGCCATCCACTGGCGGCCGATCGCGGCGCGGGTGAGGTTCTTGGCGATGAACGCGAACGCGATCACGAAGGCGAGGCAGAACAGATACTTCTCGGTCGGCGAGTCGATCACCCAGCCCAGCATCTCCAGCTTGGCGACCGACACCGAGCCGGACGACGAATGGTTGGTGAACCAGCCGATGCGCAGGAAGGCCCAGTCGCACAGAAACTGCGCCGCCAGCGTCGCCACCGCGAGGTAGAGGCCGCGCACGCGCAGGCTGGGAATGCCGAACAGGATGCCGAAGGCTGCAGCCGACACGCCGCCCAGCAGCATCGCCAGCACCAGCGGCATGCCGTCGATGCGCACCATGAAGTTGTACGCCGCATATGCCCCGATCGCCATGAAGGCCCCCGCCCCCAGGGTGATCTGGCCACAATAGCCCACCAGCAGATTGACCCCGAGCGCGGCGAGCGACAGCACCAGGAAGGGGATCAGGATGGCGCGGAACATGTACTCGTCGGCCAGCATCGGCACGGCGAGTGCGGCAAAGGCGATCAGCCCCCAGACGAACCACTTGTCCTGGGCGATGGTGAAGATCTGTTGGTCGGCCGCGTAGCTCGTCTTGAACTGGCCGTTTTCGCGATAGAACACTGTGTTGTCTCCCGGTCAGACGCGGTTGATGATCTTTTCGCCGAACAGGCCCTGCGGCCGGAACAGCAGCACGATCAACGCCATCACGTAGGCGAACCAGATCTCGATGCCGCCGCCGACGTAGGGTCCGAGATAGACCTCGGAGAGCTTCTCGCCGACGCCGATGATGAGGCCGCCGACGATCGCGCCCGGCACCGAGGTCAGGCCGCCGAGGATCACCACCGGCAGCGCGCGCAGCGCCACGGTGACGAGCGAGAACTGCACGCCCATCTTCGAGCCCCAGATGATGCCGGCCACCAGGGCCACCAGGCCGGCCACGCACCACACGATCACCCAGGTCTTGTTGAGCGGGATGCCCACCGATTGCGCGGCCTGGTGGTCGTCGGCCACCGCGCGCAGCGCGCGGCCGATCGCGGTCTTCTGGAAGAACACCGTGAGCCCGGCGACCAGCACGGCAGCGAGCGCCGCTGCGATGAAGTCTTCCTTGTTGATCAGCACGCCGCCCTCGAAGAGGCCTTCGAACATGATCACCGGATCCTTGGGCATGCCGACGTCGATCGAGTAGATCTCGCTGCCGAAGAAGGTCTGGCCGAGGCCCTCGAGCACGTAGGCGATGCCCAGCGTGACCATCAGCAGCGTGGCGCCCTCCTGGTTCACCAGCTTGCGCAGCACGAAGCGCTCCACCGCCCAGGCCACCACAAACATCACCGCGCCGGCGCCGACGATGCCGATCACGTTGGCGAGGAAGAGGCTGTCGCCGCCCAGTGCGGCGTTGCTCCACTCGGAGAAGCGCGCCATCGCCAGCGCGGCGACCAGCACCATCGCGCCCTGGGCGAAGT
The DNA here is from genome assembly GCF_000310185.1 of Thauera aminoaromatica S2. GTDB lineage: Bacteria > Pseudomonadota > Gammaproteobacteria > Burkholderiales > Rhodocyclaceae > Thauera > Thauera aminoaromatica. The sequence continues at coordinate 17,897 of NZ_AMXD01000003.1, read as the reverse complement.
TGAACACGCCCGAGGCCTTGAAGATGAGCACGAAGCCCAGGGCCACCAGCGAATACAGCATGCCGGTCATCAGCCCGCCCAACATCGTTTCAATGAAAAATGCCATGACTCGCTCCGCTCAATGCCCGCTGCCGAGATAGGCGTTGATGACATCCTGGTTGTTGCGCACCTCGTCGGGTGTGCCGTCGCCGATCTTCTTGCCGTAATCGAGCACCACGACGCGGTCGGAGATGTCCATCACCACGCCCATGTCGTGCTCGATGAGCACGATCGTGGTGCCGAACTGGTCGCTGATGTCGAGGATGAAGCGGCACATGTCCTGCTTTTCCTCGACGTTCATGCCCGCCATCGGCTCGTCGAGGAGCAGGATCTGCGGCTCCATCGCCAGCGCGCGGCCGAGGTCGACGCGCTTCTGCAGGCCGTAGGGCAGCGCGCCCACCGGGGTCTTGCGGATGTGCTGGATCTCGAGGAAGTCGACGATCTCCTCGACCTTCTCGCGGTGGACGATCTCCTCGCGCAGCGCCGGGCCGAGCCACAGCGCCTGCTGGAAGAGGTTGCACTTCATCTTGAGATTGCGCCCGGTCATGATGTTGTCGAGCACGCTCATGCCCTTGAACAGCGCGATGTTCTGGAAGGTGCGCGCGATGCCCTGCTGGGCCGCCATGTGCGGCTCCATCTTCTGGCGCTGCTGCCCGCGGAACATGATCCTGCCTTCCTGCGGGTGATACACGCCGTTGATCACGTTGAGCATCGAGCTCTTGCCCGCGCCGTTGGGGCCGATGATGGCGCGCACCTCATGCTCGCGGATGTTGAAGCTGATGTCGGTCAGCGCCTTTACACCGCCGAAGCGCAGCGAGATGTTCTGCAGGTCGAGGATGACCTCGCCCTGGCGACGGCCCGAAGGCGTGGTGGTGGCAGCGGAATTCATGTCGGTCATGTCCATTCTTCGTCCCCTCAGGCCGCGCGCTTGCCGGCCTGCGGCGCGAAGGTCTTCACCTCCTCGATGCGCAGGTCGGCCGAGACCTTGCCGGTGCGGCCGTCCTCGTACTTGACCTGAGTCTCGATGAACTGGGTCTTGCGGCCTTCGAACATCGCCTCGATCAGCACGCCGTACTTCTCGGCGATGAAATTGCGCCGCACCTTGCGCGTGCGCGTGAGCTCGCCGTCGTCGGCGTCGAGCTCCTTGTGCAGGATCAGGAAGCGCTTGATCTGCGAGCCGCTCATGTTGGGGTCGGCGGCGAGGTCGGCGTTGACCTTCTCGACGCAGTCGCGGATCAGCTCGTACACCGCAGCCTGCTGGGCGAGGTCGGTGTAGCCGGAGTAGGCCATGCCCTTCTTCTCGGCCCAGTTGCCCACCGCCTCGAGGTCGATGTTGATGAAGGCGGTAGCGAATTCCTTGCCGGCACCGAAGGTCACCGCCTCCTTGATGTGCTGGAAGAACTTGAGCTTGTTCTCGATGTAGTTGGGCGCGAACATCGTGCCGTCGGCCATCTTGCCGACGTCCTTGGCACGGTCGATGATCTTCAGGTGGCCGTCGGCGTCGAAGAAGCCGGCGTCGCCGGTCATGAAGTAGCCCTCGGCGTTGATCGACTCGGCGGTCGCGTCGGGGCGCTTGTAGTAGGCCTTGAGCAGCATCGGCCCCTTGACCAGGATCTCGCCGTTGTCGGCGAGCTTGACCTCGACGAAGGGTGCCGGCTTGCCGACCGAATCCAGCTTGATCTCGCCGTCGGGCTGCAGGCACACGTAGGCGCAGGTCTCGGTCTGGCCGTAGAGCTGCTTGAGGTTGATGCCGATCGAGCGGTAGAAGCGGAACAGGTCGGGCCCGATCGCCGCGCCGGCCGTGTAGGCCACGCGGATGCGGCTCATGCCGAGCACGTTCTTCAGCGGCCCATACACCAGCAGGTTGCCCAGCCAGTACTGGAAGCGATCGCCACCCGACACCGGCTTGCCATCCAGGATGTCGGCGCCGCAGCGCCGCGCCACGTCCATGAAGTGATGGAAGATCTTGCGCTTGAGGCTGCCGGCGTCTTCCATGCGGATCATCACCTGGGTCAGCAGGTTCTCGAACACGCGCGGCGGGGCGAAGTAATAGGTGGGTCCGATCTCGCGCAGATCGTTCATCACCGTCTCGCCCGACTCCGGGCAGTTGATCGTGAAGCCCGCCACCGTGGCCTGCGCGAACGAGAACAGGTGGTCGCCCACCCAGGCCATCGGCAGGTAGGACAGGATGTCCTCCTTGTCGGTGAGCTTGTCGAACTGGATCGCGCCGCGCGCCGCGGCGATGAAGGCGCCGTGGGTCTGGCACACGCCCTTGGGCTTGCCGGTGGTGCCCGACGTGTACAGCATGATCGAGATGTCGTCGGAGGCGCCCTTGTCGATCTCGCCGTCGAGGAAGTCAGGCTGGTTGCGGTCGTGGATGCGCCCCATCTCCTGCAGCTCGTCCAGGCCCATCAGCAGGGTCTGGGTGTAATGGCGCATGCCACGGGGGTCGTCGTAGATCACATGCGCGAGCAGCGGCGCATCGGGCTGGATCTCGACCATCTTGTCCACCTGCTCCTGATCCTCGACCACGGCGAACTTGATCTCGGCGTCCTGCAGCACGTAGGCCATCTCCTGGGCCACCGCGTCCTGGTACATCATCACCGGGATGCCGCCCAGGCACTGGCAGGCCGCCACCGACCAGTACAGCCGCGGGCGGTTGTCGCCCACCACCGCGAGGCGGTCGCCGCGCTTGAAGCCGAGCTGCGCCAGCCCGCAGGCGATCGCGCGCACGTTCTCGGCCACTTGCGCCCAGGTATAGGTCTGCCAGATGCCGTATTCCTTCTCGCGCATCGCCGGCTGCTGGGGGCGCGCCTTGGCGTGGTGCATCAGCCAGCGCGGAAAGGTGTCCGGCCCTGCTCCGCCCTGTCCGGGCTCGGACGCGCTCGTGCGTGTGTCCATGCCACACTCCTCCTTTGGTCTTGTCCTGTCTGTCTCCGCACCCGGGCCCCTGGTGCTTTTTGTCAGGGCCCGGGCGGGACGCGCGAACGCGTCCGTTCCAGTTCAGGCTGGAGTGTGGCAAGCCACTTTTGCGCAACTGTTTGTGGAATGTACTGAATTGTTGCAGGCCACCTGCGTATCCGCGGCCGGCCCTCAGACCGGGAACGCGAAGCCGTACTGCGACTTGCCGGCCTGTCGGCCGATCCCGCGCGTGACGCCACGCCCGACCCGCTTGGCGCTACCGATCGCGGCGATGCCGCCCCCCACCGGCCGGCCGACGGCGGGCTCAGGGACCAAGGCGCAGCACCACCCGCGCGCGGGGATCGTCGGGGACGAGATCGACGAACGCGATCGCATCCGGATCCTGGGCGACCCGCGAAATCGCGGCCGCGCTGTCGGCGACCCGCAGCGGCGGTTGTGTCCGCCCGGAGAACTGCAATCGCGCCCAGTACGCGTTGATCTCGGCGATGTCGCGCCCGAGCAGGCGGCGATAGAAGCTTGCGCGCAACGGTTCCACTTCGACCACGTTGGCACGCGCCCCCGAAGGCAGCATCTTCACGCGCCCGAGGAAGAGATGGCTGGCCTGCTCGCGACTCAGGGCGGAGATGCCGCTGTCGCGATTGACGATGAGGACGAGTTCCTCGGCCGCCACGTCGTGCGTCGGGAGCAGCAGCACGAGGAGCGCAGCGACGAGCGTATGGATTCGCATGGCCGGACGCTCAGAAGACGAAATCCAGCGTTGCGGAAAACACCGTCGGCGAGCGCGGGCCGGTGACGAAACCACGATCGTCGAGCAGCGCGGAGGAACGCTTCGCGTCGATGCGATCGAACTGCAGCTTCAAGGCCATGTTGTCGGCGAAGTCATAGCGCACGCCCACGCCGATGGTGGTCTGGTCGTGGCGGGTGTAGCCGTGGACGGTCTGCCAGAAACCGCGCAGCTGGCCCGCGGGGTCCAACGCCGGCGGCACGTCGAGGGCCCGATCGACAGGATCGAGGATGCTGCGCGAGCCGGTAAGGTAAGGCTTCCAGCGCCCGACCCGATAGGCGGCGGTCGCCCCCGTCCCCCAACCTTCGAAGCGCGGGTACACGGACATCGACATGTCGGTGGCCATGAGCTGCAGCGAGAACGGTCCGCGCTCCCAGCCGAGCGCCGCCCCCAGGTAACCGATCCGGTTGGACCCCGCGATCTCGGATGCGCGGGCCACGGCCTGCCCTGCGAATTCCGTCCCCGGGGCCAGGCTCGCGAGGTGACGCAGCGTGAACGGCAGCTCCCGATAGATGGCGTTGCGCGTGGACACCATGTTGCCCCAGGACAGTTTCAGGCTCAGTTCCGGCCCGATCCAGTCCAGGGTGACGCCGAAGCTGCGGCCGATCGGCACCGGATGCTCCATCCGGTTCAGGAACACGCTGCCGCGCGTACGCCCGCCGAACAGCTTGAAGCGCAGCAGGCCGTCGCCGAGCGCGTGCTGGAGGGTCGCATCCAGGCCGTCGAAGTTGTCATAGGTCAGACGGCCGTACACGTCGGCATACGGCCTCACCGTCGTGTAGGCGTAGCCGACGTGGCGCGAGTCGCCGTCGAGGTAGATATCGGTGACCAGGCGACCGGCGCGCAGTTCGAGCCAATCGCTGGGCACGTGCTTGACGAAGCCCCATACCAGGTGCGGTCCCCACTCGCCGTGGCGCCCCTGGTTCATGACCGCCTGCGCCATGACCGACCACTGCGGCGTCAACGCACCGTGCACCTGCAGGCCGAGCGAGCTGTCGACACCGAAGTCGAGTTCGTTCGCACGCGTGCCACGATGCTGGTCCACGCTGCGGCGGAACTGCGTATCGTCCTCGTCGTGCCAGGCGGCGCCGAGCGTGCCGAAGCCGCTCGCGCTCCAGCGCGGGGCGTCGGCCTGCACAGGCCGTCCTGCCGCCAGCGCGGCGGCGCTCGTCGGGCATAAGCTCATCGCCGCGATTGCGGCGATGCAAACGGGTCTCACGGTCGACACCGGGCAACACCTCTCCCGATCGCGGATCGGGTCCGAGTGAGCAAAAGGCTCGAAGATAGCGAGCCCACCGCCCCTCATCCCATGACATGGATCACGACTCCGCCATTTAACGCGGTTCGCGCTAGACTCGCAGTCGCCACGCGACCCCGAATGGGCACTCGTCACCCAAAGCTCCGGAAAAACACCCGATGGAACGCAAGGATTTCACCAGACCCGTCCATGTCACGACCTGGATGGCCGTGTTTCTCGCCCTCGTCGCCGCGCTCGCCGCCGCCCTGGTCCCGCAACTCAAGCACGCCTTCATCGCCAACGCCGCATTCAACGGCGTGATCCTCTTCGTCCTCGCGGTCGGCATCGCAGTCAATCTGCGCCAGGTGTGGCGGCTGCAGCGTGAGGTGCTGTGGATCGAGGAATTCCAGCACAGCGCCGGCGGCGGCTCGGCCACCGGCCTGCAGCCGGTGCTGCTCGCCCCGATGGCACGTGTGCTCTCCAACCGCCGTCGCGGCCAGGCCCACCTGTCGCCGGCCTCCACCCGCTCCATCCTCGACGGCGTGCAGATCCGCCTCGAGGAGCAGCGCGACCTCTCGCGCTACCTGATCGGCCTGCTGATCTTCCTCGGCCTGCTCGGCACCTTCTGGGGCCTGCTCGCCACCATCCGGTCCATCGGCGAGATCATCGGCAGCCTGAGCGTCGGCAGCGATCCCGTCGCCATGTTCGAGGCGCTGAAGGCCAAGCTGGACGCGCCGCTCGGCGGCATGGCCACCAGCTTCTCGACCTCGCTCTTCGGCCTGGCCGGCTCGCTCGTGGTCGGCTTCCTCGATCTGCAGTCCGGGCATGCGCAGAACCGCTTCTACAACGAGCTCGAGGACTGGCTCTCGCACATGACCAAGCTGCCCTCCGGCGTCGGCGCCGAGGGCGAGGGCAACGTGCCCGCCTACGTCCAGGCCCTGCTCGAGCAGACCGCCGAGGGCATCGAACGCATGCAGCGCTCGGCGGCCGAATCCGAGCGCGAGCGCCGCGCCACCGCCGAGCACCTCGGCGAGCTCAACGCCCAGCTCACCCGCCTGGCCGATCTCATCGGGCGCGAATCACGCGACCTGTCCACGCTGTCCACCACGCAGGACGAACTGCGCGCGCTGTTGCGCCAGCTCGCCCAGCAGCCCGCACAGGGCGCGCAATTCACCGAGGACCTGCGCGCCGAGCTGCGCCTGCTGTCGCGCACCATCGGCGCCGCGCTCGGTGGCGCCGCCGGCAGCAAGGCGGACTGAGCCATGGCCCGACTCGCCCGCCGCCGGCCGCTGGATTTCTGGCCCGGCTTCGTCGACGCCCTCGCCTCGCTGCTGATGGTGATGGTGTTCGTGATCCTGATCTTCGTCATCGGCCAGTTCGTGCTCGCCGACGCGGTGAGCGGCCGCGACCGCGCGCTCGCCCAGCTCGAGGCCGAGCTCGCCACCCTCGCCAGGACACTGAGCCTGGAACAGAGCGCGCGCCAACGAGCGGAGGCCGAGGTCGGCGAGCTCTCGGCCTCGCTGAGCGCCGCCCGGCGCGAGAGCGAAGCGCGCGGCAACGAGCTGCTCGCCGCGCGCGACGAGCTCCACGCCGCCCAGGACGAGGCGCGCAGCCGCCGCGAGGAGGCCACCCGCATCGTTGCCGACATCGAGGCCCTGCAGCGCCTGAAGACCGAGCTCGAGGCCGAGGCCGCCCGCCTGGCGAGCGCACTCGACACCTCGGAGCGCGGCCTGAAGGAACACAAGGAGATGTCCGCCGCCGCGATCGCCCAGGTCGAGTTGCTCAATCGCCAGCTCGCCGCGGTGCGCGAGCAACTCGAGCAGCTCAATGCGGCACTCGACGCCGCCAAGCTCGCGGCCAAGGACAAGGATCTGAAGCTCGAGGAGCTCGGCCGCGAGCTCAACCTGGCGCTTGCCGGCCGCGTCAAGGAACTCGCACGTTACCGCTCCGAGTTCTTCGGCCGCCTGCAGGAGGTGCTCGGCAAGCGCAAGGACGTGCAGATCGTCGGCGACCGCTTCGTCTTCTCCAGCGAGGTGCTGTTCGCCTCCGCCTCGGACGAGGTCAGCGCCGACGGCATGGTCCAGCTCACCCGCCTGGCCGAGACGCTGAAGACGCTGTCCGCCGACATGCCCAAGGACCTGCCCTGGGTCCTGCAGGTGGACGGCCACACCGACCGCCGCCCGATCGCCACCGCCCGCTTCCCGTCGAACTGGGAGCTATCGACCGCCCGCGCCCTCGCCATCGTCAAGTTCCTGCGCGGCCAGGGCATCCCGCCCGAGCGCCTGGCCGCGACCGGCTACGGGGAGTTCCACCCGCTCGATGCGCGCAGCACCGAGGAAGCCTACACGCGCAACCGCCGCATCGAGCTCAAGCTGACAAGCCGGTGAGGCGATGCCGCGCAGGAGGCGACGCACAGGGGCACGACGTCAGGAGCAAGGCGTCCCCCCTTCCCGCTTCGCCTGCTCCAGGTCGCGGACGACCAGCGACAGCGCCTCGGTCGACAACAACACCTCGACCAGCGAAAGCACCAACGACACCGCGAGCGTCACGATGCTGGTGCCGAACATCCATTTGCCGGCCACCTCGGCCTCGAGGAAGAGCGCGAGCATGGACAGCGCGCAGAGCAGGAAGCTCAGCACGCCAAAGCCTTGCATGTACTGGGTGAGGGTGATCCGGCGCTTGAGCCCGGGGAGCTGGCACTGCACCAGCGCGGCGCCGCGATCGGGCGAGGCGTTGAGCTGGCGGATCACCTGGGCAAGCGTGAGGAAGCGGTTGGTGTAGGCGAGCAGCAGCAGCGAGATCGCCGGGAAGAGCAAGGCGGGGGTGGTGAGGTTCATGGCTGCGGGCGCGTTCGGGGACGGCCGCCATTGTCACACACCGCACGATCGCGACTTGCGTCGCTCCCACATATCGCGACTCGCGTTGCTCCTTCCGCCACCTCCCGAAGCGCGGAGGTTTTCCGTAGGAGCGACGCGAGTCGCGATTGCAGCGTGATTACATGCTGCGGCGGTACTGCCCGCCCACCTTGTACAGCGCCTCGGTGATCTGCCCCAGCGAGCAGTAGCGCACCGCATCGACCAGCACCTCGAACACGTTGGTGTTGTCGATGACGGCCTGCTGCAGCTTGGCCTGCCACTTGGGCGCCTGGTCCTTGTTGCGGGCGTGGAAGTCGGCAAGGCGCTTCAACTGGCCCTGCTTCTCCTCCTCGGTCGAACGGGCGAGCTCGATCTCCTGCTGCGCCTGGCCCTTCGGATTGAGGAAGGTGTTCACGCCGATGATCGGGTAGGAGCCGTCGTGCTTCTTGTGCTCGTAGTAGAGCGACTCCTCCTGGATCTTGCCGCGCTGGTAGCCGGTCTCCATGGCACCGAGCACGCCGCCACGCGACGCGATGGCCTCGAACTCCTTCAACACGGCTTCCTCGACGAGGTCGGTGAGCTCCTCGATGATGAAGGCGCCCTGGTTGGGGTTCTCGTTCTTGGCCAGGCCCCACTCGCGGTTGATGATGAGCTGGATCGCCATCGCACGCCGCACGGACTCCTCGGTCGGCGTGGTGATCGCTTCGTCGTAGGCGTTGGTATGCAGCGAGTTGCAGTTGTCGTAGATCGCGATCAGCGCCTGCAGCGTGGTGCGGATGTCGTTGAAGTCCATCTCCTGCGCGTGCAGCGAGCGGCCGGAGGTCTGCACGTGGTACTTCAGCTTCTGGCTGCGCTCGTTGGCGCCGTACTTGTTCTTCATCGCCACCGCCCAGATGCGGCGGGCGACGCGGCCGATCACCGAGTACTCCGGGTCCATGCCGTTGCTGAAGAAGAAGGACAGGTTGGGCGCGAAGTCGTCGATGTGCATGCCGCGCGCGAGGTAGGACTCCACGTAGGTGAAGCCGTTCGACAGCGTGAAGGCGAGCTGGCTGATCGGGTTGGCGCCGGCTTCGGCGATGTGATAGCCGGAGATCGATACCGAATAGAAGTTCTTGACGTCGTGATGAACGAAGTACTCCTGGATGTCGCCCATCATCTTGAGCGCGAACTCGGTACTGAAGATGCAGGTGTTCTGGCCCTGGTCTTCCTTCAGGATGTCGGCCTGCACGGTGCCGCGCACGGTCGACAGCGTCCACTCCTTGATCTTCTGCAGCTCGTCCTCGGTGGGCTCGCGGCCGTTGTCGGCCTTGAACTTGGTCACCTGCTGGTCGAGCGCGGTGTTGAAGAAGAAGGCCAGGATGATCGGCGCCGGGCCGTTGATCGTCATCGACACCGAGGTGGTCGGGCAGCACAGGTCGAAGCCGTCGTACAGCACCTTCATGTCGTCGAGCGTGGCGATCGACACGCCGGAGTTGCCGATCTTGCCGTAGATGTCCGGACGCAGGTCGGGATCGCAGCCGTACAGGGTGACCGAGTCGAAGGCGGTGGACAGGCGGTGCGCCGGCATGCCCTCGGACACCTTCTTGAAGCGGCGATTGGTGCGGAAGGCATCGCCCTCGCCGGCGAACATGCGGGTGGGGTCCTCGCCCTCGCGCTTGAACGCGAACACGCCGGCGGTGTAGGGGAAGGAGCCGGGGACGTTCTCCTTCATCAGGAACTTGAGCGTCTCGCCCGCGTCCTCGAAATTCGGCAGCGCCACCTTGCGGATCTTGCTGCCCGACAGCGAGGTGCTGGTGAGCTGGGTGCGGATCTCCTTGTCGCGGATCTTCACCACGTACTCGTCGGCGGCGTAGAGCTCGCGCGTCTTCGGCCACATGTCGAGCAGCTTCTTCGCGGCCGGGGTGAGCTCGCCGTCCTTCCAGTCGATGAGTTCCGCGAACGAGCCCGCGTCCTTGCCGCACTGCTCGAAGAGGCCCTTGGCGATCTTCAGCGACTGGCGCTCGCGCGCGACGCGAGCCTGCTGCTCGATGTGCTTGTGGTAGCCGCGCACGGTGTCGGCGATCTCGGCGAGGTAGCGCGTGCGGTCGGCGGGGACGATGGCGCGACCTTCGGACGAGGCGCGCACCTTGACCACCGGCAGCTTGCTCTTGGCGACCTTGAGGCCCTTGCCGACGAGCGCCGGCAGCACGGCCTGATAGAGCGCGGTGACGCCGTCGTCATTGAAGCGCGCGGCCATGGTGCCGAACACCGGCATCTCTTCGGGGCGCTGGTTGAACAGCTCGCGGTTGCGCTGGTACTGCTTGGCAACGTCGCGCAGCGCGTCCAGCGCGCCCTTGCGGTCGAACTTGTTGATGGCGACGAAGTCGGCGAAGTCGAGCATGTCGATCTTCTCGAGCTGGCTGGCGGCACCGAACTCCGGGGTCATGACGTACAGCGACAGATCGACGAAGGGCACGATCGCGGCGTTGCCCTGGCCGATGCCGGAGGTCTCGACGATGACGAGGTCGAAGCCCGCGAGCTTGCACGCGGCGATGACTTCGGGCAGCGCGGCGGAGACTTCCGAGCCGGTGTCGCGGGTGGCGAGCGAGCGCATGTAGATGTTGGCGTGCTCGATCGCGTTCATGCGGATGCGGTCGCCGAGCAGCGCGCCGCCGGTGCGCTTGCGCGAGGGGTCGATGGAGACGATGGCGAGCTTGAGCTTGTCGTCCTGGTCGAGGCGGAAGCGGCGCACCAGCTCGTCGGTCAGCGAGGACTTGCCCGCGCCGCCGGTGCCGGTGATGCCGAGCGTCGGCACCTTGGTCTTGGCCGCGGCCTCGATCAGCGCCTTCTTGACCTCGTCGCCGTAGCCGCCGTTCTCCAGCGCGGTGATGATCTGCGCGAGCGCGCGGCGATCGCCGGCGGCGAGCGCCTTGAGCACCGCATCGGCCTTCTGCGGCGCGGCCTTGGCGACGTCGACGTCGCAGCGCTCGACGACGCTGTTGATCATGCCCTGAAGGCCCATCTTGGCGCCGTCTTCGGGCGAGAAGATGTGGGTGACGCCGTACTCGTGGAGTTCCTTGATCTCGGCCGGCACGATCACGCCGCCACCGCCGCCGAAGACCTTGATGTTCTCGCCGCCGTTGGCGCGCAGCAGGTCGATCATGTACTTGAAGAACTCGACGTGACCACCCTGGTAGGAGGTGATCGCGATGCCCTGCACGTCCTCCTGCAGCGCCGCATTGACGATCTCGCCGACCGAGCGGTTGTGACCGAGGTGGATGACCTCGGAGCCGGTCGACTGCAGGATGCGGCGCATGATGTTGATGGACGCGTCATGGCCGTCGAACAGCGCGGCAGCGGTGACGAAACGCACCTTGTTCTTCGGCTTGTAGGGCGACAGCTTGTGCGCAACGCTCAGATCGGTCATGTCGTTCGTCTCCAGGTGGGTGTGAACATCCCTGCAATATTAGAAGGGTCTTCACGCCTTTGCCATTGCGCTTGCCGACGAGGATCGTGCAAAATCCGCCAAATCGAGCAACCGATGGCGCGCTCGGCGGCTTGCCGGTTGCCGCTTTCCCGTGGGAGCGACGCAAGTCGCGATTGCAGCGCTACCGCGGACGATGACGACGGCAGGCACCGGATGCGGAAATCGCAACGTGTGCCGCGCCTGCACAGCGCAGCGTCGCGAAGCCTCTGCGCAGCGCCGGCTCGATCCCTCCACCCAAGCCAGGAGCCCGCCCTGTCGACTCCCAGCCTTTCCGCTTCAGCGATCCCCCGCCGTAGCCGCGCCACGGTCGCGCCCGGCTTCGTCACCGGCATGCTGGCCGGGCTGCAGCGGCGCGGACTCGATGGGGCGCCGCTGCTCGCACGCGCCGGGATCGACCTTGCAGAAACCGACACGCGCATCCCAGTCGAGCGCTACGCCCTGCTCTACAACCTGTGCGTGGAGGCACTTGAAGACGAGGCCTTCGGCCTGCTCCCGGAGCCGATGCGCCCGGGCAGCTTCGAGTTCCTCTGCCGCGCACTGCTCGGCGCGCCCACGCTGGGCGAGGCCCTGCTGCGCGCGATCCGCTTCCTGCGCATCGTGTTGCCCGCCTTCCGCATTGAGCTGCGGGTGGACGGCGCGCGCGCCGAGTTGCTGCTGGACGACGGCGGCAGCCTCGGCCCCGGGCTCGACGCCCCGGCGCGCGTGTTCGCCTACGAATGGCTGCTGCGCCTGCTGCACGGCGTGGCGAGCTGGTTCGTCGGCCGCGGCCTGGCGCTCGACGCGGTCGCCTTCCCTTACGCACGCCCGGCCCATGCGGACGACTACGCGCTCGTCTACACCGAGCATTCGAGCTTCGACGCGCCGCAGCTGGCCGCCCGCCTGCAGGCCAACCTGCTGGCGCTGCCGCTGCGCCGCGACGAGGCGGCGCTGGTCGGCTTCCTCGAGGGCGCACCGGGAAAGATCACCACCCTCTACCGGCGCGACCGCGAGATGGTCTTCCGCGTGCGCGACATCCTGCGCGACGCGCTGCCGCAGAACCTTTCGCTCGAAGAGGTCGCCGAGCGCCTGCACGTGTCGCCGCGCACCCTGCACCGGCGGCTGGAGGATGAGGGCTCGGGATTCCGCAACATCAAGGAGGCCACCCGCCGCGACATCGCCTATGCGCGCCTGGCCAAGACCCGCCAGCCCATCGCCCGCATCGCGGCCGAGCTCGGCTACGCCGACCCGTCCACCTTCTACCGCGCCTTCGTCGCCTGGAGCGGCATGTCGCCGGAGCAGTTCCGGCACCGGCTGGCGGGCAACGACGGTCTTCCCGCGGCGTCTGCCGGTCCGGACAGGCGCCCTGCCCCAACCCCCCGTGTCACCGCCGGACGGCAGCGATCACGCGAATTCGGTCCGACCGAGGCATAGCTGGAGTCGCCCCTTGCGGGCGTCGATGCGATACAGGGGCGCATGCCCAGCAAGCGCTGTGCCGTCCGCTCCCACTCCGCCCGCCAGGGTCCTGACCACCTCCGCCATGAACTCGTCGAGCGGGCCCAGCTCGTGCACGAACGAGGGCACCACCGCGAGCACGGCGCGACTGTAGGATGCCGCCTGGTCGATGAAGTCGAACGCGTCCACCGCCGGGGCGGGCGGGAACAGCGCAGCGGCCAGGCGCCCCGGGTCGCCGGCATCCAGCGCTGCATTCAGTTCGTCGCGTTCGTCGCCGATGCCGCAATGCGTCCGCCAAGGCCGCCAGAAGGCGTGGAGTGCAAGCGCCAGCGCGCGGCCGCGCTGGTCACCCGATCCGCAGCGCGCGATCGATGCGGCGACACGACCGACGATCTCGCCATAGAAGTCCATCGTGTAGGTGTCCACCGGCTCGGGGATCGCCTGGAAGACGTAGGCGTAGAGCGTGGCCCGACCATGGGCACGGGCAGCCGCGTCGACCTCGTCGGCAGCCAGCGCGAGATCGCCGAGCAGGCGATAGTCGTTGGCGATGAGTTCGGAGTCGCGCCCCGCGAGCGGCGCCCGCTCGCCAAACTCGCCGGCGCCCTCGGCCAGGGAACGCAGGGCATGCGGGCGGGCATCGGCGAACTCGCCGCGCTCGAGCAGGTATTGGGCCACATAGAACTCGATCCAGGCCGCGACCCAGGACACGCCGTCGTCGAGAAACAGCGAGCGCGCCGCCTCGTAGAAGCGCAAGGCCTCGTCGCGCTCGTCACGCCCATAGGCCCGTGCTTCGGCAAGGAAGAAATCGGTGAAGGCACGCACCCGTCGAGCGTCCTCGCCGGTGATGTGGCGGCCATCGCCATCGAGGCCGAGCGCCTTGCGTATCCCGAGCAGCGCGCTCTCGGCGCGCACCCAGTCGCCGCCGGCACGCTTGTCGGGGCCCGCCGGGTAGGCATCCTGGAACGCTGCCACCTGATCGATCAAGGCACGCGCCCGCGCGTCGAGTTCGCGCTGCCTCCACTCGACGACCAGCCGCTCGCAGAACGGGAAGCGCTGGTAGTAGCCCCACCACCAGAACGCATCGAAGAACACGCGCAGGAAAGCCAGCACGCCCGCCACCGAGTCGCCGCTGTGGGCGGTGTGGTACAGGCAGGCGTCCTTGGTCTCCTGCCACTCCGCCCATTCGTGGCGATACCAGCTCAGATAGGCATCCGGATCGCTCTCGATCGAGCCCCGCAGCTTCTCGGCATAGAACGCGAGCGCCTTGCGATGCAGCGCCTGCGAGCACTGCAGGGGCAAGCGGGTGCGCGCGTACTCGGCGATGATGCGGTGCATCGTGAACACGTCCTTGCCCACCTGCTCGATCAGCCCGATGTCGCCGATGTCCTCCAGTGTCTGTTCGTCGGCCTCCCCCACGGCGAGCGCGATGTCGCGGCCGAAGGCGTTCGGCTTGGGACGGAATATGGACAGCGCGGTCGCCGCGTCGCGCGCCGCGTCGCTGCGCAGCGCGCCGAAGGACAGTTCGATCACCTCCCCCAGCGTGCGCTGGTCTTCAGGACGCAGCAGCCCGAGCCGGCGGCCCGCCTGCGCCACCTCGTCGTAGGCGCGGCGCAGGCGTGCGGGATCGGCATGCGCTTCGCTCGCCGCCCGGCGCAAGACCTTGCCCACCAGCACGATCGCCAGCGGCAGGCCCTGCAGGGTTCCGAGCAGGGCCTTGGCGGCCATCGGATCCGCCTCGACGGCGCCCGGGGCGACCTCGCACAGGAGGCCGAAGGCCTGCGGCGGGTCCAGCTCCGGGACCAGCTCGCCGGCGCCGAGCTCCTTCGCCACCGTCTTCGAGCGCGTGGTGGACAGGAAGACACAGCGCGGACCCAGCTCCATGAAACGCCTTGCATCCTCGGTGCGCCACACGTCGTCGAGCACCACGAGCATGCAGCGGTCGCCGATGGCGTCCTGCAGCGCACGCAGCCAAAGCTCCTTGTCGTCGAAACTGTTCATGCGCTCGGCCGGGATGCCGAGCGCTTCGCCCCATGCACGCAGCTCCGCGCTGTCGACGTGTTGCCGGCCGAGATTGGCCCACAAGACGCCGTCGAAATGCCCGAGGATCTTGTCGCGCTCGCGCAGCAGTTCCTGCGCGACCGTGGTCTTGCCGACGCCGGGCAGGAACAGCAGGCTGGTGTCGACGCCGTCCCGCAGCTTGCGCCACACACGGTCGACGAGCTCCGCGCGCCCCACCACGTGGTAATCGCGCACGGGCTCGCGCACCAGCCAGGGCTTCGCCCCTGCGCCCGCCCCGCCCGCGGGCGCACGCGGACTCGCGCCCCGCAGGGCATCGATGCGCCGCGTGATGAAGGCCTCGAGGTGCTCTCCGAGCGCCTTCCCGAAGCTGGTCGGCGTATCGAAGGTGTTCACGCCGCCCTTGAGCGAACCATCGGGGTTCTGGAATGCCCGCACGAAGTAAGCTTCCACCGCCCTGTACTGCGCGAGCTTTTCGTCGACGCGTTGGGCCTTGAGGTCATCACCCGTGATCTCGAGCGGACGGGTGCAGCGGTAGACCCACACATCGCGACCGCGATCCCTTGCATCCTCGAGTTCCCAGACGGTTCCCGACTCGAACGCACTGCCGTCGGCACGGCGGAACGAGTTCGGCAGGCGCGTGCCGATGCGGGACCACAGGATGACCACCGTGAGCTCGCAATCCCGCGGCCGGCCCAGGTAGTCGATGACCGAATCCTCCGGCGTCGCCGACGCCGCCATCGGCACCCGGGCAAGGTCGTCGTCCCATTCGACGGTGTCGAGCGTCACCTTTCCGCGCGCGAACCAGCGCCGCTGCATGCCGTTGATGACCTCGAGCGCCAGCTTGCGCTCGGCCGCGACATCACCTGGCGAGGCGACGAAGACGCGAAGATTCTCGGGCGGCGCCGGCATTCACAAAGCCCCTTCGACCCGCCCGCCGTCCAGCGTGAAGGCGTACTCGCGCACGGTCGTGCACACCTGTACCCGGTAATCGCTGAAGTACCGACTGCGGCCCCGCGCCTGGATCTCCCGGTGCTCGGGGTGGTCGCGCCATGCGGCGAGGGTCTCCAGCGAGTCGAACTCGACGATGGAAACGAACTCGCCATCGTCCGCCGCGAAATCCTTGTACGAGACGTAGCCCGGCATGGATGCGGCCACCTGGAACATGCGGGCGCCCACACCTTCGAGTTCCGCCTCGTCGACGCCCGCGCGCAGGCGCGTGCGGAATACGATCACGACCATGACGTCCTCCCGCGCTTCCGGTTCGCATCCGCGCCCCGCCCGCCGGCGAATCGGATGCATTCCCATGATAGTCAAGCTTTCGCGCCCGCGCCGAGGAGAGGCCGCCCGGCACAAGGTCGCGGAGCCTTGTCGCCCACCGCGGTGAACGCCACAGGCATCGCGACGCGAGATGTGCAAACATCGCGCTCATGATCCTCGAAACTCGCCACACCGGAGACTGCCGCGAGCATGGCAAGATCGCCCTCCCCTCAGGCTGAACCCGCCGCCTTCACTCCGGAGCAGCTCCGGCGGCACGACCTGCTGCTGGCAGGCCTCGATCTGCTCGACCAGGCCATCGCGGTGTTCGACACCACGCCCAAGCTCGTCACCTGGAACAAGGCCCTGGTGCGCCTGCTCGATTTCCCTGAGGCGCTGGTGCGCGTCGGCACGCCGTTCGAGGCCTTCGTGCGCTTCAACGCCGAACGCGGTGAATACGGCGAAGGCGACATCGAAACCCTGGTCGCGAAGCGCATGGCGGCGGCACGGGCCTTCCTGCCGCACTACGTCGAACGCGCACGGCCCAACGGCACGGTGCTGGCGGTACGCGGGGTGCCGATTCCCAACCTCGGTTTCGTGTCGCTATGGACCGACATCACCGAGCAGCGTCGCTACGAGGCGCTGATCCAGCAGCAGAACGCGCAGCTCGAAGCGCGCGTGCGCGAGCGCACGGCGGAGCTGGAGCAGGCCAACAGCGAGATCGACCAGATCGCCGGCGCGCTGCGTCGCAGCGAACACCGCCTGCAACTGATCATCGACTCCATCCCCGCGCTGATCGCGTATGTGGACGGCGGCGAGATCTACCGCTTCGCCAACCGCGGCTACGCCGAATGGTTCGGCTATCCGAAGGACGAGATCGTCGGCCGCAGCATTCGCGAGGTGGTCGGCGAGGACGCCTACGCCCAGATCCGCTCGCAGGTCGAGCGCGCGCGCACCGGCGAGCGTGTGTGCTACGAATACAGTCGCGTCGGGACCGACGGTCGCACGCTGCATGCACGCAGCGTGGTGGTGCCCGAGATCGGCACCGACGGGCGCACGGTGGTGGGCTTCTTCGTCATGACCACCGACATCACGGAACAGAAGGCCAACCAGGCCGCGCTGGTGCAGGCGCAGAAGATGGAGGCGGTGGGCCAGCTCACCGGCGGGCTGGCGCACGACTTCAACAACCTGCTCACCATCATCATCGGCAACCTCTCCGCACTGCAGCAGCGCATCGGCGCCGGGCCGGGGGCGGAGTTCGTCGATCCCTCGCTGCAGGCGGCACGGCGCGGCGCCGAGCTGATCCGCCGCCTGCTCACCTTCTCGCGCCGGCAGTCGCTCGCCCCCACCGCGGTCGAGGTCGGCGCGCTCGTGCACAACATGACGCACCTGCTCGCGCGCACCTTGGGCGAAACCATCCGCATCCATCTGCGCCTGCCCGGCGAGCCGGTGCACGCGCTGGTCGACCCGCACCAGCTCGAAAACGCGATCCTCAACCTCGCGATCAACGCACGCGACGCCATGCCCGTGGGCGGCGAGCTGACCATCGGCGTGAGTCGCCGCCAGCTCGACGAGGCCCTCGCAGGGGTGGTCGAGGTGGCGGCCGGCGACTACGTGCAGATCGACGTCGGCGATACCGGCAAGGGCATCGAGCCGGCCGTGCTGCAGCGCGTGTTCGAGCCCTTCTTCACCACCAAGGACTTCGGCAGCGGCAGCGGGCTGGGCCTGTCGATGGTGTATGGCTTCGTACGCCAGTCGGGCGGCAACATCCGCATCCTCAGCACGCCGGGGCGCGGCACGCACGTGCGCTTCGTGCTGCCCACGGCGGCGGCGGCCGTGACTGCCCCCGAGCGCGCAGCGCCCGCGACGGCCCGCGCGCGCGCGCTCGAC